>MNXM01000093.1 GCA_001872605.1 Armatimonadetes bacterium CG2_30_59_28 | reverse complement strand
CACGAACACGGGTTGAAAGGGGAGAAAAGATGTCCTTTCTTGGCGCTCGGTAGTCAGTTGTGTGAGCTACCGGACGCTGAAGCGATCCGGCGTCTAATGTCGAAGAATTTACGAAAGGATGCACTAGAACACAGAACGGATGCCCCACGAAAGAGGTGGCTGGGGACGAATATCTCGGACGAACAAGGTCGGTGGGGATATGTATCCCCACCGAACCCTTTTGCAGGACATCCGTCCTGAACGGCAGAAATCCCCGACGCAACGAGTTCGCTCATTCGCCAGTTAGCGACATTCATCTTGCCGTCCGAATGGCTGGCTCAGAACAGCCCCTGCACCTTGCCCGTATTGACGTCCACATCCACCTTCCTGAATGCCGGGTTGGAGCAGGTTCCCGGCATGAGGCTGATGGTTCCAGCCATCGGGCACAGGAACTTCGCCCCGGAGAAGATGAGCACGTCGCGGATGGGCAACATCCATCCCTTGGGTACTCCCTTGATGGTGGGATCGTGGCTCAGACTCAGATGAGTCTTCACCATCATGGTGCAGTAGTCGTCGTATGTGGAGTCGGCTTCGAGCATTTTGGCCTTGGAATCTGCTTCGGGAGTCCAAGCAACGCCGTCGGCACCGTACACGACCTTGGCGATCTTCTCGACGCGGTCACGCAGCTTGGTGTCGAGCGGGTAGAGAAACTCGAACTTCGATTCCTCGTTGCAGGCATCGATGACCGCATCGGCCAGTTCGAGAGCGCCGTCGCCGCCATCAGCCCAGTGAGAAGATTGGGCGCAACGGGCGCCTGCTGCTTCCGCTGCCTTGCGGACCATCTCCACCTCTGCATGGGTGTCCGTGTGGAACCGGTTGACGCACACGACGGGGTTGATCCCCGATGTGCGAATGGTATTGATGTGGTGAATCATGTTGGGGAGACCTTTCTCAAGCAGCTCGAGGTTCTCCTGGGTGTATTCATCGGGCAGGGGCGCCCCGGGCGCGACGCGCGGTCCGCCGCCGTGCATTTTCAGAGCGCGAATAGTCGCGACGAGGACTGACACGTGGGGTTTCAGCCCGCTGAGGCGGCACTTCACGTTCCAGAATTTTTCAAAGCCGATGTCGGCTGCGAATCCGCTCTCAGTGATGTGGTAGTCGAACATCTTCAGCCCGACTCTATCGCCGATGATGGAAGACTGCCCGACGGCAATATTGGCAAAAGGTCCGGCGTGAACGAAGCAAGGCTGGTACTCGGCACTGCACAGCAGTGTGGGGTTGATAGTGTTGCGCATCCATGCGGTCATCGCGCCTGCCACTTCCAGGTCGCCGGTGGTCACCGGGTTGCCCTGGTGGTCGAAAGCGACCGTGATGTTCGCCATACGCTCCCGCATGTCGGCGAGGTCGCGGACGATGGATAGCATGGCCATCAATTCGGAGCTGACGGCAATGCCAAACCCAGACTCCATGAGGAACCCATCCATCTTCCCGCCCAGACCGATGACGATGTTGCGGAGGCTCTGCGCGCAGAAGTCGAGAATCCACTTCATCTCGACGCGTTTGGGGTCCACGTCCAGACGCCGAATACCGGTGCGCTTTGCCAGTTCATCGTCGTTGTAGTTCCGCTCATGCTGCATACGGGCGGTCAACGCGACCATGGCGAGATTGTGAGCGTTCGTGATGTCGTTGATATCGCCGGTGAGTCCCATGGAGAACTCGGTCATCGGGATGAGCAGCGAGTTGCCTCCCCCCGCCGCCGTCCCCTTGATGTTCATCGTCGGGCCGCCTGAAGGCTGGCGCAGGCAACCACCAACACTCTTGCCACGCTTGCCCAATCCCTCGATCAAACCTAGAGACGTGGTGCTCTTACCCTCTCCGAGGGGCGTCGGCGTGATGGCGGTCACTTCGATGTACTTTCCGTCCGGTCTGTCCTTAAGGCGTTCCATGATCTTCATGAAGTCCAGTTTGCACAGTCGCCCCATCGGGATGATCTCTTCCTTTTGCAGCCCCAGTTTGTCGCGCCACTCATCTGGCGTAGGCATGTTGGCTTCAGCCGCCTCCGAGATCTGCCAGTCCTTCATTTTCACTGCGTCGTAAGCCATTCGCGTTCCTCCTGAATTTGCTGAATGATTTCTTTCTCTGATATCGTGGGGATAATCCCCTGCACTGCAAAATCACTACTTGCTGAGAGAGTGCGACAGATGCCCCCTCTCATGTTTGTGGCTCGGATGTCAGCTTGCAGTACACCTCTCGCGCCGCGCTCCAGAAGGGATCGTCCGTTCCGGCATTGATGAGCGGCAACCCAAACAGACTGTCTTCGTAGGGGAGGAACCCCAGGAAGCGCCCGTTCACTCCGTCGGTCAGGCGTTGTTGGTCCTGCTCGTTACGTACCTTGTTACCCACAAACTGCACGCGGGATACCCCAAGCTCCCCAGCCAGGTCGGCCGCGATGCGCGCCGTCTTCAGACTGGTGGGGGACGGCTCGGAAACAATGAGCATCGTGTCCATGCCCTGGGCGGTGCCGCGCGTGAGGTGCTCTATTCCGGCGCTCATGTCCATGATGACCACCGCGTCCTTTTCGAGAACCAAGGCGCGGACAACGGCCCCCAGAAACGAGTTCTCCGGACAATAGCAGGCAGTGGCTGCCTTCTTCACGCTCCCCATCCTGAGAAGCCGGATGTTTCCGCAAGCCAGGGAGAAGTTCTCGATGACATCATCCACTTTGGGGTTGAGCGTGAACATGCCTCCCCCGTCGCCAACCCGCTCGGAGATAAGCTCCTTCATCTCGACGAGAGGTCTGGATCGGGCGAGATCGGCTTCAGCCAAACCGAGAGTCAAACCGAGACTGGCATCGGGGTCCGCGTCGACAGCGTAGACGAGCAATCCGTCCTCTTCGAACAGCCTGCACAAAGCGGCGGCCACTGTAGTCTTGCCGACCCCTCCTTTGCCTGATATTGCGATTTTCATGACACTCGCTCCTTCATTGCGCACTGACCGACGGGAACAGCGAAAGGTTGGTATGCGGCAGGAAGTTCGCCGCCATGAATTCGTCCATGTACGTGGGGTCCACGGACAATTCGAGATACGTCATCTTGGCTGCGATGGATGTCGCCTCCCTTAGGGCCTCCTGCGACAGGAGGCAAAGGCGCGCGCCCTTGACCGAGCTGTTTCCAACGACGATATGTCGACTGGCCTCAACGTCTGCAAGCATCCCGATTTCCACGGCGCTCCGGATGTCCATGTGGCTGCCGAAAGCTCCGGCCACGTAGATTCTCTTGATGTCTGCCATCGTCAAGCCAATCGAGGTAACCAGATGCTGCATCCCTGAGAATAGCGCGGCTTTGGCTCGCATCAGATTCTTGACGTCCGAAGTGGCGAGAGCGAGGTCTCTGCAGAGTTGGGTCTCCTCGCTCGCGAGCAAGACGAATTCGGGATCGTTGTCTTCATCGGTGATGCGCAGCCGCGCCGCGTCACGGCTGAAGTTGCCGGATCTGTCCAGTGCCCCACTCCGCACGAGGGATGCCAGCGCCTCGACCAATCCAGACCCACACAGACCGATGGGTTTTTCGTCGCCAACGGTTTCGAGGTGAATCCGATTGCCCTTGTCTTCGATGGTGACGCGGTGAATCGCTCCCGGAACCGACCTCATGCCGCAAGTGATGCCTCCACCCTCAAACGCAGGCCCGATGGAGCAGGCCGAGGCGACGAGGAATTCCTCGTTCCCCACCACCACCTCTCCGTTTGTGCCGAGGTCGACGAGCATCCGCATTTCACTGCTGTCAGCGATACCGGAAGACAGCGCTCCGGCCACGATGTCGCCCCCGACGTAGCTGCCCACCGATGGCAGAGGGAAAATGTAGCCCTGGGGGTTAATGTGTAGCCCCGTCTCGCCGGCCTTGACAGGTGGGAAGTCGACCGCGGCAGGGATGTAAGGCGCGAGGCGGATGTGTTTCGGGTTAACTCCCAAAAACAGGTGTGTCATCGTCGTGTTGCCGGCAACGACGGCACAGGAAAGATCTTCCGGAGCGTAGCCCTCTGCCGTCAGAGATTGGTCAATCAGCCCATTGACTGTTCGCAGGGCGGCCTGCCTGAGATCGTCAAGGTTCTCCTCGCTCCGGGACGCGTGAACGATTCGGGTAATGACATCCTCACCGTACACGAATTGCTCGTTGTAGGTGGACAGTCGCTGGAGCGTGTCTCCCGTCTTAAGGTTGACGAGGTAAACGGTCACCGTTGTTGTCCCAATGTCGATGGCGAGGCCAACACAAGGATGGGGTTGCGGGCTGGGGTCCACCTGGACGATTTCGTCATGGTCACCGAGATGGACGATCGTGATCGCAACCTTGCCGTCGTTCGCGCGCAGAAGTTGGGGCAGTTTGCGCAGAACCGGCAAGCTGATTGTGGGCGTTGCCGGTGAATCGCTATGTGTGCGCAACGATTTCAGCAGGCGATCCAAGTCGCACATGTTCTCCGACAATGTCGGTGGATCAACCGTGACGTGAACCTTCCGGGCGAGTGGACTGAGGGGATAGCGATCCGGCCCCGACTCGTACCCGGGAACGGCGATCTCTTCGTGTCGTAGCAGCGCCCCCGCGCCGGTGAGACGTGACTCCACTGGCACCTCGACGGTCAAGTCGTCTTCGGGATACGCTTGACACGCGAGAATATGCCCTCTTGCCTTGAGCGCCGGGGACAGCAGATCCATCCCCATTCGGCACTTCCCCGACAGCACACGAACGCCGCACTTTTTGCATGTGCCCTGGCCGCCACAGGCGCTCATCATCTCGATGCCGATCTTGCGAGCCGCGTCTTTGAGCGTCTCCGAGGGGAGAACCTGCACCCACGCGCCTTCAGGGAGGAATCGGACTCGATGGCAACGAGACAGCGACATGTTTCAGCATCCCTTCGTGACTATGAGATCTTTCTTCCCGCAGCAAGTTGGTCTCGGGCACTACAGCCCAACTTGTTGTGCCATTTCGCGGACGGCCCGGTATGATGGGGAGTCGGCCGGGAGGTCAATGAAGGAGCAACCCCTTGCGTCATAATCCGCCAACTGCGGATCGTAGGGGATGATGGCCGCCAGTTCCAGACCGGTTGCCTCGATCTCCGGTTGCAGCTCTCGCGCCTTCTCTTCCTCCGACCGGGATAGAACGAAATACAGGCGGCCATAATCGAGCTTCAGACTCTTGACCAGTTGCGCGATCCTTCCGGCAGACCGAACCCCTCGAACAGTGGGGTCGCTGGTGATGAACATGATGTCCATGTTCTGCGCGATCCTTCTGCTCAGGTGCTCCAGTCCCGCCTCATTGTCCATCACCATGCAGGAGTAGTTGTCCTGCAACTTTTCAATGTAGGCTTTCAGAATGTCGTTGGGCGCGCAGTAGCACCCCGCGCCTTCAGGGCCGCCCATGGTGAGAAGATCAACATCGGATGATTCTGTCAACGCTCCGTGGAGCCTGTACTCGATGTAGGCATGTTTGCTCATGCCTCCCGGAATGGCGTCGGGGTTCTTGATGTCTGCGAGAACGTCCGCGACGGTTCCCGCAACCGCCATCCCCATCCCCTCGCCGAGGTTGGAGTTGGGGTCGGCATCGACGGCAAGCACGGGTTTCTTTCCTGTCTCGCAAAGATAGCGAATGAGCAGGGATGAAAGGGTGGTCTTGCCGGTTCCCCCTTTTCCTGCGATGGAAATATGTTCAGGCATTCGCGCGCGACTCCTTCAGTTTTCTTCCAGCTCGAATGAGTTCTCCGACCAGAGCTTCAGATAGCACCACGACGTCCTCGGTTCGGAGACCCGCGCCGATGGATGCGTCGTAAACGAAGGTCGCACGGGCAGGGAACTCGTCATCGTTCGCCCAAAAGATGATCTCAACCGGAACCTGCGGAAGGGCCTCCACCGTGAAGGAGACGTCGCCAAGTTCCTCGAGGAACTTCGGTTTCAGTGAGTGCGCTGCCTCTCTCAACAATCGGGCATCGTCACCAAACTCTCTGGCCAGCCTGAACAGCGTTCTGCCGGAGAACGGACCGATGTACGACATCCCTCCAGGCAAACCCCGAAAGTCGATCCGCGGGCCGGAGAGAACCGTCGGGAACTGGCTTGCTGCAAGGAGGTAGTGCAGTAGCAGGACCGCAACGCGTGCTTGCTCTTCCCGACCGTCCTCCAGATAGACGCGAGCATCGGGAAGGGTAATGATTCGCGCCGATCCCAGGAACGGGAGCCGGATGCCGCTCTTGGGATCAAAAGAGATGGCGCCGTGGGCGCAAAGGAGTTCGGGATTGGCCTTGGATATCTCGTCTCTGGCAAGTTCGAGAGCCAAGTCCACGCCCGTCTTGTTCTGTGCAGTCAACGCTCCCATGACCATCCAATGCTCAATGCCTGTTCGAGTAGTGGCGACACGGTGCTCTGTTCTGCGAGGTCGCCGGGGCAGAAGCCTATGGCGCCGCCGATTCGCTGATCGCTTTCTCTCGGCGGTAGCGGTCGAGGGCTTCGGCCCCCACGCACTCTTCAGCGGCCGCACACCAGTCGAGACAGCTCTGCGACAACCCACGAACATAGTAATTCCCGCATTTCCGGCACTTAGCCCTCGCTTCGTCGCTCCAGATCTCAAGTTCGTTGCCACAGTGCTGGCAGATCACATCTTCGGGTACGGCTTCCCGCATCATGGCTGCCCCGGGGCACTTTACTTCCATCACATTCTCTCCAGTGGTTGATGGGTTATGTAGGACAGGTCAATTCTCGAGCCAGGAGTGGGAGTAGAGAACTCTGCCCAAGAGCACCTTCGTCGTCTTCGCGTAAGCTGCTTGTTCCTTCGTGAGCGCTGCCATGTGCGGCTCTTCACCGTCCATGATGCGGTGAACAACGTCCACAATCTCCGGCATCTCACCGCGCGCCAGGCTGAGGAGCTCCGCGTCGAAGGAGTCCACAATGGCCGCATCGACATTATGCTTCATCAGCATTGCGAGGTAAGTCCGGTTGATGACGGGTCGGAGTTCGTCTGGCGTTCCACTGGATACATTGGAAAGCCCCACCAGCGTCTTGCAGCCGGGGACGATTTCTTTGACGATGCCTGCGCACTCCAGACACGAGACTACCTGCGCCACATCGGAAGTTATCGGGGTCACGATCGGGTCCACGAAGATGTCTTCATTGGGAACCCCGACCTGATTGGCATACATGACCAGCTCGGCGGTGAACGCCGCGCGCTCGTCCGTGTCGCGGGGCATTCCGTCGTGACCCCAAAGGAGAGCGATCATCTTGGCGTTGTACTGGGCCACGAGCGGGAGCGTTTGCTCAATGCGTTCCGGCTGAAGGGAGACAGAGTTGATGAGCGCCTGTCCTTTGTGGACTTTCAGCCCCGCCTCGATGGCGAGAGGGTTCGTCGTGTCGAGCGACAACGGAAGGTCCACCACCTCTTGGATAGTACGAACCATCCACTCCATGGTTTGATCGCCTTCTTTGCGGGCGGGGCCAATATTGACATCCAGGTAGTCGACGCGGGCTTGAGTCTCCTCAACCGCGATTTTCTGGATGGTCTTTGCATCCCTCTCCTTGATAGCGGGACCAAAGGTCTTGGACATGACGTTAATGTTCTCACCGACAAGTATCATTACTTTGCCTCCTCATCAAATGGCCACAACTTGAGATATCCGGCAATGTTTGATGCCTCTTTGGGCCCAACAAGCACCTGCCAGTCGCTCAACTCGTCTTCCACGGCGCCACTCTCTGGCGCGAGATATCCGGGTATGATCACCGTTCGGTGACTGATCTTTTCAGCGATACCTGATTTCTTGACAAACGGACCAATCACATCTCCGGAGAACTTGCCCCCCGCCCAGGCCGTAAGAACCGACAATCCCTCGGTGTCTTTCACCAGCAGCCAGGATGGAACCCGGCTGGATGCGATTTCTCCCGACACGATGAAGTAAGTCAGCGAGAAGTTGCTGGTCACTAACACGGGTGATGATGTATCGGGGTCGCCGATGGGATAGATGCCTTCGCTGGTTGCCAGTGGTCGCTGCGGGTCTGTAAAGATGTTGAGTCTCCCAACAAGCAATGGGAACAGCGAGTCCCCGGACAAATCGGACAGCACGATGATCCCGGCGTATTTCGCCATGAAGGCGCAGGACATCACAGCCTCCTTGGCGGGATCGTCCGTGATCTCGCTGGGGATCACGATGGTGGGATACCCCAGCGGCTTGAACTTGCCGACAAGGGCGGCCCTGCGAATGGAAATCTGATCCTCGAAGGCCTGCTTCAGGTTACGGGCGCCAGAGTCGATGACGATGTCCTTGATTCCCGCCCGCTCCAGCTTTTCCGAGACCTCGGCTGCTTCGTCGACGCTGTTTCCGCTCGCAACCACCGGGCAGTGATGTTTCTGAGCGACGGCGGCTACGTCGGCGACGTTGCCCGCAGTGGCCGCGTAGAGAATTGGTCGGCGGTCAGCGCAGACCGTCGCCGCGGCGTCCAGAACTGCCGCATCCGTGGCGCACAGGATGACGGCACAGTCGCTCTGCCCGGTGACGTTTTCGACGAGTGCGCGGAACTTGCCCGCATCGCCGGAATCGCACTTCAGCGCCGCAAACTCCGCCTGGAGAATTCTGCCAACGCGTTCGTAGGAGAGATCTGTCAGCTTCTGAACCCGTTCCGACACCTCGTCTTCCGACAGGGTGTCGGAGATCAGGATGGCGACTCTTGCAGGACTCTCGAATCGCTTTTCGTGACGGAACATCACCGTTTCACCGCCCAGGCTGACGACATGGTCGCCGCTGCCGACGCTGAAGGGCCGCATGGGCGGCGCCGCCATGTCGGACAGCTTCTCCTTGGACTCGTCCGAAACGTGAGGGCAGGCCGCCAGCTCTGCCTTACCGCCCACAAGGTTCATGGCGAACGCCAGGCAGGTTGGCACCCCGCAGTCGCCACAGTTGGTCTTAGGCAGCAGTTTAAATACCTCGATGCCAGTCAAAGCCATCTTCTCAGTCCTTCCTTTCTGGTTAGAACAGTGGATCCATTGTCAGGGCAGGGTGCCCCTTTTCCTCAAGGAATGGGAGAATCTCCTCTTCCGTTGTCCCAACACTCTCATCTGCGACTCTGTCCAACAAGTCGGGTATCCCGATCTCTTCTGCCCGCTTGCCGAAACGTTCCCTAATCTCTTCTTTCAGTGATTTGGGCATCCAAACGATGCGGGCAAGTCCTCCATCGCCGGAGATGAACTTCCGTTGTGTGATGTAGTACTTGCTGTGTCCGACGAAACCGGGAGTGCTGATACCGCCGCCGATGGTGCCTGCGAGGGTGGTGAATTTCATCCCGCAGGGAGTCATATCGGCGAATTCCCGGTTGACGGTCATGACACCGTTGCACAGAGGAAGAACCGCAGCGATGCACTCGCAGCATCCACAAGTGGTCATCGGGTCTTGCATCACGCTGTAGAAGTTGTAGAGAGGAATTGCGCCGCGGGAAGTCTTGGTAACGAAATCGTTGACACCCTTCCATTGTCCCAGCTTCCCGTCGATGGTGTCTCCTTTGGGAATGGGCTGGTTGGGACCAGTGGGATTGATCTCGTAGGCAGCTCTGCAGTCAAGCATGTTGTAGGAACCGCACAACCCGGTTCTCTCCGGGCTGATAACGCAGACGTGCGTTGGCGCGAAGGACTGGCACAGGGTGCACGAGTAGTAAACGTCCGTCTGCTCGTCGGTCATACCCTCCACGCGTTCATCGCGAACACTATAGAGTGCGCGCGCTCTCTGCAGGACTTCCTTCACCGCCGGTTCCTCGGTGTACAGCTTGACCTGAACCTTGTCGAGAATGTTGCCGTAGTCGTGGTGCAGCTTCGCATGAAGAATGGCGCCGATGTGTTTCAGCAGGAAGCCCTTCTCCTTCGCACCTTTGCTGATCCGGTACCATGCAATGTCGCGTTGACCGATGTGCATTACCCCCTGAGCATAGTTGACCAGGTGGTGAATCTGCCGTTCGAGAATCGGCTCAAAGTCTTCCTGCATCTTCCTGCCGGCAACTTCAACGACGACGGCCAAGGGGAGTTTCGAGCCTTCCTCCATCTCGTCGATGTCTTTGCCGATCAGCTCAACGTGGCCGTCCTCCACTTCTTCCATGCGCTTGGACACACACAACTCAACTGCGTCGCTGGCGCTTCCCCCGCATTCGAGATAGAGGTCTTCCTTGCGGACGCGTTCGCCTTCAAATGCAGGCCCGTAAGCCACGGGAACGGGCACTTCGGCGATGGTCACCTTGAGTCCTCGGACTTCAATGGCCTTGGCGACCATCTCGTCGTAGGGGATGCTGGAGACGACATGCTCGTAGGTGCAGATGCCTGTAGGTAGAACCTCCGGGATCGCCGAATCCGCTATCACTGGGAACCCCCAGTTGATGGCCCCCGCCGCGTTGGCATACCATTCGTCCGAGACATAGCCCAGCGCCAATACGAAGGCGAAGATGCGGTCCTTATTGTAGATAAGTATTTTCCGGAAATCCCCCGGCTTGCATCCTCCAAACGACATGGCAGCTCGCGTGGCGAAGCCAATGGCAAAAACGGCTGCCGAGGTGTCTGGACCGAAGGAGACGAGACGCGTCGGCCAGCCAATCTGCACACCCGCGTCCACGAGTTGCTTGGAGGTGCGATCGCCATTGTTGGATCCGCCCATGAAAACATACAGGTTCTTCTGCTGCAACTCTTGAGCGATCTTCACCGCGATTGCCGGGTCAGGAGGCGCGCCCAGGATGGCGGCAAAACCTGGAGCGGTGCCGTCGACGAACTCAATACCGCGTTTGCGCATGATAACGTCGTCCGCGGCGCCCAGCCAGATGCGGTCGCCTTCGGGGTCTTCCCCCTGGGCATAGAACTTGGGGTCTTCGAGATAACGGATGGCCTCGGCCATCTCTTCGGCCCAGAAGGTTGCCATGCCCGCGTCGAGAGCGGGGCCGAGATAGGGGAGGTGCAGCTCCTCGCGGACTGGAGGGGGAAGCATCTCCCGACACCTCTTCAGCACTGCTTCCATGTCTCCCAGCGTCCTGACCGGTACCCCCAGAATTCCATAGATGATCGGGAGGTAGTAGGTTGTGTTGGGGAACCCGACTCCCTGCTTCGCTCCCCATTTGTCCATGGCTTCACGCCACTTCGATTCGGCGCTATCCACGATCTTGTGGGCGCCTCTGATTGCTGCTGATGCAATGATTTTGGACATGGCTTCTTTGTATTAACCTCCTTCGAGTTCCCTGCGCATCTCCATATCGTACAATATGCGTTCCCTGGCCTTGTCGATACCCAGGGACTTTCTCTTTGAGTCGATGTGGTCGATCATGAGCTGGGCTGCTTTGTTCGGGTCCGGCTCGAAAGCCCACGTGCCGCCGTCAAAGATGTTCCCCATTTCCTTGAACAGGTAGTCGGTAGTTCCCTCGCTGGCCAGTGTCGGCCATGTGACCCCGAAAACAGTGAAAACCCCCGAAGCCACAAAATACTGGCCAATGGCGATTGCCTTTTCGCTCATCCACTCGGGCGCGGCGCCGGCAACGGGCAGATCGCTGATGTCATCGCCGAGACCTCCTTCTTTGACCATTGCGGTGGCTGCGACCAGCAGCCTTGAGTTGTCCACGCACGCTCCCATGTGCAGGACCGGGGGAATGCCCACGGTTTCGCAAACCTCAGCGAGTCCTTTTCCAGCATACTTGCTGGCGGCCTCTGGAACCAGCAATCCGGCTTTGGCGCAAGCGATGGCCGAGCAACCGGTTTGCAGCACCAATACGTCGTTGGCGATGAGCTCTTTCACCATCGTCAAGTGGTTTTCGTCCAAAGGCACTTTGGGGTTGTTGCATCCGACCACACCCGCAACGCCCCGAATTCGCCCGTTGATGATGTTGTCATTCAATGGGCGATACGAAGCTCGGAAGAGCCCGCCGAGCATGTAGCTGATCGTCTCGTGGGAGAAACCGGCCACCATGTCCATGGACTCAGCAGGGATGTGAGTCTTCCCGCTTCTGCAGGGGAAGTTGTCAATCGCTGTTTTCACGATCTCCTTCGCTGAGTCAAGCGCTCTGTGTTCGTCGAACTCGATGTGTACCGTCCCCGGGATGTTCGCTTTGGGGGAGGCGGTGATGACTTTGGTGTGGAAGCAGCGAGCGACATCGGAGAGCGACTGCATGACACACTGAACATCGACGATCATCGCCTCAACGACCCCGGTGGTCACCGCCAGTTCCTGCTGGAGCATATTGCCGGCGATAGGGATGCCATGACGCATGAGAATTTCGTTCGCCGTACAGCAGATGCCCGCAATGTTGATGCCGCTGGCCCCTTTGCCTTTCGCGTATTCCAGCATCTGCTTGTCGCGAGAGGCGACGACAATCATCTCCGACAGCAGTGGCTCGTGCCCGTGGACCACGATATTGACCTGGTCCTCGCGCAGAACGCCCAGGTTCACTCGACTGACCGTCGGATAGGGGGTGCCAAAGAGGATGTCCTGGAGTTCGGTGGTAATCATGGACCCGCCCCATCCATCGGCAAGAGACGTTCGCGTCGCTTGGAGCAGAAGGCTGCGGTAGTCCTGGTCAACGCCCATCGTGGTGCGGTGCATCGTCTCCACGACTTCCCGGTCTATCCCTCGTGGAACGACGCCAAGCCCCCTCCAAATCTCCTGTCGCTTAAGTGGGGCGCGGTTGATGAACCGCAGCTCGCCCTCTTGCTGCCCGAATTCCAAGGCGATCTTTTCGCCAAGCTCCACCGCGATGTCGTTGACTTTTCGGCCCTCCACCTGAATTCCGTAGTCCAGAGCCAGTTTGGTGAGCTTCATAACATCCTTGATCGCGTAATCGGGTGATTCCCCCCGAGCTGCGGCCAGGAATATCTGCGTCACATCCCGCCCGTGGTCTGAGTGCGCCGCTGTGCCGCCGGCAACCATGCGCGCGAAGGTGCGCGCACTGATGGTGTCGATGTCGGCGCCGCAAACGCCGCGCTGGGCTCCCTTGTCAAAGGGATCGATGCGACACGGCCCCATGCTGCAGATGCGGCAACACGACCCCAAACTGCCAAATCCGCATTGAGGTTGCTGTCTGTCAAACCGATCCCAGACCAGGTCTGCCCCTGCCTCGTGGGCGCTCGCTATCAAGGGGAGTGACCCGAGTCCGCCCGACTTCTCGCTTGTATGATTCATCGCTTCACATCCTTTCGCAATTGCTATCCTGCCGGCTGCTCACTGTGTAGGACACTTAACGTCTTCAGGGTGTCCCGTGGTCTTTGATAGCCCGACTTTGGGCAGACGTAGTCCACCGCTCCAGCCGACCTCCTGTTTCAGTCCTGCGGCACTGGGGGCAGATACCGAGCGACTCACGGAGATCATCCCTGCCTCGTGTTAGGTGCTGCACCTCGGCGCCTGGCGCGAATGGGCGTCCACAACTTGCGCACGCCTGCAGCTCGCGGCTGGTCTGCCAGAACGACAACATCCGGTTACCTGAAATGTCCTCCGCCTGAATGGCTCCTGTCGGGCAAACGTGGGCGCAGGCACGACAGGCAATGCAGACCTCGGAAGGAGCGTCGAACGGCGTCTTCACCTCTCGCTTCCAGCCGCGATTGACGAAGCTGATCGCGCTGACACCAATAACGTCCCTGCAGACACGGACACACAGGCCGCAGAGGATGCAGTTGCTCCCCTCGCCGCGGGTTCTGAACCGCGTATTCTCAACGCCCAGGCGATGAGCCAAGTCTCGGATGTCCTTCGATTCAGGGCACTGTGCCAGCAACAATTCCATGAGTACTCTTCGTGCATGAATCACTCGCTCGGAGTTGGTCAGCACCTGGATTTCCTCTCGGATCGGATAGCTGCAAGAAGCCGTCAATTGGCTCCGTCCTCGTCGGATGACCTCGACAGTGCATATCCGGCAAGCGCTGTATGGCTTGACCGCCGCATGGTGACAGAGCGCAGGTATGTCAATTGCCAACTGCCGGGCAGCCTGCAAAATGGTTGTGTCCCGCTCCACGTCAACGGCTTGGCCATCAATTTCGATTCTGATCATCGCAATCAGCGTTTCCTCATACCAAATTGTTCGCACTTACCCGCCCTGCCACGGGTGTCTTGGTTCAGTTCACCAGTATTGCTTCAAAGCGACAAACTTCTCTGCATATGCCGCAACGAATGCAGAGGTGCTGGTCAATGGAGTGGGGCTGCTTCTTTTCTCCTGACACGCCGTTCTGCGGACACTGTTTTGCACACACCCCGCACCCGTTGCACTTTTCCACGTCAATCGTATAGCGGATCAGCGCGGTACAGACTCCGGCAGGGCACCGGTGGTCAAAAATGTGCGCCTCATACTCGTCACGGAAGTGCCGGAGAGTGCTCAACATCGGGTTCGCTGCGGTCCCCCCCAAGGCGCAGAGGGAGGTGTCTTGCACCACGTGTCCAAGTTCCTCCAGCAAGTCGATATCTTCGGGCCTTCCCCGCCCCTCACAGATATCGGAAAGGATCTGCCGCATCTGGGCGGTCCCCTCACGACAAGGCACGCATTTCCCGCAGGATTCATCCTGTAGAAAACCCGTGAAGTACTTGGCAACGTCCACCATGCAAGTGCCTTCGTCCATGACGATCATGCCGCCCGAGCCCATCATGGAACCTACTTCGGTCAATCGGTCGAAGTCGACGGGTAGATCGAGGAGCTCCTCAGGAACGCAGCCCCCTGAAGGTCCGCCGGTCTGAATGGCCTTGAACTTCTTCCCGTGGGGAATGCCCCCTCCGATGTCGTAGATGATTTCCCGGAGGGGCGTGCCCATCGGTACCTCGACGAGACCCGTGTTGTTGATCTTCCCGACCAGTGAGAAGATTTTCGTTCCCTTGCTCTTCTCTGTGCCAATGGAGGCAAACCAGTCCGCGCCCTTGTTAATGATGACGGGAACGTTGGCCCAGGTCTCTACGTTGTTCAGGTTTGTGGGTTTCTCCCAGAGGCCGCTTTCCGCCGTGTGAATGTGCTTCACTTCCGGTTCGCCCACTCGGCCCTCAAGAGAAGCCATCAACGCCGTGGATTCGCCACAGACGAACGCGCCCCCCCCCCGATTGACCCGAATGTCGAAATTGAACCCGGTTCCAAGGATGTTCTCGCCCAGAAGTCCGCAGTCTCGAGCCTGCTGGAGGGCGATGACCAGGTTCGTCACCGCCAAGGGGTACTCGGCACGGACATACACATAACCCATGCGCGCCCCGATGGCATAGGCGCCGATAATCATCCCCTCGATGACGGAGTGCGGGTTGCCCTCCAGGACACTGCGGTCCATATACGCACCGGGGTCTCCCTCGTCGGCGTTGCAGATGACGTACTTGGTCTCCCCGTGCGCCTCGCGACAGGACTTCCACTTCCGTCCGGTCAGGAATCCGCCTCCACCTCTTCCGCGCAGCCCGGATCGACTAATCTCCTCGATGACTTGCTCCGACGACATC
This sequence comes from Armatimonadetes bacterium CG2_30_59_28, assembly GCA_001872605.1. Classification (GTDB taxonomy): domain Bacteria; phylum Armatimonadota; class Abditibacteriia; order CG2-30-59-28; family CG2-30-59-28; genus CG2-30-59-28. The sequence continues at coordinate 4,444 of MNXM01000093.1, read as the reverse complement.
GTCAGGGCTTGGGACAGGGCCGTGTACCCTCCAGAAGCCAGGTAGTCCGTGATGTCAGTGGGATCCAGTCGCCCATGGTTGCGCAATACCAGGCGCTTCTGGTAGCGGTAGAAAGGCAAGTCCGCTTCGTGCTGGACCGCGTGTCCCTTCCCGTCGTGATGAAGGAGGCGCTCGACGACTTGGCCTTTGATGAGCGTCTTCCCCACAATCTCCGCGGCGTCATCCGGGGACACCCTTTGGTAGGCGATTTCCTTGGGGAAGACGACCACCATAGGGTTTCGATCACAGAAGCCACTGCACCCAGTCCCTTTAACCCTCACTTGGTCAGCAAGTCCTTGCTTCCGCAGCTCCTCGTCAAGAGCTGCAATCACTTTGTCGCTCCCATTTGCACGGGCACAAGTTTCATTGCTAACGCTAATCCAGACCTTGGCCGACTCTCGCTCTCTTTCCAGAGCCGCGCGAAGGGTCCCGAGTTCAGCTATCGTTCTGATTTTCTTCATGCGATGTGCCTAACGTTTTCAGCAGAGGAGACACTTTGCGCGCGGTCATCTGCCCGGAATACCCACCGTCTGCGACAACAACCGGGCCCAGTGCACAGGCCCCGACGCAGTTAACGCTCTCCAAAGTAAAGTTCATGTCTTCCGTGGTATCCCCGGCTCGGATTCCGAGCTGGCGCTCCATCTCTTGCAGGACTCGTGGCGCGCCACGCACGTGGCAGGCGGTTCCGAGACAAACGCAGATGTGGTGCCGTCCCCGAGGTTTGAGGCTGAAGGCGTTGTAGAAACTCGCTACGCTGTATACCTGGCTCAAGGGGACATGCAAAGCATCCGACACCTGCCGCAGGGCCGGTTCCGGCAGGTAGTTACAGACGCCCTGCAGATCCTGAAGAACGGAAATGAGCGCGCCTTTCTCCCCGGCATAGTGATCGATGATTCCCTGCAACTCTTCTGATTCCATGTTCGCCCGCTCTCACAATGAGTCCTGTCTGGAAGCCTGCCTGTCTTCCATCGAAAGAACAACCGCCTGTGCGGCCCGTCGTCGAGTTTCCGTGGCGATCGCATCGGCATCCCTGAACTCCAAGGCATGAGTGAGGCAAGCCTCGACGCACGCGGGTTGCTGTCCGCGTTCCAGGCGTTCGTAACAGAGATCGCACTTCAGGGTAACTCCACGGTCCTCGTCCATACGCATGACACCGAAGGGACAGACCAGAACGCAGTACTCACAACCGATGCACCGCTCATGCTCGATAACTACCGGGCCCTGTTCTCCCCGGCGAGTCACTGCGTGCGTGGGGCAAATCTCCATGCACGGCGCGGTTTCGCAATGGCGGCACTGCAGGGGGATGGCGAAGTTGGCGGCCCCTTCGACGAAAATCCTCGGCCGCGGCCGTGGGGTCTCGAAGATGGCCCGTTCCAGAACTTTTGACTGGGAGTGGGCAACCGCACACGCCAGCTCGCAACTTCGACATCCCAGACACCGTTCCACTTCGACAACAATCCGTTTTGTCTGCTTCAAGCGTACTCACTCCTTACCCCAGGTTCACACCAGTACCGGGCGGTCTACGTTGCTCGTGTGGCCAGCGCCGAACCGGAACGCCGGCACATCTGTCGTTTGCTGCGATTCATTGTGCGCCCGGCGTCTCAGTGGCGCATCTGTGCAATGAAGTCCTGCGTCAACGCAATGGCTTCCGGGTGCCGCATGACGAGGAGATCGGTGCCCGCGAGGAGCAGCAAAGTGGAGGTCATCGCTTCCATCATGACGCCCCGTTTATTGAGGTCGCCCAGCTTCGGGTCCTCGGACTCAGGAATACGAACCTCCTTAACTTTCCACACTTCCTTGGCGAGATTGCAGACAATCGGGAACCCAAGCCTCTCGTCCTCTTGCACCAAGGCGGCCATGCGCATTCTCTCGATGATAGTGTAAGTGTATTCGATGCCGTAACCCAGGCCTCCGGTGGTGGGGTCCATGGCGATTTGCCCGTCGGGCACACCAAGATTCCCGAGCAGAATGTTAAGCTGCTTGGCGAGGTTCACATCGATGCGGCTCGTGGAAATGACGACATGCTTGTACGCGATAGCTGCCGCGCCGAGTTTAGTGTAGTTCCCCTCCTGGACGGGACCGATCAGCAGGTTTCTGCCGTCGCATGCTTCGCAAACGGATCGCAGCGTCTCTGCATCTTTATCTGCGTCTTCGCAACCCCAGACGATCAGGGGCACTTCAATGGAATCGGATAGTCGTTTGGTGATATCCGTAGCCGCTTCGGCGGAGAGGTTCTTTCCGTTTGGGTCCGTGCTCGCGAGTTGCAGGCAGATGATTTCCGCCCCGTAAGTGTGAATGCACTTCTTGGCCCAAGCGACAGGGTCATGGATGACATCCCTGAAGGGTTCAATCGCTGTCTCCGGCCAGTCATCGGGCGGAGAATCGTAAACCTCCATGGCGATCTTGGGTGGATTGGGCATCTCCCCCTCAAAGATGTGAAAGGGGTAGCAGGTCTCCCCGCCGATAGTCACCTGATTGCTGGAGCCGAAGGTGATTTCCCGGATCGCTCCCGTGTAGTTTACTTTCGGTATGTCAACTCCCATATCTGACGTGCCTCCTGAGGAATGCGGACTACGGATATTAGCCATTCAGCTCATGCGGGAATGCGGCGGTATCGCGTCGGTCTCGGCGATGGCCAGTGAGAGGAGAATGCCCAGTATAGCGATAGAGCGACTTGGCCACAGAATAAGGAAAACTTGGCGCAGATTGGTATCACTCTGCGCCTCTCAATCACGGATTATGTTTACGCGGGGTCCTTTCTCTTCTCCGAGCCGTAGGATTCCTCCGCGTACCAGTAACGGTCAGCTGTTCGGATGTAACCCAGCATGGCTTCTTGCGTTGTCAATTTCTTCTCCCAGTCCCCCTCGCCTTCCGGGTTGGGTTTGCCGGGTTCATAGGTCGGGCCCAGAACCTCAACAGTCGCGTTTTCTGACATTTCTTAAACACCCTCTCCTATCGGCAACACAAATCGACGGGAAGTCTACCATCCTGTCGGTGACCCGTCAACGGAACGTTCGTAGAATGTATACTCGTTACGGATGAAAATCCATCTTTCCCCCTCACCCTCGAACCCTTTGGATTCGAGGGTGAGGGGATGTTTTCACCCGTAACGAGTATAAATAACCAGTAAGATAACTTGCAATGTTCTTGCCGACTGAACCCAAAAGCCGCCGTTTCAGGTGCATCCGAATTGTGACTGCCGCCCACGCGAACCCGCGTCCCATCGAGGGGCACTGTCTGTCTATTTCATCTGTGGAACAACAATGCCTCGGAGAATAATGTTCTGGCACAGCAGAAACACCAGCAGCGTGGGAATCGACACAATCACAAACGCGGCCATTGCCATATAGGGCTGAATGCCGGGCATCTGATCGAACATGTAAATCCACACCATCAGAGTCCACATGTTCTTGTCCTGGCACGCGAGAAAAGCCCACATGAATCCTCCGTACGCGGCGATGAAGGCATTCAGCGAAATGACAGCGAGAATGGGCTTGGTAAGCGGCAGCGTGAGTCGCCAGAAGGTTCGCATTTCGCTGGCACCGTCGATCGTTGCAGCCTCATAGAGTTCTTGCGGCAGACTGTCGAAGAAGCCTTTCAGCAGGAAGATGGAGAATCCGTTTGCCAGCCCCGGTAGCACGAGCGCGCCAAAAGTATTCAGCAGGTGCAAGTCGCGCAACAGCAGGAAGTTCGGGATCATCGCGACTTCGGCTGGGAAAGCCATCGTTGCCAGGAGGAAGATGAGTATTTTCTGCGTGGACCGCAATTGGAAGCGACTTCGCGCGTAAGCTGCGAGCGGGTTGACGGTGAGAGTCGCGAGAACTGTCAGACCCACCAGCACCGCCGTGTTGAAGAGCGCCCGTCCTCGCGTGGTGATGAATTCGAGGACTTCGGTGAAATTGAATGTCATGAAGAATCGCTTGAAGGACGGCTCTTCTGCGACGAACTGCTGGTAGTCGACCTCCTTGAAGGGGAAGCCCACCTCGTCGAATGAATGCACCTGCCAGCCGTAGGTTTGGTTGAGGACGTCAACGTCCGCGTACCGGGCGTGCAGGAATGACCGATAGGCGCCCTCGGCCGTGAGCAACTTCCGGTCCTCAACGGGCACGCGCGCATTCACGTAATCCACCCAGAAGTTCCGCACCAGGGGGTCGCGGGGGAACTGAGTGGGGTAGGGGACCTCATCAAAACTGGTATAGCGCGTCTCGCAGAGGTTGTTGTAACGTCCGATGTTTCCGGTCCGCGCTCGCAAGTATACTCATCACCGTTGAAAACACACCCTTTCAAACGTTTGAAATTTGGGGTTGAGGAGAGTTCTCAAGGCTTCCCGATGAGTGGTGTGCGTTTTGCTGAGACAGTCGCAGATGGCCTTCCAGAACTTGTCGTACCGGTCATAGTAGGTGTT
>MNXM01000182.1 GCA_001872605.1 Armatimonadetes bacterium CG2_30_59_28 | reverse complement strand
CAGATAACCTCGCGCGGTTGTCCAAGGCCGCTCCATGCATCCGCAACGAAAACACCGGTTGCCCTCCGGCCACCGGACGCGCAAGAGGTAAGTCCGGCAGGCGGCCTCATCCGCGAACCAGCGGTCGAATTCCTGAAAGTCCCGCGGGTAATCGACGCCCGCAACCGGTCTGGACAGCGTTCCCATGACCCCATACTACATGTAGTAGGCACTTGCTTCAAGTGGATATCCCCCTTACCGCTTAAGGTAGAAAACGCGCCCAGCATTATGGGCTTTCGTAGGGGCGGTCTCCGACGTGCCCACATTCGCATGAAGTTCGTCCTGTGGTGGGGATATCGGAGATGGCCCCTACCAAAAACCACAAGGGGCGGTTGTCAACTGAAGCCCCCGGAGAAATGAATTGTTATTGCTCCGCACTTGTCAAAAGTTGCAAGCTGTCAGCCGTCTGAGCGCCTCGGCCCGATGTCCGAAACATCAATCGCTCTGAACCCCAACGCAAACGCAGGGGAGTCTTCAGCAAGGGTGAAGTCCCACTTTGCCAGGTCCTCAAACTTCGGATCGGCGATGAGGGAATGCTGATCCTGCCCCAACGCCTGCCATTCGTCCAGACTGAGCTTCTTCTCACCGTTGTCATCCAGCGCCGCTTCGCCGGAGCTGTCCCAAAACAGGTTCAGGTCGCTGCGGATTCTACGTTGGCCTTCGGAGTAGTCTCGCAGGAACATTGGCGCGCTATCGCTGACGAGGATGTTGCGCTCAAAGGTAAGACCGAGATGCGGCTCCACGCGCGAGTAGGCAATGAGAGCTTCTTCGCCAAAGACGAGGATGTTGTTCCGCACGACGTTCTCCCGCCCATAGTGCTGGTGAAAAATCTCGCCGTTGCTGCTGTGACAGACGTTGTTCTCCAGAATGATATGGCTGGAGCCTTCGTCGGTATAGAGACACCATCCGCCGTAGTTGAGCTTGTTGACGTCGTGAATCAGATTGCCGCGCACGATGGTCCCCGGCTGGACGCCGAGGAGGTAGACACCGCCCATGTCGCTAAGCATTCCCTGACCGATGTTGTGAATGTGATTCTTCTCGATGCGGTTGTTGCAGCTCACGTTATCGCCGTAACCCCACACCCAGCCGCACGAGATGCCGGTGTAGAACAGATCGTGGATATGGTTGTGCGCGATAAGGTTGCCGTAAGAATGCGCGGACAGCACACCCACGGCGCTGTGGAAAACGCGTCCGCCAGACTGGATGTTGTTGTCGGTGATCTGATTGTTTCCGGTACGCCGACAGCGCGGACCCGCCGCGTCGGAGCCGTTGATCTTCACACCGCCGGCGCCGAGATCGTGCAGGCTGCAGCCGTCCACGCGAATCCCTTCGCAGCCGTCCGCAATTTCGATTCCGTACCATCCCACATTCCGAATCGTGCAGCTCTCAAAGGAGCAGTGCCGCGCGCTTTCGAGACGGATGACACCGGGAACATCGCATGCCGCCTGCGCCGCCGCTCCGCAATTACCGCGGTTGTGACGTTCCGCCGGAGCGCCACAGCCCATCGATTCGTCCGTGTCGTCCTCCCCTGGTTGACGCCAGTCCGTGTGCTGGAACGTAATCCCCCTGAATTGTACGAACTCCACGAGGTTATTCGAATCTGGATCGCCTTGGATGCGCAGCAGTTGCAGCAATCGCGGTGCGAAGACCTCCGTGTTGTCCGGAGTTTCTCCGGGGAACGGGAAATAATGGAGCTTTCCTTCGCTCCGGTCGAGATACCACTCTCCCGGTTCGGTAAGAGCCTCAGAGACATTCTCGATATAGTAGCGGGCATAATGCTTCTGGCGATCATCCGCCAGGGGGGAATAGCTGGAACGAGACAGCTTCACCAACCTAGTCTCCGGGTTGTAGGACTCCACTGGAAGACGTTCCTCAATCCACCAGTGCAGCGCAACGACCTCGACATCTCCCAGGTTGTCCCAATTTCCGAAATTCCCCTCTTCTGCAATGAACGCGTTCTGCTGACGAGCATGCCATCCGGCGGGAAGCGATAGCCCGGGCACGTCTTCCATGACGAACAGCCCTTCCTTCGGAAGGCGCGGTCGCTTGCGTCTCTCCCCATTCACAAACAACTCACGGAAGCTCCACCTGCCGGAGGCGACCTCGGGCAGGTCGGCAACCCAGCATGCCTTTCCATTGATCGTCTCTGTTTTCCACCCAGCGATGCGTGTTCCCCCGTCGAGGATCGGCGTCTCCCCAGGATACGCGGTGTATGTTACCGGCAGCGAGTCCTCCGGCCCGAACTCAATCGGTTCGGTGACGGTGTACCGACCTCCGCGGATGGAGACGGTGATGGGGCCGGAGTACGCCGCTCTCTCGGCTTCGGGGCTTGCGTACTTGCTCAGGCGACGAATCCGATCCCGCGCGCCGGCAACGGATGCCAGCGGGCCGTCGGTGCCTTCCGCGTTTGGATCGGGCAATTTCCCCGACCACTGATCGTTGCCTGTTGTTGCCACATAGAGTTCCATTAGTTACCTCGTGATCGTTGTGGGTAAAGAGTATCTCGACGTATTGGTGACGTCTCTTCAGATTGCATGATAGGGAATCGCGATGACCCGTTCGTCAAGCTGCCGTGGTCTCTCGCAACGGCACACGACGTAGCCAATTCATAAAGACCACTTCAATTTAAGATGGAAAATTTGCAGTCATGTTACATATTTTCCCGGACGGTGTCAAATGAACCGCACTCAGACTTCCCTGCGAAAGCCATGTACCGGGAGATAGGAGTGCCGCCTTCCTCCCACGCGCCGGAGTGGATGATATCACAACTGCGCTGGATTTGATCGTGTCCCGCATTTAGTCGCTCCCGGCCATCGCGGTGCTGATTACGCCCCTTCCCATGAATCACCATTACTGGGGAACCGCGCACCCTCCTTACGTGGCTCATGGAATCAACTACCTCGTCAGGCAGTACGCCGAGAGCGTCACGGAAATGGCGCGCCGTCGGGACGCTCCGGGGGTCAACGCCTACGGCTACTTTGAGACCCGCCCGGAAACGTCCGACCTCGTTCCAGACGGCATCCTCCCCAACCCCGAAGGACATCGTGTCATCTGCGAACTCCTCGCGCCGGTTGTCTGTCAGGCGTTGAGGCAGCCAGTGACAGGATCGACCTGAGTGACGAGCCGTTGCGCAAGGCAACTATGTTGCAGAAGGAGAGTTGAATGGCCGTCGCGGTGTGTTTTCACCCGCGAGGCGATTCGATTTCAAGCAGGAATTGAGAGGAGACACCCAATGGCACAGGCTGGACTTGGCTATGACGACACACCGATTCTTCCCAGGACGAAATGGCGGGTTCACGATGGAGAGCGTCCCCAACCACGAGTGGTAACCCCCGGTATTCCGAGCACACAGGAAAAGTCCGGAGAGCCGCCATCGGATGCCGTTGCCTTGTTCGATGGGACCGACCTCGGCGGCTGGCAAACCACAAAAGACGGTGCCGAGGCTGGATGGAGGGTCGAGAGCGGTTTCATGGAAGTCGTTCCGGGGACCGGGAACATTCAGACGAAACAGCACTTTGGTGATTGCCAGTTGCATGTTGAGTTCCGAGAACCGGACGTGATGAAGGGGGAAAGCCAGGGACGCGGCAACAGCGGTGTTTTTCTGATGGGATTGTATGAGATTCAGGTACTGGACTGTTACGAGAACCTCACCTATCCCGACGGCAACACCGCGTCGGTATACGGTGAGTTCCCGCCACTGGTCAACGCCTGCCGGAAACCGGGCGAGTGGCAAACCTACGACATATTGTGGGAAGCACCGAGGTTTGAGGGGAAGCGGCTCATCCGTCCGGCCTACGTTACGGTCTTCCACAACGGAATCGTGGTTCATAACCACACCGAGTTGATCGGGCCGACCACCCATCGCCAGATCCTGCCGTACGTATCTCACCCCACGACCGGTCCTCTGATGTTGCAGGACCACGGGCATCTGGTTCGTTTCCGCAATATCTGGTACCGGGAATTGAAGCAGTACGACGAGGCGTGAACTCACTTCCCGATCGATGTCCGATCCGCTAACATGAGAGCGGACTATCCCGCGTCACGCGCTCCGCTCTCTCAGGCTCGCGGCGCGGACACACGGGATGTTCTGTTTCAGTGCAACCGGCCCGTGAGGAACGGCATGTTACCCGAGTCGCTGTCGCAGCTGCTCCAATTGATCCCGCAGTCTCTGAGGAAGGCGATCCCCGAATGTGTTGAAGAACTCCTCGATTCCCGGCACCTCAGCTCGCCATTCGTCCGCGTCCACCCATAGGAGTTCCTTGAGGTTTTCCGCCGGCATTTCCAGTCCCGACAGGTCGAGGTCCTCTTCCTTCGGCAGGATGCCGATGGGTGTTTCGCGTCCTTCGGCCTTGCCGTCCACCCGTTCACACATCCACTTCAGTACGCGGCTGTTTTCTCCGTAGCCCGGCCAGAGGAAGTTACCATCGCCATCTTTGCGGAACCAGTTAATGTAGAAAATACGGGGAGCATTCTCTCCCAGCCGGTCCCCCATGTTGAGCCAATGCTGGAAATAATCCCCCATGTTATACCCACAGAATGGAACCATCGCGAAAGGATCCCAACGCAGTTTGCCCACTGCGCCAATGTTGGCGGCTGTTGTCTCCGACCCGGCGGTTGTGCCGAGGAATACTCCGTGGTCCCAGTCGAAAGCCTCGCGCACCAGCGGGGCGACCGTTGAGCGTCGCCCGCCAAAAATGAACACATCGATGGGTACGCCTACCGGCTTCTCCCAATCCGGACTGATGATGGGACACTGCGCGGCTGGAGATGTGAAGCGGGCGTTGGGGTGGGCCCCGGGATGATCGCAGTCAGGCGTCCAGTCCAACCCCCTCCAGTCAATTCCGTGCGCGGGAGTATCGCCGTCCATCCCCTCCCACCAGACGTCTCCCTCGTCAGTCAGCAAGCAGTTGGTAAAGATCGTGTTCTTCTTCAGCGTCTCCATGGCCATCGGGTTAGATTCATGGGAGGTGCCGGGCGCCACGCCGAAAAAACCAGACTCCGGATTGATGGCGTACAGACGACCATCGTCTCCGATCTTCATCCAGGCGATATCATCCCCGATACACTCACACTTCCAGCCTTCCACCGTCGGCGTGAGCATAGCCAGGTTCGTCTTCCCGCAGGCAGAAGGAAATGCGGCAGCGACGTGGAACTGCCTGCCTTCAGGGTTCGTCAGCCGGAGAATCAGCATGTGTTCGGCCATCCATCCCTCGTCCCGCGCCATGACGGATGCAATGCGGAGGGCCAGGCACTTCTTGCCGAGAAGGGCGTTTCCTCCGTAGCCGGAGCCGTATGACCAGATCAGTCTCTCATCGGGGAAGTGACTGATATACTTCTTCTCGATGGGCGCGCAGGGCCAGGGAACATCTTCTTCGCCTTCCTTGAGAGGTACGCCAATCGAGTGGAGGCAGGGCACAAATTCGCCGTCAGCACCGAGCATCTCCAGAGCGGCTGTGCCGACGCGTGTCATGATGTGCATGTTGCAGACGACATAAGGGCTGTCGGTAATTTCGACACCCACCTTTGCCAGAGGCGAACCGAGTGGACCCATGCAGAAGGGGATCACATACATTGTGCGCCCCTCCATGCACCCGTCGTACAGGTCCGACATGGTTTTCTTCAGTGCATCGGGGTCGATCCAGTTGTTGGTCGGTCCCGCTTCCTCCCGTGAGGGATAGCTGACGTACGTTCGGCCCTCCACTCGTGCCACATCGCTGGGATCGGATCTAAAAAGATAGCTGTTGGGATGTGTACTGAGCGGAATCGCTGCACCGGATTGAACGAGTAGTTGAATCATACGGTTGTATTCATCCTTCGACCCGTCACACAGGTAAATATCCGACGGCCGGACCATTTGGAGGACCTCATTCATCCATTGGTTAAGTTTCTCATTCTGTGTCGCAAAAACCATTCAGACGCTCCCATTCTCTGCTCTACCGAATCATCCGGACCATCGCAGGCTTACCGGTGCCAGCCTCGGTGTAGTGGCATTATAGGAGTCTCCACTGGCCATGTCAACGCCTCGCCCCACCACGGGCCTTGTGCCGAGCCAGAAAATGAAATACCTGGAATCCCAGGTGAATTGCCAATCTAATTGTGCGCAGTCGAAGTCGTTGAGCGGAGAGGGGGTTGAAGCAAGGTGGACGCTCTCAAGAGGCGCGTGCTATACTGCCATCACAAATTCACCACCGTGCGGGAGGCCCCGCGTGACTCCTCCCAGTGCAAAACATGCCCTCAGACAACCCCATTCAGAAAGTCTTCATTCTCGGACTGGATGCCGCGTCCTACCCACTGGTCGATGAGTGGATGCGCGACGGATGCCTCCCCAACCTCGCAAAGGTGAGACGCGAGGGCGCTTTCGGGTTACTCCGGTCGCTGCCGGTCGCCAACAGCGCTGCGGCGTGGACCTCGATCATCACCGGCGTCAATCCCGGGAAACACGGCATCCCGGATTTCTATGTGCCAAAAACCGATTCCTACGACATCCGATTTCTCTGCGGAGGCGACCGCCGCGCCCCTACCTACTGGCAATTATTGCCGCAGTTGCGGCACATCGTGGTGAATGTCCCCATGACGTATCCCGCCGATGCGCTGAACGGTTTGATGATTAGCGGGCTTGACGCCCCGGGCATGGACAGCAAGGGGTTCTGCTTCCCACCTGACCTGATGCAGGAGATCAACGAAGAAGTGGGTCATTACATTCTTCATCCAGGGATTTTCGGGCATTTCCTCGCGGGGGAGGTGGACCGCGGAGTTCAGTCGCTCACGGAAGCCATGGAACGGCGGCTCGCAACGGTGCTCCACCTCATGCGCAAGCATGAATGGGATTGTTTCCAGGTGGTGTTTTCCACTCTCGACCTCGCCCAGCATTGTTTCTGGAAGTACTTCGATCCAACTCACCCAAACCACGATCCCTCCGAAGCACGGAGGTACGGAGACGTCATCCCGAATCTGTACCGCCGCATGGACGCAGTCGTAGGAACCATCATGGAGGAATTGCCCAACGACTGCCTCCTGATGGTGATCTCAGACCACGGCGCCGGCCCCAAACACTCGGCCACGCACCAGGTGATGGATTGGCTTGAGTCGAAAGGGTGGTTGAGCTATCGAGGAGCGAAGGCGGGAGGGGTTCGCCGCGGATTCCTCAGGAAAGCCTACTCGGTGATCGAGCAGCGCGTCTCCCGACGAGGGAAGGACCGCCTCCTCAAGCTCCTTCCGGGGATCCGAAACCGGGTCCGTTCGCGCATGGCGTATGCCAGTATCGATTGGGCCAGGACCCGAGTGTACGCCGACAATGTTGCCCCCTCCCTCCGGATCAACCTGAAGGGACGGGAACCGCAGGGCATTGTTGAGCCGGGGGAGGAATATGAACGACTGTTGACTGAAGTCTCCCAGTCACTCCTCGATCTGAGAAATCCGTCTCTCACGATGGAGCCTCTGGTCTCCGAGGTGCATCGCTCCGACGACCTCTATCACGGTGAGTCTACTGCTTTGGCTCCAGACCTGCTTTTCCGTTGGAACGATCACATCACCGTCAAGGCAATCTCCGACGACCTGCCCCCGCCCAACCCACCGACAGGTGAGTTGGCGGTGATCAGCGGTGACCATCATCCTGATGGGATCATCGGACTATGGGGCCCCAACATCGTTCCCGCGTGCGACCTGTCCGCCTGCCTCTACGATGTGTTGCCTGCTCTCCTGGCTATATTGGGCATTGCCTCCCCACCCGGTTTGGATGGACACGTACTCAGCGAGTGCTTCCATCGACCGTTGGCAGCAGGGGGCAAAGCAGGCGGAACGACATCGCCAGAGACTCCGCCGCAACCGGCAGACGTTCTGACCGCGGACGACTCGGATATCCTCCGTGAGCGTCTTCGGGGTCTGGGATATGTTGAATAGATGCAAGGCCGAGGTTCAAGGATGAGCGACAAGCTGGAGTTCCGACCTGTTCGACCAGAAGACTGTGATGGAATCGCGAGGCTCTTCTCCCGGCTCTGGTCGTGGGAATACCCGAAGGACTACTGGCGGCAGAAATTCTTTGATAATCCCGCCGGACCACCCATGTCTCACCTGGCCCTGACAGCAGATGGCGGGGAGATTGTTGGGTGCATGGGAGGAGTTCCGCTTCGCTACCGCCTGAATGGGACAGAGGGGATCGGGACGCTCATCGTGGACGTGGGGGTGTTACCGGAGTACCGCAAGCAACGGCGCACATACTGGGGTGTCTACAAACCCACCGAGGCGGACCAGTACAACAGGCAGACGGCGCTGGTACAGGCCGTCGCCACTCCTGCGGCAGAGATCATTGCTCTGAAGATGATGCACTTTGACCCTCTGTGCCATGCCCCCGTGTACAAAAGACGCATCACAGTGCGGGCGATGATTCCTCGTCGCCTCCGGGAGAAGCTTCGTCCGGCGAGCAAGGCGGGCCCCACCGGAAAATGGATGGCAGCGAAATACCTCCGGAAGGCACAATCCCTCTGTGAACGGCATCAGTTCACCATCGCGGAATCGAGTGAACTCGACGATCGGTTTGACAGACTGTGGAGTCAGGCGGACGACCAATGGCCCATCTCCCTGATCCGCGACAGTGCGTTCCTCAAGTGGCGTTTCCACGACCATCCCACGCGCAAGTACATTGTCTGGATCGCGCTTCGGGGAGGCGATCTGGCGGGCTACTGCGTCACTGACACTCTGCGGCGAGATGGCGTGGCGCGGGGCCGTATCTCCGACCTCCTCGTTCTCCCGGATGCCCCGGAAGTGGCAGAGGCGTTGCTCTACCATGCAATGAGTTACCTCTGCGGCGGTGGAGCAGATATCATCGTCGGGTGGTTTCTGCCACGGCGCTACTGGGAACCACTCCTGACCAAGATTGGCCTGCGCTATCGTGGCGACGATCGACAGATCATCCTCCGCCTGTTCACTGCCGAGAGCATCCGCCCCGTCATCTTCGATCCCGAGAATTGGTACTACACCGGCGCCGATACCGACCAGATATGAACGAGTCGCCTGCCATGAGATTCATCGCCCTGTCTGCGCTCCGGACACTCTATCAGGTCTGCACAGTCGCCTACGGAATTGGTCTGCTGCTGCTGGGGTTCTGGTCACGATTCCTGAGCCACCAATCTCAGGTAATCGTGCTGGGATATCATTCCGTCGGCAACACGCGGCTGCACATCTCCATGCCGGTAGCGGACTTCGACCGCCAGATGCGATGGTTGCAGCGGAGAAGCACTCCTGTGCTCACGATAGAGCAGTTGATCAATTTCATCACGCTCCGACACCCCTTGTCTCAAGACTCGGTGTTGGTTACCTTTGACGATGGCTTCCGAGACAATCTGACGCAGGCGCTCCCCATACTCCGTCGGTGCAACCTCGCGGCGGTGTTCTTCGTGCCAACTTTCCACGTGGGGGACTACTACACATGGGACGGAAATCGCGGTTCGCGTCAACACCGCATTCTGAGCTGGGATGATGTGCGATCCCTCGCGGCGCAGGGACAGCAGATTGGGTCTCACGGAGTCACCCATGCGCGATTCAGCGACATATCCCCACGAGACGTGGAGTGGGAGCTTCGAGAATCCGCCGCGGCGATTGAGGGACGACTCGGGCAGCGACCCACCGGGATCGCCTATCCCTACGGTGATATGGGTGAGGCTGAGAAGACCGCAAATTCGGCAAAACGACTCGGATACCAGGTCGGGTTTACCGTCGTTCCCCGGCCCCTGCTCGGAGGGCAACCGACTTTTGAGATTCCACGATACATGGTGGATCGATTCTCCGGTCGTGATCCATTCACAACATTTGTCCTGTACCTCACATGTCTGTTCGGCACCTTCCGGTGGTATGAATCTCTGGGCACAGCCGCGAAGCGGTCCGCCCATTATCTCTTCGCGGTTGTGGACGACGCAGGGGGAAGAAACTGAAACAGGGGAACCGACATATTCTGCACGTGCTGGCGGGGCATCTCCTGGGAGGGGCGGATCGATACGCGATTTCACTCGCCGAGGGCTTGAAGGAACGCCATGGCTATAACACTTCTTTCGCCTGCCTGTCGGAAGGTAGCGGCGCAGAGGCGGCCCGCGCCAGTGGATTTCCGGTTCACCTGCTTGACAAACGCTACCGCGGTGACCTTGGGTGCGCCACTCGCCTGGCGACGGTGGCAAGTCGAGCGCACGTTGATCTCGTTCACTCCCACACCTTCGGCACGAATTTCTACACGTGCCTCGCGATGGTCAGCAAACGCTCTCTCCGCAGCATTCCTGTTGTGCAGACCATGCATGGGCTCGACTTTGGGGAGGGAAGAAACGAACACCGGATGGCGTGGAAGATGCGCGCCGCTCTTCGGCTGGACAGACTGTTGCAGTTCCGAACCGCCACGGTGATCGTCATTTCGCGCCATGCGAGAGCGATCCTGGAACGGCAGGGATATCCCCCCGTGAAACTGCGAACAATTCACAACGCCATTCCGCCGGTGGGGGATATTGCATCCCTCAGGGCAAGGGGAGCGGCTCTCAGAACGTCGGCGGGACTCGACAGGCTGCCGTTGATAGGAACCATTGGCCGCATGGTGCCCGTCAAACGACAACGCGCAATGCTGGAAGCTGTGCGCCTGTTGCTTGACCGTGGTGTGAACCTGAACGCGGCGCTTCTCGGTGATGGTCTCTTGAGATCACGCCTCGAGCAAAAAGTGGTTGAGCTGGGCATAGCCGAACATGTTCGATTCATGGGTGTGCGGCCAGACGCACTGGAGTGGCTGTGCGCGATGGACGTTTTCTGCCTCCCGTCCATGAGCGAGGGCATTCCGCTCGTGTTGCTGGAAGCCATGAGCGTGGGCACTCCCGTTGTTGCATCCGCTGCCGGCGGCATTCCCGAAGTGCTCCAGGACAGTTGCGCAGGGAGGCTCATTCGCCCAGGCGATGCGACGGCTCTCGCCGACGCGGTTGCCGCTATCCTGAATGAAGGTAACGGCAACGGAAGAATCGAGAGAATCGTCGCGGCCAGAAGGATCGTGGACGAAAGATTTTCCTTCGACCGACTGCTCTCTGAAGTTAGAAAAGTGTATAATGATTGCTGGAATGACTCGGAGACCCCCGGGGTTCACCGCGCCACATGAGGCAGACAAAAACGTCTGCCTCACGCCGTTCCACCGCGCTGAAGGAGGAGCCGTGCAGTACCGACTCTTGGGTAAAAGTGATATCGAGATTTCTGCCGTTTGCATGGGTTGCTGGGCTATCGTGGGCGACTCTACCTGGGGACCGCAGGATCAGGGCGACGCCATCAACGCCATCCATACGTCTCTCGACGTGGGGGTCACGTTCTTCGATACTGCCAACATGTACGGCGAGGGATATTCCGAGGAATTGCTGGCCAAAGCTTTGGACAAGCGGCGGCAAGACGCGGTGATTGCCACCAAGGTGCACTCAGGCTCGCTGCAGACCGATGCTCTGAGGCAGGAGTGCGAAAGGAGCCTGCGGCGTCTGAGGACTGATTACATCGACCTTTATCAGATTCACTGGCCGAACTGGAGTGTGCCGCTGGAGGAATCCATCGGAACGTTGGAGGCGCTGAAAAGTGAAGGAAAAATACGGGAATATGGCGTCTCGAACTTCGGGAAACAGGACATCACGGAAGCCGTCGAAAAGGGCGCCGTCGTAACGGATCAGTTGTGCTACAGCCTGTTATGGCGCGCCATCGAGTATGAGATACAGCCGGTCTGCGTTGCGAAGGGGATCGGTATTCTCTGCTACAGTCCCATTGCACAGGGACTGCTCACGGGGAAATTCCGGTCCCCGGAAGACGTTCCGGAGGGGCGCGCGCGAACGCGGCATTACTCCAAAAAACGGAACGGAGTGCGACACGGCGAAGATGGTTGTGAAGGGGAAACCTTCGCCGCGATCGATCGTATTCGCCACATCAGTGAAACGGCGGGGCGACCGATGGCTGAGGTGTCTCTATCGTGGCTGTTGGCGCAGTCAGCAGTAAGCTGTGTGATAGCGGGCGCCCGCAACGCGAAACAGGCCAGGGCGAATGCCAAAGCCGCGGACCTTCATCTGCCTGCAGAGATTCTGGAACAACTCGCCGAGGCGACAAACTGCGTGAAAGCGAAGTTGGGGGCAAACCCGGACATGTGGCAGTCTGAGTCACGCATCCGATAGGTGTTCCGGGTGTGATATCGAGCGTGCCAACGCGAGCGAAGAGGAGACGAGAAGATGAGAATTCCAGATGAGATGCTTTCCGCGAGGCTGTACGGCCCCCGTGACATGCGCGTGGAACGGGTGCCGCGTCCCACCGACCCGGGGCCCGACGAAACGTTGTTGCAGGTAACGGTGACCAGCATCTGCGGTTCAGACCTTCACTGGTACACTGACGGAGGCATCGGCGAAACGCGTATCGAGTCGCCACTGGTGGTGGGGCACGAGTTCGCGGGTGTCGTAGCAGAGATCGGTGAAAACGCGCGAGACGGTTTCGACAATCCGCTGTCGGTCGGTCAACGTGTGGCCGTCGATCCCGCAATGCCTTGCCACCGCTGCGAATACTGCGAGAAAGGCCACCCCAATCTGTGCCGACGCCTGCACTTCTGCGGCACGTTTCCAGATGATGGATCGCTGAGCGAGTTCATGATCGTGCCCGCGCGCACCTGCTTCCCCCTCCCCGATGAATTAACCAACCTGGAGGGAGCAATGATGGAGCCTCTCGGTATCGGCATCCATGCCGTGCGGCTGGCTGAAATCAACATCGCCGAAAGTGTGGCGGTGCTTGGCAGCGGCCCCATCGGCTTGTTCATCATCGCCTTGGCAAAGCTCGCCGGTGCCAGCCCGATCATTGCGACCGACCTGCATCCGTGGCGACTGGAGATGGCGAAACTGTACGGCGCGGACCTCGTCTTCGATGGCAACGAAGACCCCGTGCAATCCATTCGCGCAGCTACCGGAGATCGCGGCGTGGATGTGGTCTTCGAAGCCGCGTTCGGTAACGAAACAGTTTACCAGAGCGCGCAGGTCGCCGGTTTGGGTGCGCGCGTCGTGTTGATCGGCATCACCGAAAAGAACAGTTTCGCCCTGCCCGCGTCCACGTCCCGACGCAAGGGACTGACCATTAAGATGTCCCGCCGCATGAAGCACACCTATCCTACGGCAATGAAACTGGCCCTCGAACGGAAGATCGACCTCAACACGATGGTCACCCACCGCTTCCCGCTTGCAGACGCAGATCGGGCCTTCGCTCTGAACGCCGCGTATGAGAACAATATGGTGAAGGCGGTGATTGAGTCGGCACTCGTATCCTGAGTGGGTAAGAGGAATGACCTCTTTTACGGAGCTCCGATTGATTCCATTGTTTGTGGAGGCGTTGATGAGTTATACTCGTTCAGGTTGAAAACCCACTTTTCGGAGTTGAGCCATGTCCATTGGAGCAGGTTTCAATAACCGCTACCTGACGGAAGATGAAGCGCGTGAAATCGTCCGACGCGCATTCGACGAGACAAAAGTGGACGGAAAGAAAGTGCTGGTCATCATCCCCGACCACACACGTACCGCACCCATCGATTTGATGTTCCGTCTGATTTACGAATCAGTCGCAGACCGCGTGGAACTGCTGGACTACCTGATGGCCCTCGGTACGCATCCGCCGATGTCGGACGCGATGATTAACGAACGCGTCGGCATCACGCAGCAGGAGAGAAGCGCCCGATACCCGAAGGTTCGCTTTTTCAATCACGCCTGGAAAGACCCGCAAGCGCTGTCTCTTGTCGCCACACTGAGCGAGGAGGAGGTCGCGGAGGTCTCCGAAGGGCGCTTTCGAATGGAAGTGCCTCTCACCATGAACCGCATGGTGCACAACTACGACCTGCTACTGATCGTAGGTCCGGTTTTCCCGCATGAGGTGGTGGGATTTTCTGGAGGGAACAAGTACCTTTTCCCGGGAATCGCCGGTCAGCAGATCATCGATTTTTTCCACTGGCTGGGGGCGGTGATTACCAATCCGGTCATCATCGGCAACAAGTGGACTCCCGTGCGGCGCGTCGTGGATCGGGCTGCCCAAACCGTGCCCGTCGAGCGGCTGAATTTCAGCCTGGTGGTAAAGGAAGACCCCACGCACCAAGACCCGCACAATCTTGCGGGGCTCTACTTTGGTTCACCCGAAGAGGCCTGGTCGGAGGCCGCGGACCTGTCGGACAAGCTGCACATTCAATACCACGACAAGCCCTACCAAACCGTGCTCTCCTGCGCGCCCAGAATGTACGATGATATCTGGACCGGGGGCAAATGTATGTACAAACTGGAGCCGGTTGTTGCCGACGGCGGCACGCTGATCATCTACGCGCCTCACGTTACGGAGGTTTCCGCGACGCACGGTCACATTATCGAAGCGATCGGCTACCACACCCGCGACTACTTCCTGGCCGACTGGGATCGGTTCAGCAAATACCCGTGGGGCGTCGTCGCCCACTCGACCCACGTTCGCGGGATCGGGAAGATGGTTGACGGGGTGGAAGAACCCCGTGTAAACGTGGCGCTGGCGACGCAGATTCCGGAGGAAACCTGCGCCAGAATCAACCTGGGCTATATGGACCCGGACTCAATCAATGTTGAGAACTACGCCCACCGGGAGAATGAGGGTATTCTCTGCGTCCCCAAAGCCGGGGAAATTCTGCACCGGCTCAAGAATGCCCCACCGCACCTCGGAGGCAATGCCGGAAGTTGACGCGCTCCCCCGGTCCCCGACTATACTCGTTACGGGTGACGGGGTGTTTGCACCCGTAACGAGTATATCAACGTTGGCCGCTGAATTTCGGCCACGGAACACTACCTCAAAGGAGTTTGTAATGTCTTTGCCCGACAACCTGTTTGATGTATCCGGTAAGATCGCCGTGATCACCGGCGGGGGAGGAGTCCTCTGCGGCACGATGGCGAAGGCGTTGTCTCACCGCGGTGTAAAGTCCGCGGTGCTGGATCTGCGCGAAGACGCGGCGCAGAAGGTCTCCGACGAGATCAACGCTGCCGGCGGAACGGCGATCGGTGTTGCCTGCAATGCCCTGGAGAAGGACAGCATTGAAGCCGCCTATGAGACGGTGAAATCCAAGCTCGGCCCGGCGGACGTGCTGATCAACGGCGCGGGAGGTAACCACCCGTCGGCCACTACCTCAGACAAAATGGCTTTGTTCGACATTCCCCCCGAGGCGGTGCAGTTCGTCTTCAACCTGAATTTCCTCGGCGTGTTTCTGCCCACTCAGGTCATCGCCCGGGATATGGCGGACCGCGGCGCGGGGAACATTGTTAATATCTCGTCGATGAACGCTTTCCGGCCCTTGACCAAGATCCCCGCGTATTCAGCAGCCAAAGCCGCAGTATCCAATTTCACTCAGTGGCTGGCGACGCACATGGCGCAGAACTACTCGAAAGAGATTCGAGTGAACGGCATCGCTCCAGGCTTCTTCCTTACCGATCAGAACCGTTTCCTGTTGACCGACGAGAAGACCGGCGACCTGACGGCGCGTGGCCAAACCATCATCGACCACACGCCTCTGGGAAGGTTTGGCGAGTCGGAGGACCTCGTGGGAACACTGCTGTTCTTGCTGTCTCCGGCGGCTGCATTTGTGCATGGAGTGGTCCTCCCCGTGGACGGTGGCTTTTCCGCTTTCGGCGGCGTATGAAAGCGCCCAACCGCCAACATGGATCGCAGCGCCATCTGCGGTCAGCCATCCGCGAGCAGCCCTCTGCCATAGGCCATCTTGCCAAAAGATCTGTCGGTAGGATATAATCCTTCTACGTTGGATAGAGACTGATGACCGCCATGGAGAGGTGGCCGAGCGGTTGAAGGCAACGGTTTGCTAAACCGTCGTAGGGTATAAAGCTCTACCGAGGGTTCGAATCCCTCCCTCTCCGCCAGAGACTTGAATGGTCAGGCACAAGGTCCCCAGACGTGTGCCATCGCCCTTCAGCGTCGGCATCAATCAGAGAGCATCCAACCGTCGCGTGCCTGTAGCTCAGTGGATTAGAGCGCGTGGCTACGGACCACGAGGTCGGGGGTTCAAATCCCTCCAGGCACGCCAAGTATGCTCTGTTGTTCGAACCTCGGCTATTTCTGAGAAGAGCTCCAGTTGGTTTCCAATTTCCCTGTCATGTGAAATGCTACGCACGCATTCTTTGAGCAGTTCCCGTTTCTCCTCCGGCGTAGCGGCTTCCATCAGCGCCGACCAGTCCCCCAGGTGGGCTGAGAAGTCTTCCGGGTCAAAGGAGTCATAGGCGCTGTGGTCGATTTGTTGCTTCAAGGTGTCGATCTGAGATTGCAGTTGGTTCTGTTCCTGCTCCAACATTGCGAATTTGTCGTTGACCGCAGAAAGCAAAGCCCCTGTCATCGACCCGGTGGCGATGGAGTCAACCACTCGACTCTTCTCCTCTTCTACCTTCTTATCTGCAAGTGTCAACCGTCGCAGTGTCTCTCTCTGAGGAGCCTGCTTCTGGTTGGCCGCCTCCAATTGTTTCTCCAACCCCGCCTGAATCATCTTCGGATTCTCAGATAGGAACACGAGTTGACTAATCACCCAATCCTCCAGCTTGTCGGCTCTGATTCGGTTGGAATGGTCAACCTGTTTGTAGTTGCGTTGTTTCCGGCTGCACAGGTACCAGTAGAATCGCCGTCCATTCTTCCAAGATCCGCCGCACGTTAGCGCAGCACCACAGCCAGGATGCCCGCAACGTCCCAAGCCGATGAGCAGGTTGACCCGATGCTCACACACCAGCATCCGGCGTCCCTTCTTCTTCTTAACTATCTGTTGAGACTCTTCCCATATCTCTCGTGGCACCATCGCTTCAAACGCAGCCGGATACAAGCGACCATCATGTTCGATCAACCCCGCATAATAAGGAGATTTGATAATGCGTTCAACCTGATGCCAGTCCCAAGCCGTCTTGCCACGAGGCTCCGGCACCCTATGCGAGGTCAGCCAGTCGGCAACAGCCACGAAACTCTCAGAACGACGATATTCATCGTGTATACGAAGCACTACATCTGCGTACTGCATATCAGGAACGAGATTCGTGGCTTCGCGGTCCACGTGGAAGTACGGAGGGCACATCCCTCCATGCCACAGCCCCTTCTCCGCTCGACTATGTATCTTGTCTTTGATGCGCTGGCCGGTAAGACGTACCTGAAACCGCTTTGCCGCCAAGAGGAGAGTCAGGCAAAACTCTCCCCCCGGTGTCGATGCGTCAACTGGATCGTGATGTGCCAGCACTTCAATTCCGTGCTTGTTTCTTAGACGATCCATCACAGGAATCCATTCCACGCCACCACCGAGCCGCCCAATCTCTATGATGCACACTCGCCGTAGGTTCTTGTTCTCCACGTCGTGCGTCAGTATTTCTATGAGTTCGGGCCGTTCCATCTTTGTCGCGGAATAGCCCTCATCCCATCTCTCGGTGTGGACTACCCAGCCCTGTTCTTGCGCCCACCGGCGCAGATCATCAAGCTGTGCCTCCGTCGATGAGTATTTCAGTTGTGCCCGTTCTTCTTCGGAAATTCGAGCATAGGTAATCGTGTCTCCGTCCGGGTTGAGGATTCTATGTGGCATACTTCATCTCCTGTCAGTCGTGCGGCTATTCGCGCGAGTATTTCCGCAACGCGGTCAACCCGCCTTGGAACGTGTTGTTTGGATTCTACTTTACCGGGTTGTAGTTGCTCAAGTGCTGGCATTGTTTCACACTAAGATTGCTGTCACGGTCTGTCCTGCGATCTACCTTTCTGTGCCCCATACGACGCCCACAAGCCTATCAATCACGGCAGAGGAGGGGGGAAGTCGCCATCAACTCCGTTGACTTCGTACCAGTTGTCGCCCTGCATTCGTTCATGGTTTCTCACCTCTGCTTGAGTCGCGTTGCTTGTGTCCATTGTCCATCGGAAAAACCTCTCTTTGCCCGTCTCGTGGCGCACACGGAAGGAACGTGTCAACCATCGTCTGAAAGGGACAACGCCTCAGAATGGCGCATTTGCCGCCTCGCCAATCATGTCAACCAGCCAGGCGCTTTCCTCTTCCTCGCGCTCAAGTTCCCGGCCTCTTGCTTCCAGGTCATAGTAGCGCAACACGCTGGTTTCAATCCGGGTCATCAGAATGTCGGGGGGGAGTGCGTCCAACTCAACCGCCACATCGCCCCACTTCGCCACGAAAGCCTTTTGTCGGGAATCGGTCTTCTTGGTGAAGTCAGGAGGAAGCTCATAGACTTCAATGTCCTCGCGAGTCAACGCCACTTTCTCAACGTCCACCTCTGCCCCGTATCGGGTCAGCCTCTCCCGCAGGTCTCTCACCATGTCCTCACCCGAAGGGTCGAAGTCGCCGAAGTAGAGGATCTTCACGGGTTTGTTGACTTGTCGCAAAACTTCCCCGTAGGTCACAGCCGCCTCGTGGAGAAAGGACGCTGAGCCGTAGCCTCGCCCCACCATCAAGATTATCCGGTACTCATCCAATACCCGACGGAACACGCTTGCCAGCGCGTCCTTCTCAAGCCACACCTCAACGCGGTATGGTTGCGACTGTGCAAAGTCCCGAGAGTAGGATACTCGGACTGACTCAAGGAAGTCGCGCAAGTTGCCCCAGGTCTGGACGCCTTGTGGCGCCCTCAAGCGGTCCTCTATCGCGTCCCAGGGAATGCAGCCTTCCTCGCGTGCCTTGCTCAGCGTCTTGGACAGGCGCTTGTAAGAGTTCTGCGTATTCTCTCTCGCGTGAGCCGCAACCAGCCGGTAGAAAAGCTGCCTCAGCGTGATTGCGATGTCATACTCACCCAGGATGCCCTTGACGGTTTCGATGAGTGCTAACGTCTTTGCCTGGAATCCCATTACCAGTTACTCCCCTCTACGATTCCGGGATTTCCACTCTGTCTCAACATTGCTGCAACTCCTCTCTGTTCGATGTTTCAGACACCTTGACCACCCGCCCACCCAGGGACTTCTTCCCTTCATGGACTGCCATGAGCATTTCCGTTGAAGCTCCCCGAAGCCGCTGAGTCTCACTCAAGGTGTAGACGGGGTGGCCATCAATGGTCGTGCGGGTCTCGCTGTCAGGTGCAAGAATCAACGTGTCACCCAGGCGACGGGAGAAGAGGGTCAGGGGGAGTCGGTCGGTCTGTGCCGTCAGGTATCCCACCAAAGCCGCCTTGTGAGTCCGAAGCTCCGCTCTGAGGTCGTCAGTCAACTCGGTCTTGGGTCGGACTGTCAGGTTTCCGCCGTCCACTGTTACCGATAGCCCGCGATCTGCCAGACGGATGAGAAGTCCGGTCATGTCAGAACACCTCCGCGTCATCTTCGGAAGAGTCCCCAGATTTACTGTCGTTACCGACGTTACTGTCGGAAGCCTTGTCCCATAAGGCTTTCGGGGCGTCAGTAACGTCGTCAGTAGATTCGTGATCTGGTTTACTGTCGTCGTTACCGTCGCGGGAAAAGCCTTGTCCTGCAAGGCTTCCGTCAGTATCGTCAGTATCGTCGGTATTTGTGGGACCTTTTCCGATGGTGAGGTCTCTGCCCTTCCCACGCAGAGGGAAAGATACGGTAAGCCCGTTCTCGGATAGCGCCGGAACGAGTTCCCGCAACCGGCGCGATACCCAGACGCCGTTTTTGGGGAATGTCCTGTCGTGTCTGGTTTCGAGGTTCCGCTCCTTGGCAGCCGACTGCAACTCCGTTAACAGGTCGGTCGAGGTCCCGGTCCACTCTTCCCGGTCAGCCATGAATGCTGTGAGCTCTTGCGCAAAGGAACTGCTGTCGAAGGTGGTTTGGTGTTGCACGGCTTCATTGTCATTCCAGTCGGAAAGAAATGTCTGTGCCGAAGAGCCGGTAGCGTCGTATGCCGAGGCGGCCCACAGCCCCCAATCTGCCAGGCGCGGCAATGATTGCAGATTTTGGGTCGGATACAAGACAATGGCTTTTGAAAGGATGTCGAAGATTGCCCCCAACCATAATCCGTGACTCTCGCGAAACTGCCCCCACAGTTCCTTCTCTGGTTTCCGTTCCTCTTTGGGGATCCTCGACAACTCCACGCATAGGCAACGGTCAAGGAAGTCGGGGCGATCTGCCGGAGGGTTTATCCCGCTCACCAAGACCAACCGTTGAATCTCGAATATCACATCGTCGTCGTCTGTGTAGAGCCTTCGTTTGGAATCCCCCTCCCCTGTTACCCACCGACAAACGGAGTCCGCCGCCCAATCCGGCAAGGATGTCACATTGTCCAGGAATACAACGGCGCAATGGCTGGCCTTCTGCAAAGCATCGCGCGGGTCAAGGCGGATGCTCTCCGGTGTGGTCGGGTCCAGCAGTCGTTTAATCATACGAAGCAGGGTAGTCTTCCCGCTCCCACCCCCACCTGTCGCCTGAAGGATGGGGCGTGCAATGTGGGGAAGAAGTCCGGTCACGATGTAGGCTGTCAACCGACGTTTGCCATCTTCAGTCTTCAATGGGAACAGGGAGGTCAAGGCGTCCAGGTTGCCGCCGCTTTCAGGGTCCGGCAGGGGTTTCAGATTGACGATACGGCGGAAGAGAACGGGTGGCTCTTCGTCTATCCGCCAACCGGAAGCATCCACACGGACCACGCGGCCTTCTCTAAGTTCAACAAATAGAGATTCATCATGCCATGCGCTTCTGACGTGAAGCTCCCGCACATCGTCTGTTGCCTCCGCCTCCGCTGCCAGGAATGCCGCAGTCTGGGACAGGTCCTCGCCTCGGGCGCTCCGATTCTCTTCCTGCCATAGCAGCCGACGAAGCCATTTGTAGCAGCGTGAATTCAGGGACAAGGGCTGACCACCAACCAGCACGTGGGCCGCTCCGAATTGATCCACGAAAAGACAGTCAAGGGCCTCGTGGGCGTAGTCAACCAATCGGTCGGCAGCAGAACGACGGGGAGAGTCGTCGTCATCGGTGTCCGACTCCCGCAACAAGCCGTTGAAGGTAGACTTGGACAGCAAGCCCGCCGAAACCAATTGGTCGCGGAGGCGCTCTGTCGTCAGCGCGTCGCCGTTTTGCTTCGCGTCAGCAACCAGCCGCCGCAGTGAATCATCCCGCTCAGAATCGTCAGGCTTTGCCGCCACTTCTTTGACTCGCTGCAACCAGTCCAACGCGGGCGCCGCGTCCAACAGCCTCCGCAGCGCCTCGGGTCCGTGTGCTATCAGGAAGTCATCAAGGCCCACCTTCGCCCCGTTGTCACCTTCGGGCAGGTAGACGACGCGCACGATTGCGCCACGTCGCACAAGCTCGCAGCGCAACGACCACAGTTCGCGCTTGACTTCGACTTTTTGCGACACGTCCGAATCGAAGCAGAGGTAGACACAGCGCCCGCTCCACGCCACAAGGTCGAGGTCGGGAATGGGTTCTCCCGGTGCATCTTCGATCTTCTCTCCTTGCTTGTCGCGTGGACGTTGCCGCCAACAGGAAACGCCGGTCAAGCCGATGCACGGGAAGCCATCTTGATCTGCCTTCGCTGCCTTCTTCTCGCCCTCCGTCACGATCAACGGCTTGCCAGCATCACCCAGAACAAGCCGCGTCGCGGGTGGAATGTAGAGGCAGTTGTCAGCGCCCTTCGGTGACAGATACTTCGCCGGCTTGCCATCCGCATTCACGAAAGGCACGTCAGGCTTGAGCCGGACAAAAGGCTTCTGCCCATTGCGCGAGGGGAACGGGAAGGCCAGGCAGTCACGGCAAGGGTCAAAGCCAAGTATCGCCGCTGCCTCATCGCTGGTTACAGAATAGAAGCCCAGCGCGGCTATCGTGGCTTCCGTCAGCCCGGACCGTCGGAGGTCGGTGAGGT
>MNXM01000300.1 GCA_001872605.1 Armatimonadetes bacterium CG2_30_59_28 | reverse complement strand
TGTCGGGAGGGGGTCCCAGGAAGACCTCCTCGGCGGTGATCGCGGAGCCATCGCAGATGATGACTGATCGCTCAACCGCCTCCTCCAACTCCTGGACGTTGGCGATCAAATAAGTAGATCGTCATGAATTCTGTCCCCATTTTCTCACCACAGAGATCACGGAGAACACGGAAATGAAGGCAAATCTTTGCAGGCATTGCGGTTTTTGCGGGGACAATATATTTGATGATTTACTTAGTCGTAGGCAACCAGTTTGATGATGGCCTGGTCATCAAGACCTTCGACATCCCTATTAAGCCTGTGGGAGTGCTTGCGGACGAAGTGGATCGCGAGCTCGGGAATGTCGCGTTTCCGCTCGCGCAGGGAGGGAACGGTGATCACATGCTGCAAGAGCACTTCAGCCAGCTCGGGAGAGATTCGCCCTGCGGCAGCCTCGTCGGTCAGGTTGCTGCGACACGTGGCAATCACACGTACATTCCGGCGAACACCGGCAGGCTCTGACTGGTAGTGAAGAAATCGTGCGAGTCGTTCCTGAATGGCCGGTGGAAGCGCGTCGATGTTCTTGAGCAGAATCGCGCCCCCCTCGGCGAGGTCCATGCAGCACATGGCGCGCGGGTGGGGACCCTCTTTGCGATGGTAACCGCCGAACAACTGGTCGCCCCACTGATTCTCTTCTCTCCCTCTTTCATCTCCCATACCGGCAACAGCGGGAACGGTTTGCAGGAGAGGTCGAACAGAAGAGCGCATCTGTCAATTAGTGGCTGGAGCTTATTCCTGTGTATGTGGCGAGCCTCTCCGACAGATCGCGAGCACGACGAGCCCCGCGACAAGACCGAGAACCAGGGCGGTGCGCAGTTGGAACCAAGCCCGGGACTGCAAGAAATCGGGGCCCAGCCACACGAGCTGCGTGGCCTCGGACATCTTCACGTCCATGACACCTTGCGGGGTCTCGAATTTGTAGGTTAACAAGGCCTCCACGATGGCAGGTACCCTCGACGGTGGGACTCTGAAAGTGAACGTCTCTTTGCGGACCTCCCTGGGCGCCAGGCGATTGTCGCTGGCCACTCGTACCGCTTTCATGAAGGAATCGGCCACGGTTGTTACGGGTTTGCCATTCTCGTCTTCCAGTACTTTCTGGTAGACCCTCGACTGAGATTGCATGGTCTTTCCGGAGGGGGACAGCACCGAAACTTGTAGAACCACTCGCCGTGTAGGGGCTCCTGTAGGCACTTTGTGACCCGAACCGACGTTTTCCACTTTCGCCTCCACTTGAATCGCTCGGTCCCGATAATCGGACTGCAAACCAACCGTAGCGGCGTCTTGCAGCCGCACCAATGCATGGCCGCCCTTAACTGCGTGGTCAGGGGCCAATTCACTCGTCATCTCAACCTGCCGGTTGACCAATGGCACTCCTTTGAGACGGCGCATGTGGCAGTCCTGGCAATGGATGCCCTTGCGTGCATAGGGACCGGCCTTCCATTCACTGTAGGTTTCCAGGATGGGCACCCCTCGAGGAGACCGGAAATCATGGCACCCACCGCACAATTCGGACTTGCCGTGAAAAGGCGAGTACTTCGTGAAATGCGCCGGTGAGAACATGTTCTTGTGCACCCCCCGTTTCTTGGGCCCCAAGTCGTAGGCAAAGGGTTCCGGCCCTCCCATATCTACCTCGGAGAGGGTGTGGCAAAAGTCGCAGGTCACCCCTTCGTGAGACAGAGGGTCACGAAGGTTGTAGTCTTTGGTCTTGCGTGTAGTCGGGCTATGACACGACAGGCACAACCGCTTGGTTTTCTCACCTCCCTCCTCGACGGCCTCGTGGTAAGCATCCACAAAGATGGGATCGCTCACCGCGTTGGCGTGCATGGAATGGGACCAGATCTTGTAGATGGCCGTGTGGCAGCGTTTGCATATAGTGCTGCTTGTGTAGCCGGACGTGCGGATGCCGTAGCGGGAGGGGTTGACCTGTTTCTGCGGAGGCGCAGCCGTGACTGTCCAGCTACCCGATCCGGTCAGAAGGAGACATAGGATATCACACAATCGTCGCGCTTGCATCGTTATCACCTCGCCCTCTCATTAGCGATTGTTTCGTCTTCTCGCATTTGCGGTCCGGACTTGAGACCCCTCGATTCCCGGATTCCTCCGTCACCACGTCCTTTCCGCGCGCCACCAGTCCACCGCGTGAAGACAACGTTCACTCCAGTACTTGTCGTACGAGAAGTTGGGGCTCCATTGTTCGGTGTGGCACTTGACACAGGTACTTGGGGAAGGCAAGTTGAGTCCGCCTTTTTCCTTGGCCTCTCGGGCGTCGCCGCCACTTTCAAAGATATTGACGTAGTCGCTTCCAGGACCATGGCAGGCTTCACACCAAATGCCGTGAAAGTCGCGGTTGAGGATCTGGTATTTCTTCCCGGTCTTCGGGTCCTGAAACTCTCGGAGAACGGCGTCGGGAGGTAGCTCAGGATCGTAGCCGCCACGACCGAGACCGGTGGTGTGACAAGCCAAACAACCTGGATCGGTCGCATCCGTCCCTTTCAAACGGCGAAAGGCTTGCCACATGGGAGCGGTAGGGCGCGTCCATGAAGCATACTCTTTCGGGTGACATTCCCTGCATTTCTTTGCGCCCACATAGGAGGGGCGCATGATGCCATGAATGGCTTCCTTTCCCAGGCCTTGATGGGCGGCCTGCTTGGTGGTGGCCGCACCATTGCCGCCGTGACAGAAGACGCATCCAACCTCCTCGAACGTCCGCCCATCATCAGTAAGGGTATGGTAGTCGGCCTGTCCCTCGAGTTCCACGTGACAGGCGATGCAACGGTCGGCTTCTTCATCGCCCGGCAGGATGATCTGCTTGAGCTCCGGCGACTCGCTGGCGATTTTCAGGGCTTGCATCCTCTGGTGGATTTTCTTCTGTTCGTTTTTATCCGTTGTCTCGCGTAACTCTTTAGCCGTTTCGTTGCGCAATTTCTGATAGGCGGTTTGTTGATAATGTTTCCACTCACGATCGTTATCACGCCCGGAAAACAGTACGAAGGCAAACAGAGAAATCCCCGTCAGGATCGAAAAATATTTGGTCATAGTCAGATACTCCAGCACACCAGCAAGGCTTCAACATGTCAGTGCGTTTTTGGCCAATCCTGCCAGGGCCAGTAGAAATGCCAGTTGGGTCCGCGGCAGTAGAGCCCGATCAAGATCACCGTAATCGTTCCAACAGCAAAAACCGTCCACAACGTGTTGGCGACCCAACGCTCCCGCGCAAACCAATGCCCAACACCCACCAGCCTACGGTCAACGAATGGCACGAGTAGAAGCAGGACGACCAGAATGCCGGGAATGAGTATCCCACCCCAGAAGGGAGAAGTCCACGACACCATTTCCTGCAACCCAAGGAAATACCACGGCGCCTTCGCCGGGTTCGGGGTGAGACTGGCATCGGCAATCTCCTCCAGAGGAGCATTGAAGTAAGTCGAGATGACGTGCAGAAGGATGATCACCACCATAGCCCACGCAATTTCCAGCATCACGAGGTGCGGCCACGAAAACACCGTATCTTCCGGCGCCTTCTCCACCATTACCGAAGTTCCGTCCACGACTTCCATCAGCCCGTAACTCTTTTCCGAGTTCGGCTGGAACATCTCTCTGTCCTCAGAGCGTTGCAACATCAGCTTCAACTCCTGTGTGTGAGCATGGATTAGCTAAGGGTTGATATTCAATGGCTACGAGCAGAAGCTTCTTGAACCCTCAACCATGCACCATTCCTAAAGCGGTCCCGAAATCCCTCCATCCTTCCTCACCTTCCAGAAATGAATCGCCATGAGCACACCGATGAGCAGGGGCAACACAACGCAGTGCAGCACGTAGAACCGCAACAGAGCGTTCGGCCCGACGATGTTTCCACCCAATAGGAGGAAGCGCATTTTGGAGCCCACAAGGGGCGCCGCGTTGGCGATATTGGTGCCGACCGTGATCGCCCAGAAAGCCAGTTGGTCCCAGGGCAGAAGGTAGCCGGTGAAACTGAGCATCAAAGTCAGCAGCAGGAGTCCAACGCCAACGACCCAGTTCATCTCCCTCGGTGGTTTGTAGGACCCGGTGTAGAAAACGCGGCACATGTGAAGGAAAACGATCGCAACCATCCCGTGCGCCGACCAGCGATGCAAGTTACGCAGCAGCAGTCCAAAGTTGACGATGTGTTCCAGGTCCTCCATGTCGTAGTAGGCCTTGGGGACGGAGGGATGATAGTAGAACATCAACATAACGCCGGTGAGGGTCAAGATGAGAAAAAGAAGAAACGCGGTGCCGCCCAGACAGAAGGTGTAGTGGAGCTTGAGCGCGTGCCTTCTGATCTTCACCGGGTGCAGGTGGAGGAACACGTTGCCCGTGATCAGGGTCGAGCGCTTCAGGTCTGTGTCCGGGTAACCGGGATAACCCTCGCGAAACAGGGCGCACCAGATATTCCTTGGTATCTGAAGCAATGTGGCGATGGCACGCCTGCTGTTTCTTTCACGAGGTAGCACTGTGAATTCCTCCTTCAACGCTGGAGCGATCCTTAGAACTTGATTTCATAAAAACGCCTATTGACTTAACTCACACGGTAATCATGACACCGCTGTGCTTCAGCCAGCGGTAGCTCACACAATTGGCTACGGGAAGCCTGACGCGTCGTCCATAGACACCGCTGTGCTTCAGCCAGCGGTAGCTCACATAATTGGCTCTTACAGCGGTCCTTAGCCCATTGTGTCAGGAACCCGCGAACTCGCAGAGTTCGAGACTTGAAGCCAAGGTGTGCGACGTCAGCGGCAGGGCGGTTCGTAGTCCGATGTGTCAGGAACCTGATTCTGAAGAATCAGGTGTGCCTCCGATGCTTCCGGTAAGTCCCGTGTGAGCTAAGTCAACAAGCGTTTTTCATAAATACAGTTACGCAAATCAGGAGACCCCTGCGAGTTTATCTCGCAGGGGTGCATTCATATTCGTCACCGAATGCATGGGGAACAGCACTTAGGTCAGTTTCAGGCTGAAATCCTGTCCCACCGTTTTAGTGGTATCGACCACAAGCTCCCCATTTTCAGCCAGCCGCGTCTCGAACCATTGCAGCGGCTTGGGGGCGGGTCCCTTTTTCACCTGACCTTTCGGGTCAAACTTGCTGCCGTGGCACGGACAGTCGAAGCCACCCTCCGCCGAGTTCACGGTGCATCCGAGGTGTGTGCAGGTTGAGGAGATAGCATGGAAGCCACGGTCGTCGTGAACCATAAAGACTTTGTGCTTTGCAAGGAAGGTGACACTGCCCTCGGTATAGCGGTCCGGCGTTCCCACGGAAAAAACGCGAGGGGGTTCAAAGAGAACATTGGGAATCAGGTAGCGAATCGTCTGGACGAAAGTGCCGACGAAAAGTCCGGCGACGCCACAAAGGTTGAACCGGATAAAAAGACGGCGTGAGAAAGGTTCCTTCAGATCCGTTGGTGACGGATTGCCCGGTTTAGCAGGCAGGCTCATATTCGATCTCCTCCTCAATCAAAGCGGACTCCATTGTGATCGCGCCGGTGGGGCAGCGACGGGCGCAGAGTCCGCAGCGAATGCAGTAGTCGGAATCTTTAACGATGGCGCTCTTCTGAGAAAGCAATGCTATATTCTCCGGGTTGTCGCGCCCGAGATGGAGGCCGTAACGTGATTCGAATAGACGACCGACCTTCTCATCGCCCGTGATCCTTTTCACTGACACCATCTTGAGGCAGAACGCGGGACAGACGTCCACGCACCCACCGCAAAGGATGCACTTGCTCCCATCGAAAATCGTTTCGATGTTGCAGTGCAAGCAGCGGCGAGCCTCGGCGGTCGCCTGTTCTTCCGTGTAACCGGTTTCTACTTCCGCGACCCCGATGCGCCGGTCAACCGGCAAGACGGGAACAGACTGCCGACTTGCCGCCTCGTAGTTGACGTGCATGTGGTGATCTTTCAGCACCTTCATACGAAGACGTTTTCGGATTTTCCGTTTGCCTCGAAGGTATTCGTCAATAGCCCGGGCGGCCTTTTGCCCATCGGCGACACCGTCAATGAGGAGGCGCGGCCCAAAGGCGACGTCTCCCCCTGCAAAGACTCCCGGCGCGGTCGTTGCGAGAGTCTGCGGATCAATGGCAATCGTGCCGCGGGGTGTGGTATCGATGCCATCTTCCGATCGAATCCACAAGAGGTCGATCGCCTGACCGATGGCGAGGATCACCGTGTCGGCGGGAAGAGTGGACTCGCTTCCCTCCTCCAGGGCGGGATTGAACTTGCCCTGTTCGTCAAAGACTCGGGAGCAGTAAAGGGTTTCCAGCCCTGACGCTTTCCCGTCCCGGCCAACGATGCGATGCGGACCCCGGGAGCAGTGCAGTTGAATGCCTTCCTCCTCGGCTTCCTCGACTTCGTACTCGTGCGCGGGCATTTCATGGCGCGCCTCGAGACACACCATGTGCACCTCTTTCGCTCCCGCCCGAAAGGCCAACCGCGCCACGTCGATAGCCTCGTGCATCGCGCCGTCAACTGCGATACCGTCCATCTTGCGGAAACCCAATTCGGTGAGATGAGACTCCGATTCAGGCACGCCTGATTCCCGGGATTGTCGGATGGCGGTCCGAGCTACATCGATCGCGACATTGCCTCCACCGACGACGACCACTCTCTCACCCAGCTCCACCCGGTAGCCGAGGTGAACGTTCAGCAGGAACTCGATGCCGTTCAACACCCCGTCCAACTCGACGCCAGGAATGCGCAGGCCGCGTCCCTTGTGTGCGCCGATGGCGATAAAGATTGCCTGGAACCCCTGCGCCTTCAGGTCGGATATTGTAAAGTCTTTTCCGAGAGTGACTTCGGTTTTCAGTGCGACGCCGAGGTTCAGGATCGCGTCGACTTGCTGCCGAATGATCTCTCGAGGCAGGCGATATTCGGGGATTCCGAGATACAGCATACCGCCGGCGACGGGGCGGGACTCGAAGATTGTGACCTGATATCCTCGCAGAGCCAGGTCGTGGGCGGCCCCGAGACCTGCGGGACCGGAACCAACAATCGCAACCTTTTCCAGTTTCCCCGTTGGGGCTGCGATGGGAGGAGGCGAGGGGGCGCCACGGTCGCAGGCGAACCGCTTCAGGGCTCGGATGGAAATGGGTTCATCCACCGCTTTTCCGCGCCGACATTCGTATTCGCACGGATGGCCGCAAACGCGGCTGCAAACCGTCACCAGTGGGTTAGGGGCGCGGGCGATGTTGTAAGCCTGGGCATAGTCCCTCTGGTCTCCAATAGCGCAGACGTATCCCTGTGCGTTGGTATGGACGGGACAGCGGGCGCGACACGGCACGTTGCGCTCGAACCAGTCCACGTCGAGCAGTTTAACCTTGAGGTGAAGGCTTCCGGACGGGCCAGCCGTTTCGGTCTTCATAGGACCCTCCATCAAGAATCAAAACAAGGCATACGCCTGAAAACGTCAGGTACCAACCGTGTTCCGGCAGAATTCCGGAACACGACTCTGCCAGCGGGGTTTGCGCTTCGGCCTCTCATCAAGCCGGGACCTCGGAAGCCCTGTCCATGATAACACGCTGCGTCTCAAACCGCGAACGTTCGGCGAGTTCTCCTTCCCGCATCTCCCATATCGGCAACATGGGAAATACTTTGGAGAAGAGAACAAAGAGCAGAACCATTCCCGCGAAGTCGAACGCGGTCAGGCTCCATTCCACCCAGGAGGGATGATAGGCAGCGACGCCCCATGACAGACGAGGGTTGACCAGGGTTGGAACGACTATGACGAACCGTTCCAGCCACATGCCGATAACCACGAATATCGAGGCCACAAAACTGCTGACGATGGGGTTGTTCCGAAGATACGGCAGCAGGGACCAGACAAACGCGATGGGCATGATTGCCATCATGCTGCGTTCCAGGAAAGGGGGCAGGGGCATACGCAGATCCATAGCCAGCGTCGTCATGGTTCCGGCTCGTTGACTGATAGCGACAAAGGCTGCTACGACTGCAATCGCAAGAATGGGACGCAGGACCCTTGCCGGCGCGCGTAGAGGCGCGGGGGTTCGTAATGGCAGCCAGGGCAAGGTAAGGGTAAAGAAGGTTGTCCACATGCAGAACACCATGCCCCAGAAAAGCAGCCGATAGTCGCCGCTCATTTTCCCGTAGAAGACCTTCATTTCCTCCGGCGACTGGCCGTAAAAGGTCGTAAGAAATTCTGAGAAGGTGAAGTAGAACCAAAGACAGCACATCGTCAGGAGAAGAAAGCCGAGTCGTCGAAAATGCTCAGGCTTCAAGTATTCCTCAAAGTGGTAGACCTTCCTCAGGATAACCATCGCAATCAGCAACGCGGCAATGCCCGAATAGATCGCGCCGACGACGAAATACGGACCGAAGATGGTGCTGTGCCACATGGGCTTGATGGTCATGGCGAACACATAGGATACGACTGTATGCACCGACACGGCGATAGGGATGATGGCGATGGACATGACGACGATTGCCTTTTCCAGCCGATGCTTTTGCCGATCCGTTGCTTTCCAGCCCAGGGCCAGGATACGGTAGAATCGGCGGTGAGGCATGCGGTCGCGTAGGAGGGCAATGTCCGGAATCATTGGTAGGTAAAGGAATGTAATGCTGCCCACGAAGTAGACGCTGATGCAGCAAACATCCCAGAGCAAGGGCGAGTTGAAGTTGGGATGTTTGAAGATGTTGAGCATCCGGTCCGGACGCCCCATGTCGAAGATCACGTTGATCGGACCGACCATGAGAGCGAATACCGTGATCGCCTCTGCCATGCGCGTGATGGGCCTCCGCCATTCCTGACCCGTAACACGCAAGATGGCGGAGATCAATGTTCCCGCATGACTGATGCCGACAAAGAAAACGAAGTTCGTGATATAAACGCCCCAGAACACAGGGCAGTTGAGCCCGGTCACCTGCAAGCCGTTTCGCCACTGGTGAAAAACTAAAGCGTTGACCCCCCAGAGGGCCGTGGCTACCAGCGCGAAGGCGAGCAGATAGAAGCCTGACGACCGCTGTTGAATCGGTCGCAGTGCGGTGGCTTCTAACGGATCTATCGATGGTGTTGAGCTTCGCATTCTCTTAACCTTCCGTCAAGTAGTACACCTTTGGCTCCGCTCCCAGCTCCTCCTGCAACCGGAAAGCTCGATGGCTTCGGGACAGCTCTGACACAGCAGTGCCTGGGGAGTCGAGGTCGCCAAAGCACATCGCCTCAGCCGGGCACGCTTCCACGCAGGCGGGAACAAAATCGCCTTCCGAGCGCAAAGGACGTTCTTCCGACTTCGCTTGCTCGCGCGCCTTAATCAAACGGTGACTGCAGAAACTGCACTTTTCCGTGACTCCCACGGGTCGCACCGAAACATCCGGGTTGTGCGCGGCGCTCAACGACTTGCCGCCATGCGTACTTTCGGGCCAATCCGGCTGCGACCAGTTGAAGAACTTGCACGTGTAGGGGCAGGCATTCACACAATACCGACAACCGATGCAGCGAGGATAGATCTGTGCGACGATTCCCTCGTCGTTCTTGTAGGTCGCACGGACGGGGCAAACCCGCGTGCAGGGCGGGTTGTCGCAATGCTGGCAGGGCACAGGCATGTAGCGTGTCTTCACGTGGGGATACTCACCCTCCACGACGGGAAGGACGTGAATCCATTCGATGATGCGCCCCCTCTGCGATTCCTCTACGCTACCGGGACGCAGATTGTTCTCCGTTTGGCAGGCGACGGTGCACGCCTGACAGCCCGTGCACTTATCCAAGTCAATGACCATTCCCCAACGCGGCATCGATTAACTCCATTGTGTCAGGTGTCAGGCGTTCAGGTTTCAGGTATTACGTTCTCGAGTGTTGGTCACCGAGTTAACGGGACCTTACCTGACACCTGAACACCTGACACTTCAAACTCGATACACCCTCACGCGCTGGCTTTGCCAATCCGGCTGGCCAGTCACGGGGTCAAGAAGTTTTTCTACAAGTTCCATCGGGTTGGAACCCACGCCTTTCGCCCAGCGACCATGTGCCGCGTGACCTAATCCGCAGGGCATATTAACCAGACCCGGCATCGCGCCCTGATACCAGCGCGCTTTGGCCCGCACGCGCCCTGCCGGTGATTCCACCCACACCTCATCGCCATTTGCAATGCCATGGCTCCTGGCTGTTTCCGGGTTGAAGCCTGCCCATGTTTCCCATCTTTCGTCTAGCTGCGGTCCCGCAATGCTGTTGAGATAGGGAAGGTGCGCCCCGTCAGCATGAGAGAAAGCAAGAGGGGTGAAAAGGCAGAGACGAAGCGGGAAGGAGTCGGCGATGTTAGCTTTTTGATTTGCGATTGGCGATCGGACAAAGTCGGGGCGGAAGTTGAATCGTGTCTGCTGTCGCTGAGGCTCAGCCGGAAGAGTCCAACCGCCGCCGGCTGTCACGACCTCCCAAAAGTCCTCAATACTCAGCGCCTCATCGGAAGGCTCCTCGGCGGGATCGAGCATCAAAGGTTTCGCGTGCCCGGAGGCATGCGCCTGCTGCGCGCACTCCTTCAGCAATGTGTCAAAGTTTGCCCATGGGAACGCAGCACCGACAGAACCGCCCAACAGATGACTGACCTTGAGCAATACGTCAGCGGCCTGGCGCGTTCTGCAGACGGGGATGACGGCCGGTTTAGCCATGCCGACTACCCGTTCACCGCCCAGGGTTACGGACGGGGCATCCTGCCACGATTCAAGGGGCGTATGATCAGGCACAATCAAATCGGCGTATGCCGCTGTCTCGTCCATGAAGGGTGAGAAAGAAACAATAGAAGGCACTTCTGCCAGAGCGTCTTTCCATCGCTTCGGATTGGGACTGGCAAAGAGTGGGTTGCAGTTCGAGACGACCAGCGTGTTTACCGGATACGGTTTCTTCGCCAGCAGGTTCTCGGGGAGTTGCTGCGGCGCGTCGCTTGCAAGGGTAAAGGTTGTGCCCGCTCCGTCAACACGCGGTCTGCCGCCTCCACGACGAGCCACGGGGTCAGGATCGAAGGAAGGCAGCGTCCCTGCCTCTGGCGTATTGGCTGCAAGCACTCCACCTGGGAGACCGATATTCCCAGCCAGCGCGTTCAGCGCATGAACCGCCAGTTGATTGAAAAAACTGACCCGTTCCGACAATGCGAGAGCGGGTCTGTTGGATGCAAATTCGCGGGCAACCCGTATGATCGTTTCCTGGGGCACTCCCGTCGCCTTTTCCACACGATCCGGTGGATACTCCTGCGCCACAATCCGACTCCACTCATCAAACCCGGTTGTCCTTGAGCTGGTGAACCCCCGGTCGAAACGATTCTCTTTCAGGATGACGTGGGCAACGCCGAGCGCCAGTAGGCCTTCGGTTTCTGGGTTCACGGGTATCCATTCATCCGCTTTGCCCCCAGTCAGCGACAGCCGCGATTCGATTTGCACGATACGGCCACGCTGACCCTCTCTTCCCTGGCGAATCAGGCCGTAAGAACGGCTTGCCTCGATCGGAGAGGGGAAGCATTGCAGCCAATCCATCCCAAACGAGAGCACGTAGCGAGCGTTGGTCAGGTCATACGCAAGCTCTTCCGTATCCTGCATGGCGCGGAAGGCGTCAACCGGATATTCGCCCATGGTCCAGTTGAAGTGAACGTAGTTCGGCGTGCCGTAGGCAGCGGCGAAGCGCTCCAACAGTGTTCGAGTCAAGCCTGCCCTGGAGCCGTCGAGGACTGTTACTGTGTGCGGTTTTTCCCGATGTCGAAGGTCTTGAAGCTGGTGAGCAACCTTCTTGATCGCCTCATCCCAAGTGATAAACTTCCACTGACCTTCCCCGCGCTGACCGACGCGGAGCATCGGTTGCGGGATTCGGTCGGGGTGATACAGGGCCTGGAGACTTGCGGGACCTTTGGGACAGACGGCACCCCGGGTGACCGGGTGGGTAGGATGTCCCGAAACGCCCACCGCGTCTCCGTCGATGACCCGCACCTTTAACATGCATCCACCCGTACACTCCTGACAGACCGAGGGGACGAAAGACTCCAGGTTCTTACGATAGGCCAGCGATTCGTTGCGAGCAGGGAAGAACTCCGGTCCCGAATTCGCAATCGTGCTCCGAAGCCAGGCGGGAATAACTACTCCCGCGCCTGCGGCGCCACCGATTGCGAGTAATTGTCGTCGAGTCAGTTCCATAGTTGGCTTGATTTTCCAGGGTGTATGCTCGCCGGTCTGTCCATCCACCGTTATTTGTGGCAGGCCAGACAATCAGTGCTGGCGTGCTTCATTTTGTGACATTCCACACACCGCTTCATACTGATCGGCAGGACTTGCCGATCCACTGGGGTCGTTCGGCTTTTCATATCACCGTGACATTCCTTGCAGTCCAGTTTGGCAAGGGTCACATGTCGCCGATGCGAGAAGTAGATGTAGTCTGGCAGGCGGTGAATTTTCACCCACGGAATCTCCTTGTCGCTGGCCGCAAGGGCGGCTACCTTCCTTGTTGCCGGTTTGTCCACTCCTTCCGACTTGTGACATTCGGCGCACTCCTGCACCGAAGGCACACCGGCAACGCTCTGTGCGTCAGCGCCCGGGTGACAGGCGAGGCAGGTCCAGTCTTTCTTGATGTGCTTCGCGTGATTAAACTCGAAAGGCTGCCTGACCGGTCGCGGCGCGAAAACATGAGCCGATAGTTGTTGGATACCAACAGTCAGCACTGCTCCAATAATGAGGTATTTCGCCGTGGTCCGCACCGGAAGGTGTCCTTTCAGTAAGAGAGACCTGAACTTTGGAGAGGTATAAAAGGGAGGCGTAAGTGAGGGAGCGCCTCAACAGCCGATCCGCGGCTGCAACGCCCGGCGCTCCATCACTTCAGCACTCCAATTCTCCAAGAGTTACTTCTTGTCCTTGCGGTTCTTCTGGTCGTAAACCAGAAAGTCCTTGATCTTCTCCGCTGACTTCTTGTCAATGCCGGAGTTGGGCTTCTTCATCATCTTGTCTACATACTTGTTCCATTCGTCCGGTTTCTTGTTGGTGTTGATGGGGCGAGCCAGTGTGTGGCACTTGCTGCACTTCTTGCTGAAGTCGTTCTTGTAGATGCCCTGCATCTCTTTCGGGTACTTCGAGACATCTATCGTTTTCGGCCCCTTGTCCACTTTTGCGTACTTATTGTCCGCCCCTCCGGCGCGGACGAGCCGGGGCATCGCGACCGCTATCGCGAGAATACCGATCCACCAAATCCTTGATTTCATCTGTCTTCTCCTCCTTTAAGTGTTGTGTTCTTCACTGGAACTTCCGACGGAGTAAAATTCGTAGTGGTTCCTTTTTTGTCTCAGAGGGCAGTTCTCGCGAGTGAGGAACCCGACTCGGGAGAACCACCAGGAAAAGCGTACCACTCATCAGTACGCGAAGAGGACTCGGCCAATGATGGTATTGGCAGCAGCGCCGCTGTCGTTTTGGTACTCCAGGTTCAGGAGAATGTTGTCTGACGCCTGATGGTTCAACCCGACGGTCCAGCCCTTGTCAGTACCGGGAACAGAATCGTCCGGATCGAACCGGTCATAGCGGATAACTCCCACCGTCCTGCCGACGGTGGTGTCTTCCTTAGACTGCTTGAGCACGCCGTTCAATTCCAGGAACCAGCCGTTGCTATCTACATTGGCGACGCCCGCCTCGGTGGTATCGTCAGAGCCTGTAACGTAGCCAGCCAAGAGGTCCACTCCAGATTTTTTATCCACCACGTAGTTCCCAACCAGGCCCGCGCGCTTGATTCTGTTCTGCCCGATGGAAACCACCGAAGCTCCTGCGCCGACGTCATCAAACATTGTCGCTTTGCCACGGTAGTAGAACGCGCCCACAGTATTGCTCTGGTCCCAAACGTGCATAGCCTGCAGGAGAAAGTCTTTCGAGTTGTCCCGGTCTTGTGGATTATTTAATGTCCCGGAGAAGCTCCCCGGTATTGTCGAATCTTCCTGGGAAAGACCGTTGAGAACAGTTCCTGACAGGAAAGTGCTCGTAAGCTGTCCTTCCTGGAGGCGGTTAATGGTGTAACCGAGTTCAACACCTCGTTGGCGTTCCCGCAGGCGGAAGCCACCAAAAGAACCGATGGGCGCCCGTTTGTCGAACATGAAAGGCCGCCGCAAGGTTAGCTTCTGGAGCTCTCCCTTCTGCCACAGGGACGGGCGTATCTGTCCGGCCCGCACGGTAAACATACCCTCCGGTTTACCACGGTTGTACTGGGCTTCAATCGTCTCCAAGAACGAATCGCCTGCCTCGTACAGCACGTATTCGGCGGCGTACGAAAAACCGCCTTGCAACGGTCCGCCGCCCATTGCTTCCACTTCGTCAAGTTTGAAGGAAGTGTCTGCTTCATCCGGAGCATCGGTCTTTTGCGATTCAATCCGCATGTCCGCCAAGAGGGAGAAGTCGTCGAAAACTGCCTTACCCTCCCGCTCTTTGAACGTCAGGTTTCCCTCATCGTCCGCGTCCGGCAACCGGTACCCCATGCGCTTGTAAACCAGCCCTGTGTTATTGAGCCGCGGTGGAACCGGGCTGTGACACGTCGCGCATTTGGTGTCAAGCGCTCGCGCCCAGGCGGGTACCGCCCACGCGCTGCGGCTGGCGACGCCAGCAAGAACTGCGCTCATGACAAGCGCAAAACACATCGGCCATCGAATCCATTTACTCATTGTGTGTCTCCTAATCATCGTGTGATTACTGTTCATCCTCTCCATCAGACGCTTACGCATCAGGTGACTGAAATGCCACGCTGGCGGATGTAAAGAGAAACTTGCTTGTATCGCCAACTTGGGTGTCCTGAATGTTTCCCCAAGAGGTATCGGAAGTCAGTTACCTCTCGATCCAACCGGCGCCGATCGGTCACTTACTCTTTATTGTTTGCACGGCGTCCCTCCTTCCCGACCTCGCCATTCCCGTAAGGGAATCAATCAACCCAAACAGGGCGGTCGGCAGCAACTCCTTCGTGAGCACCGCGCACCGGGGCGAAGAAAGAAATCGTGCATCGCCTACCAACGCCGTGTACGCGCTCATCAGGATAATCGGCAGAGCCGGTCTCAGAGCTTGCATCCGTTGCATCGTCTCCAAACCGTCCATGCCTGGCATCTCTACATCAACCACCGCGACATCGAAATTCTCTCGGTCGGTTAACTGAAGCGCCTCGAAACCATTGCTTGCGGCAAAGGATTCGTGACCGCACTCCCGGAGCGCGCGGCCCAGTAACTGCAACAACTCGTGGTCATCATCAACCACCAGCACTCGAGCCATGAAGCTTCCTCCTTAAAAGGGTCGCCAATTGCGCTCGCATATCATGTTATCAATGAAGTTGCCTGAAGAATTCGGGGGGGTTGAGCGGTTAAGGCGCACATTTTGTGGGGCAAGGTCACATTGTGTGGGGATGACCGGTAGGCAGGAGGCAGAAGTCAGGAGGCGGGATGCACAAAGCGCGTACCGCAGTCTACCCACTGCCTCCTGCTTACTGCCTTCTGGTCACGTGGTCACTCTTGTTTCCATTCTTTCAGCTTGCGGCGGAGGGTTTCGGTGGAAACTCCAAGAATCCGCGCTGCATGAGATCGGTTTCCGTGGGCGCGCTGGAGGACATTGAGGATGTGAGCCTTTTCGACTTCTTCGAGGGATGTGGTTGCCCAATCGGTTTGCGAACCCGATTCCGGGGTAGAGGGAGAGACAGGCGCGGTGGTTATTGTAAGACTAAAGTCGGTCTCTTGGAGGACATCCCGGTCAACGAGCAAAACGGCACGTTCAACAGCATTCTTAAGCTCCCGCACGTTTCCAGGCCATGAGTGCGAGATCAGCGACTTTTCCGCCATGGGTGATACCGCTCGCACGGTCTTTCCAAATTCCTTTGCGAAGCCTTGCGTAAAGTGATGTGCAAGCAGGAGAACATCCCTGCCCCGCTCTCGCAATGGCGGCACGGTGATGGGAATCACGTTGAGCCGGTAGAAGAGGTCCGCTCGGAAATCGCCCGAGTCGATAGCCTTTTCCAGGTTGCGATTCGTGGCGGCCACTATCCGGACGTCAACTTCGATGTCTTCTCGCCCTCCCAGTCGGCGAACCTTACGTTCCTCAATCACATTGAGGAGTTTGGGTTGGATGGCAGCCGGCACATGACCAATCTCATCAAGGAAAAGGGTCCCATGCTGGGCCTGTTCGACCAGTCCGTGCTTCCGTTCCTGCGCGTCGGTATAAGCCCCCTTCTCGGTGCCAAACAATTCCATCTCGACAAGATCAGAGGGAATCGCGGTGCAGTTTACCTGAATGAATGGACCAGAAGCGCGCGGACTTCCCTCATGGATAGCCTTTGCAACGAGGCTCTTTCCTGTGCCAGTTTCACCACGGATCAGGACACTTGAGATAGGGCTGGCAGAGACCTTGATAATCGTCTCAAACAGGGATTGCATGGGCGCGCTTTCGCCGACGAGGTATTCAAACTGTCGGCTTTTCTTTCCTTCCCTGGCAAACCGCCGAAGATGACGCTTGATGCGGGTGACTTCCAAACCCTGACGAACCACGGCGCGCAACTGCTCGCTGCTGACAGGTTTGGTGACGAAGTCCTGCGCGCCGAGGCGAAAGGCTTCGATGGCCGAGTTCATGGTCCCTTTTCCCGTGATGATAACGACCCCCAACTCCGGGTCATCGCTGGTGCGGATGAGACGCAGCACTTCGATCCCGTTCAAGTCGGGCATCTTGTAATCCAGCAGAACCAAATCAATAACTTCGTGGCGTAGTTTGTCCAGGCACTCCCTTCCACTGGTCACGGCGACGATGTCGTAACCCTTGTCCGCAAGCGCCTTGCGGCACACCGCGTGCATGATAGGGTCGTCGTCAACGACCAGAATCCTGGCCTGAGTCTCAGGCATAACGTCCCCCCTTTATCGTGTCCATGGCGCCTCCCGCTGCAGGCAGTCTCAGCGTGAAGGTCGTGCCTTTCCCAACGGAACTGTCAACACTGATGCGGCCACCAAAAGATTCGACTATGCCCTGACTAAGGAACAGTCCCAGCCCCAGCCCTTTGGCAATGCCCTGATCGGCCTTGGTGGAAAAGCCTGGTTCGAAAATCCTGGGCAGATGTTCCGGGGAGATACCCGCACCGGTATCGGCCACACGAACAACAATGGATCCGTTTTCCAGTCCGGTTTCCACGGTTAACGTCCCTCCAGTGGGCATTGCATCCTGGGCATTGACGATCAGGTTTAACATGACCTCGTTGAGTTCGTCAGAATTGGTCAGCAGCGAGGGGAGTCCTGAAGCCAGACGCGACTCCACATTGATTCCTTGGGCGCGCAAACCAGAGTCCACGAATTCCAGGACGCGTTCAATGACACGATTGATGTCAATAAACTCCAATTGAGGAGACTCCTCTTTCGCGAAGGAAAGAATGCGTTCGGTGATGCCCACAACCCGGTTGGCCTGCTCGTGAATCAACTGGAGGTCGCGCTGCATCTCGTCCGGCGCTCCGATACGCCGGGCTTCTTCCTGAACCCCCTCCAAAAACACAGTGACGCCATTCATCGGCGTTCGGATTTCATGGGCGATGCCGGCAGCCAGTTCGCCCAAAGCCCGCAGTCGGGCAGATTGTGCCAGGCGTTCCTCGGCGCTTTTTCTTTCGGTGATGTCGCGGATTACCTCAATACTTGCCACGATTTCTCCGCGCTCGCCGAACAAAGGGGTGGCTATGGTTTCCAACCATCGCTCTCGTTCTGTCCCGTTGTTGCTCGTTTCACCGGAACCTTTCCGAAGGAGTTGCGCAGGCTTGCCGGTCTCAAAAACCTGACGGGAGGGGCAGAGGTCGCAAGGCTCTGTTTTGCAGAAGAAGGTCTCGTAACACGACTGACCGGTTCGATTGCCGTATGCTTCTTCCAACACACGGTTCGTCCGCAGCACTTTGTAATCCGTTCCGATCACGACGATCCCATCTGCCACCGCGTCCAAAAGGGCGTCCGCTTCGGCTCGCTCGGCCTGGACCTCCTTTTGCAGGGGACGCATGACGTAAGGATGAATAACCGTTTTCACAAAAAGGAAGGCTTGCAGCGGAACGGTCAAGATGACCAAAATCAGGATGCAAAGAATGGGATAAGTGACGGTTCTCACCTTGGATTCGACCTCGCGCAGAGACCGGTAATAGTGGATGTTCCATCCTACGCTGGGCACAGACACCAGCGCCAACAGCTCCGGTTCATTTCCGTGGCTAACTACTTGCCCTGCCACCGGATCCGGCCAACGCCATAATTGGGAAAGGGCAACATCGCCTTTGCGCCCCGGCACGCGGATACCGGTTGCCGGCGAAGTTCGTCTGGGAGAACTGTAAAGGGCAGCGGGATCGGAACTTGCAAGCACCTTGCCTGTAAAGTCAACCACCTCCACATATCCCTCACTCTTCCGGGCCATGCTGACGATATGGAGACACATGTGGTCCAACGGGGTGCGCGGCGGTTCCCCGCGATGGGATGCGCCGTGTCCTGTAGAGGATGGAGCCGCTATGTGGACTGCATCCATCATCGCACAGGTCTTCAATCTTTCGACAACAGTGATGCTGTCGCCGTAGACTTGGTCGAGCATCGTTTCC
This sequence comes from Armatimonadetes bacterium CG2_30_59_28, assembly GCA_001872605.1. Lineage (GTDB taxonomy): Bacteria > Armatimonadota > Abditibacteriia > CG2-30-59-28 > CG2-30-59-28 > CG2-30-59-28. The sequence continues at coordinate 1,519 of MNXM01000300.1, read as the reverse complement.
CGAACCTGCCGGTACGCAACGATGCCAACAATCACCGTGACCACGATTACCATCGCAGTCACGGCGCCAATGGTCAACAAAAACGGTTTCCGTCCGGATTGCTGCATGGGGTTCACCGTCTCCACGGTTTCGTTAGTTATCCCTGGGGCCTCATCATCTCACCAAGGTGGCACGGGCGTCATGCCCGTGTCACAGGTATTTCGTTAGTTGTCTTTAGTACCTCATAATATCACCGATGCGCTGGAGTACTCCGCCTCGTGTGATGTCAATCCTGGTAGGATACCGGACTTCCGGTCGTCGGTTTCCTGTACCATGGCGTGAAAGCGCGCGTCTGCCATAGAGAACTTCAGGCGCACTTCCTGCCGAGCAACGAAGCAAAGTCGTTGCGATTCTTCCATCCCCACACGATGTGCGAGCGCGTTCCCTTTCACGGTGTTGCTCTCGTCCTGCGAGAAACCCTCGATGACTTTCCAATCGCGAGTCAGGACCTCGGCTCGGATAGACCCCTCTCCCCATGTTGCAGCGTTGATGAACAGATCTGGGTATTCAACCGTGAAGGGCCTGGTTACCAACCGGCAGACTTGCGGCAGACCCGTTTGCAGGCTGACGAAAAGGTCGCGTGGAAAGGTCGCCAGTCCGGCGGTGGTCACCGAATGCGTGCGTCGGAAGTCGTCGCCACCGTGGTCGTAGTTACAGGCCTCGTAATAGAGAAAGACTTCGTCATTGACGATGATGGGTTCAGCCTGGTAACCCGGGCAAATCTCGTAGTCGAAATACTGCCGGGGTCCGGCAGGAAGAAACGTTTCTCGACGACAGCAGCGGGTGAAGCCCACTCCATCACGGCTGGTAACGAGTTGAATATCAATGTTCTCGGTGTCAAGCGCGCCGTGAAAAACCCACAGATAGCCGACATACACCTGCTCGTAGTTGTAGCAGGTCATCCCGTAGAACTCCACGTCCGCGGCGGCGGGGATCATAATGATGCGGTAGTTGCCCCAATCGCTGAGGTTTTCGCTCTCCGCATAGCCCATGACGCGCATCACGAAGTCCGGCTGCTGCCAGTCCTCGTCGCCGGGCATGGCTACCAATCGTTCGCTCTCCTGTGGGGTCACGCGGCGATACATGACCCATTTGTTCTTGAGCTTGTCATAGATCATGCTCTTGACTGTGTCATCTCCCCACGAGGCGGCATCCACCGGAGTGCGCCAGAAAGGCTTCGGCTCCCTGCGCCAGCGAATGCCGTCGGCGGAGTACCCGAGATAAGCGCCTCGCTCCACCATGTCAAAGGACATGCAGACGTAGGGTGCATCCCGGAATTACGGAGATTGCCGTAGGATAAAGCTCCAGCTTTGTCAAATGCACATTGGAATTGCGGGAAAGAGGTCTGCCACTGACAAAGCTGGAGCTTTATCCTACGGCGACAAAGTCGATGTATCCGCTTTTCCGTAATTCCGGGATGCACCCCAGACGTACTTCTCGCGTTCGTCTCTGGGATGAGGGTGAGGGATTACGGAGATGT
>MNXM01000319.1 GCA_001872605.1 Armatimonadetes bacterium CG2_30_59_28 | reverse complement strand
CCTGATGCGCTGCTAAAGAGACCGAAAAAGACTTTCCATGCGCTTCCCGGGGCGGAGTGTGTCTGAAAACGCACCCGAGAGGCGCTTCAGCAACGGACGCGGTCCCCAAACTGCGCAAATTTGACAACGCGAGCATGTCACCCACGATGGACCCACGCGAAAGACAGAAAATGAGGTTAACTATCCAGTCTACAGCCAAACGCGCTTATTTTAGGCCTAGTTGTCACGGGCATTCACTTGGAGGGCCGGAAGACCGAACTCATGGACAAGTACTTTCCAGAAAGCCGGATTCCCCGGGTCTGGGTGTTCGACAAGTCCGGCAAGTGTGTTCACGAGGGAGACATCCCTTACCCTTGGGACAAGCAACTCGCGGAGATCGATGCCTCCGCACGGCCCAAGTCCAGGTAGAAACAGGGATGAAGCACGCAATATCTCTCATCTTCAATCCTGGGGCAGGGAGAGGGCTGAGGGGTTGATGGACGGTACTGCGGCGGAGTCGGGCGTGCGGTTCACCGCGAAGCGTGGACTCGACTCGTTTGTTCGACATCCCTCGCGTCTTGATCCCGAAGTAATCGAAGCCATGTCCGCCACCGTATTCGTCCCATGGAAGTTGAATCTCGCGGAATCCTCATGCGGGAACGACCTCGTCCCGCGTGATGTGGAGCCGAATCATCGCAGGACGATCATCCTCATCGAAGTGACAGCGGACCGCGTCCTGTGCCACCGACTTCAGCTCCTCGATGGTGTCGGCCTCCGTGAAGATGGAGTACCCGAGCGCGCGAGCTTCGTAGCCGCCCTCCGGGGACTCCTCGACAACAAAGATGACTTCCTTATCCATACTGTTCCTCCGTTGTGCAATACATCGGGGTGGTCGGAGGACCTTGTCTCGCCCAAGGCTGTCGCTCGCCGTAGCACCGAGGGCATTGTATCATTCCAGAACAATGCCGCCAATCAGTCCGTGCAGTCTCGCGTTTTCTGCATTCCCCAATTCCATGTTGCCTTTTCGTCTATTCCGATGAAGCGCCTTTGACAGGGCGACACTTCGGTTGCCAGATGCGGTCGGCAGTCAGGTTCAGTTGCTCTGCGACGTCCCAGGCCGCTTGGATGTGTTTCAGTTGGCCGATGTCGTGGGCGTCCGATCCGAGGGAGAAGCTGGCGCCCTCCTCGGCAATGACCGACAGGAAGGCGACGTACTCCTTGACGTACCGGTCGCTGTATTCCGGGTTCGTGAGGTTGGCGGATGCGTTGACCTCGATGGCGGTGCCGGTCTCCTTCGCCGCCTGACCGAGTTCGCGGGCGTAGCCCTCGGGTACGGATTGCATGGAGTCGAACCAGGGCCACCCCTGCCGATCGAACTCACCCTTGCCGAACCAGTATGGATGCACCAGCACATCCAACAACGGGTCGCGGCAGGTTCTCAGGTGATGGCGGTGCTGAACATCCACCATCTGCCTCAGGTTGTAGGTCTTCAGATAAGTGCCGTGGATCCCGCCGATGGCGAACTGGAACCCGCCTTGCTCCTTCACCTCCGGGCTGAAGGCGAAGTTGCCGTCCACGGCAAGGAAGTTCAGCTCGACGCCAAAGTAGATCGCGACCTCCGTATCCACTTCAGCGATGTCTCGCTTGATGGACGCGTGCAGATCGAGTTGATCCAGAGAATTCAGGTGGTCGGTGATTCCCAGGGACGTCACACCAAGCCGCTCGCATTCTCTGAAAATGGCGGGGACCTCCATCGTTCCGTTGGCGCAGCCCAGATATTTCGTGTGAATGTGGTAATCGCAGAAAGCCACTTGTAACATGGTTATTCCCCTTCCATTGCCGTTGCATCAAGTGCTTGCGGAAACGCCCGACCAGTGGCACTGCGACTGAAAGAGGTGCTGGTTCTACGGATAGTCCGGCAGATACTTCACGAACGACAGTTGCTCCTTCACGGCGTCGTAGATTCTCGTCTGCTGAGACTGGCGCGCAATCTCACGGGCGCGTTGCACCATTGCGGGATGGGTGACGACTTGGACACCGATAGCAGTGAGCCGAGCCAGGGCGGTATCGGTTTCCTCAAGAGCGAGTACCCGCGATTGAAAGAGGTGTTGAAGGGCGCTCTCCGTCTCATACTCGAAAAGCGGAGGCGCAATCAGGGAGACGTTCGCAGCCAAAGAATCCCGCAAGAATCTCCGTGCCGTCTTGCGCCAAGCTTCGCCGGTCATAACCCACTTCAAAGCGACGCTGGCATCTACACACCTTTCTGGCATACCTGCAGAATCCTCTCATCTCGCGTGCGTCGGATCGCTTCGGCTGCCTTGAACTCTCCTCGCGAGTCATCTTCGATGCCTTCAACCTCTGCGAGTAGTTCCTCAGCCAGTCTCAGTTGTTCGTGCCGTGCCCGATCTGCCGTGTTTTCCTGACCACGCGCGAACGGCATGGTTGCGCTCGCCCGCTCACGCACTCGCTCGGCAAGCATCACCTGTTGTGACAAAGGCAGTCGCGCGATCAGTTGCTCCACTTGTTGCAGGGCCGCTGTATTTGCCATCCGTTCCACCCCCGTCCTTTCTCCCCCACAGAATACACCGGAACTGGAATCTTGCCAACCTGGTTTGGGCGTGTACCGTTCTCACCCAATCCACAGCGGCGGCAGGCCGGGGATTCCGCCTCCACCGCGTCCCCATCAGACAATTTCCCAGAATTCCCTGCTCTAATACACCCCTGACACTCGGATCAAGTGATTCACGAGGAGGCGGCTCATGTTCATCGCTTCACGTCCCCCGATACGTCGTATGGCGTGGTTGCAGGAGAGGCTGCGGAGTGACCGCGGGCCGACTCTCCAGGAATTCATGGATGAGTTCGAGATTTCCGAACGCACGGCGCGCCGGGACATCGTGTTTCTTCGCGACCAAATGAACGCCCCGGTCGAGTAAGACCGAAAACGCCGCTGTTACCGCTTCACGGACCCCACGTTCTCGCTCCCGTCCATCACCCTGACTGAAGGAGAGCTGTTCGCCCTCTGCATTGCGGAGAAAGTACTGCAGCAATACAGCGGCACACCTTTGGAGGGCAACCTGCGGTCGGCATTCACCAAGCTGTGTACCGCCCTCCCGGAGAAGGTCAGTATTCACGTGAAGGCCCTCGCCCATGGACTGAGCTTTGTCCCCGCGCCGGTGCGAGAAGTGGACCCGGAGGTGTTCACCCGTCTGACCCAGGCGCTCAGGGAGAACCGGCGCGTGCGACTCCTCTACTACACTCAGCATCGCCGGAAGGAGACCGACCGGCTTGTTGATCCCTGGCATCTCTACAACCATGAGGGCGACTGGTACCTGGTGGGTCATTGCCACACCCGGCGCGCCGTCCGCAGCTTCCTGCTGTCCCGCATCCGGGAATGCGCTCTCACCAAACAGAGCTTCGAGGTCCCCGGCAGTTTCGATGCCAACGCATACATCCACGAAAGCTTCGGAGTCATTCACGACGGGAAGCCCGTGCGCATTAAGATCGCCTTCGACGCCGATCAGGCGCCCTACATCCTGGAGCGGCAATGGCACCCCAGCCAGAAGACCACGCAGCAGGAGGACGGGGGCGTCCACGTGGAGTTCAGAATCAGTGGACTGTCCGGAAGTGACCCGCTGGGTGCTGCAATACGGTTCCCACGCCACCGTCCTCTCCCCCAAACGCCTGCGCGACCTGGTGCGCTCTGAGGCGGAGAGGATCGTCGAGCAGTGCGCGTCTTCATGAGCAGAACGGCAATCTCGCTCCTCGCACACGGGGGCAAGCCGCCCATAGCCGTGGACCGTCCAGAACCATGACGCGAAATGCCCGACGGCGGAAACGAGGAGCCCGAGAACGACCGCTGCAAGTCCGACCAGTGGATCGAGGGATTTCCGGTTGTGTTCGGTTGTTGGGTCCATCGAATCATCATCTCCTTCTCCTGCACACGGGAAACAGGATACAGGGTCCGTCCTGTCATCTATTGACTGGGTGGAACGTGGTCAACGGAGAAGTTCCCGGCGCCCGTTGGGACGGGCGAGTCAGGTCTTCCAAGCGGTCACTCGACATCTTCATCGTCCTCATCATTCTCACACACACCGACCCACAGCCTGTCGCCATAGGAACCATCGAAGCCGAGGTCCAACTCCTTCTCGGAGTAGTCGAAGCGCAGGTCGTAAGTGATCTCCCGCTCGAGGTGTACCAGATCGTCGTCTGAGAGAAAGCCTTCATCTGTGCGTGTCACCCAGATTCTGTGATAGGAAGTCAGGGGGCACATGAGCAGGTCGGCGAGATCAATCATACCGATATTGGACGGCAGTAGAATGCGTGCGAGGCCCTTGTAGCTCACAAACGTGAAGACGTACTTCACATCCTCCGGGGCCTTGGCGGGATCATAGGTCTGCATCTCAAGGAGGGGAGCGAGTGGCCGTCCGTCAATCTTGTAGTAGGAGCAACCCACGGTGACCGCTATAACAGTTCCTGCCAGCATCTCCCTCGGATCCGCATCAATCTCCAGCATCTTCAGGTGATCGCGAAACAGCTTTACGTTGTCACTCAAGGCTTCTTCGCAGAACTGTCGCTCCCAACGGTCCAGTGTGAGTTTGGGCATGTTCATTCCTCCCAGATTTCAGATAAGCCCTTCCGTGTTTCTCGACCCAAAGGGTGGAAACGCTTCCCTACGTTCGGCGTCTCTGGTGGCGCAGCGAAGAGCGGATCATGGATGAACGGGAGGTCGATTCGCTGTCGTTCTCCCTTCCCGGCTCCGCGAACGCGCTCAGGTGGACCACCCGGCCGTCGGCAATCAGGGAGCCACCCACAACGCCCTCTGACGAGAAGCGAACGTCCTCCCCGATGCCGACGGCCGGGAACTGCTGACATTCTGCCTTCGCCACTGCTTCCACGAACTTCTGCGCCTCCTCACGGGACGGTTGTTTCGGGTCGGGCCGCTGGAAATCGATGGCGTCCAGGGCGAAACTCCGCAACAGCTCGGGGAACAGCTTCCTCATCGTCTGGGGGCAGTCGAACAACTCCAGACCGATCATCTCCCCGTTGATGGCGAACACGGAACCTACCTGCCCCGCGCTCACCGAGAAAGCGTTCACGTAGTCCTCCACCGTGCCGGAGTAACGTTCGAACATCTCACTCATGGCCGCTGTCTCCGACTTCGCCTGCATGCGCTCCGCCTTGCGGTCGATGTCCGCCCAGACTTCCGATTGCCGGGAGCTCCGGGTCCCTTCGAGTTGCAAGCTGGCCGTCACGTGCTTCATCTTCTCTGCGCGCCCGGAAGCGTACTGCACCCGGCCAGCGGAAGCAAAGACGGCGGAGCGGTGCGACCAGCGTCCCGCTTCCACGCAGGAGACGGGGATGATGATCGTCTGCGCTGCGGGGGCCAGCAAAGTGATGTTGAGCACCCGGTTCTGCTTCGCGCCGACCAGTTCCTCGCCGTCCAGCAGCAGCACCGGCTTCTGTCCGTCGTTCACGAATTCCAACTCCGGCACATTTCCCGCGCTGGAGACCTCAGTCACCCGTGCGGAACCTTGCTCCAGCGCTTCATCGAGAGTGACGTAGGCGGGTTCTCCCACCCCGTTTCCGTTCAACATGGGGAACACCGCGAGGTTCTGGAATACGGTCATCGCCTCCACCCGCAACCCCAAAATCGTGTCCTGAATCATCTGCATCCGCGTGCCTCCTCTCCAAGCTGACAATAAGTAGGTGGTCAAAAATACTGTCCCATAGTTCCCGAAAAGGTAGTGGGGGGTTATGCTATTTGATAGTTTGATTCGGTAATGGCAATCCCCCCGGACTTGTTCCGGGGGAATGTTAGGTTCGCGCTACAACCCGGACGCCGCG
>MNXM01000224.1 GCA_001872605.1 Armatimonadetes bacterium CG2_30_59_28 | reverse complement strand
TTGTTCGGCTGCCCATCCGGGTCGTCCTTCCGCATCGCTGCCGCATCGGTGCACAGCCCGTACTCTGCGAACCCGCCCCACAGCGAAGTGTATCCGCCAAGCCGCTCGCCGGGATAGACGCACGTGGGACGCAGCACGAGGTCGCCTTCCCTGTAGTTCTTCACCTTGCTGCCAACGCTGACCACCTCACCGATGCTCTCGTGGCCCAGAATGCCGGGGTAGTTCTGCCCCCAGGGAAGCTTGTTGTAGATGTGTTTCTGATCCGTGCCGCTGCACGTAGCGCACGCCAGCATCCTGCACAAACACTGGTAATCATTCGCTTCTGGCATGGGAACATCATCCACCCACACTTTACCTTGTCCGTCGGTTATCGCTGCTTTCATGGAAAATCCTTTCTTCTCAGATAAATTGACCTCATTTTGGTCAGCAGCAACAAACCTGCCTGTTCGCAATCAATTCGTGAAAGGCAGCGCCAACTCAAATCAGCTACTATTGCATCGCTTCGCAAGTTTGCCAACAGAAGGACACCGGATCGCTTCAGCGTCCGGTAGCTCACACAGGCAGCTACACGATGGAGGCTACCCTCCTTTTCTCCCCTTTCAACCCGTGTTCGGCACGAACACGGGTTGAAAGGGGAGAAAAGGAGGGTAGCCTCCATCGTGTAGCTGCCTGTGTGAGCTACCGGACGCTGAAGCGATCCGGTGTCCTTCTGTTGGCAAACTTGCGAAGCGATGCAATAGTAGCTGATTTGAGTTGGCGCTGCCTTTCACGAATTGATTGCGAACAGGCAGGTTTGTTGCTGCTGACCAAAATGAGGTCAATTTATCTGAGAAGAAAGGATTTTCCATGAAAGCAGCGATAACCGACGGACAAGGTAAAGTGTGGGTGGATGATGTTCCCATGCCAGAAGCGAATGATTACCAGTGTTTGTGCAGGATGCTGGCGTGCGCTACGTGCAGCGGCACGGATCAGAAACACATCTACAACAAGCTTCCCTGGGGGCAGAACTACCCCGGCATTCTGGGCCACGAGAGCATCGGTGAGGTGGTCAGCGTTGGCAGCAAGGTGAAGAACTACAGGGAAGGCGACCTCGTGCTGCGTCCCACGTGCGTCTATCCCGGCGAGCGGCTTGGCGGATACACTTCGCTGTGGGGCGGGTTCGCAGAGTACGGGCTGTGCACCGATGCGGCAGCGATGCGGAAGGACGACCCGGATGGGCAGCCGAACAATTACACCCGCTTTCAGCAAGTCGTTCCATCTGACCTCCCAATCTCCGCCGGAGATGCGACCATGCTGATTACCGTCAAGGAATGTGCCAGTTATGTATCAAGCGCAGGGATTAGCCTGTACTCCTCACTGGCGCTGCTGGGTTCCGGGTCGGTGTCTTACAGCATGTGCCGCTTCGCCAAGGTGTTTGGGGCGTACCCCGTCATCATGGTTGGGCGACGCGATGAACCACTGAACTATGCAAAGGAGCGCATCGGAGCGGACTTTGTCGTCAACGTGCAGCGTGAGAACCTGACAGAACGCATCCAAGAGTTGACCCGAGGACGGGGAGTGGACAGACTCATTGACACCACCGGCGACGCGGTGTTCATGAAGGAGTGTCTCCCGGCGCTGTCTGAAAAGGGCAAAGCCGCAGCGTACGCCACCTATTCAAGTTCGGACGCGATCAAGAACGCAATCCCGGACGACAAGCTGACAACCGGAGCCACTGGCGAGGATGCCGCACACCAATATCTTTTGGATGCGGTCCGACTGGGGCTTGTCAACCTGTCCAACTTCTATTCACACAACATGCCGTTGGACAAAATCGCCGAAGGTTTTGCCCTGCTGAAGTCAAAGGACGCGTTCAAGATCGTGTTCGAGATCGGAGAATGATGCCGGACTCGAAGAGCCCGACATCACTCTCGAAGAGTTCTCAAAGATGGTGTGGGCCCGGGGTCCGAGCCTACCATTCTTAGAACCGGTCTCTTCCGCCGCGACCGCCGCCGCCACCGCCGAATCCACCGCGACCGCCACCGCCGCCGCCGAATCCGCCGCGACCACCGCCGCCGAATCCACCGCGGCCACGTCCGCCACCGCCGTTGCGGTCTTCCCTGGGCTTTGCGATGTTAACGACCATGCGACGACCATCCATCTCGTAGTCATTGTACATCTCGATGGCTTTATCGGCGCCCTCTTTCGTCGCCATCTCGATGAAGCCAAAGCCTCTTGGTCGTCCGGTGTCACGGTCGGTGATAAGGGCGACCTCATTAACCTCGCCGGCGTTACTGAAGAGCTCCTTCAGCTCCTCATCGGACACGTTGAACGACAGGTTCCCAACATACAACTTCGATTCCATTTACCTCTTCCTTTCTTCTTGCTATTATCGATCTACGAGGCCCGATTTGCACCGGCTCCCTGCCAGATGGACCTCACGTCCGGCGGAACCGTCGTTCTCAGGCGATGTGGGTACATCGCCTCCGAGAGCCTGTTCGGGAACGCCGGCGAATCGAGCCAAAGGCAAGTGCCGGTTTCCGGTGGGAGCGTTCGACGGGCTCGTACCCGATTCCCTCGAGATGGCGGCGCTCAATGCGATGCTGCAGCACCGTCTCAATCTTGTAGACCATCTCTTCATCCAGGTACGACATCAACGTATACGCGTTTCCGACAGCATGGGCGCGGCCGGTTCGTCCGATGCGGTGCACATAATCTTCAGGCTGCATGGGGACATCGTAGTTGACCACGTGAGAGATACCTTCCACGTCAATCCCACGGGCAGCAATATCGGTGGCAACCAATACTCGCGAGCGTCCTGCCCGGAATCCCTCCAACGCTGCAATCCGTTGTCCCTGGGAGCGGTCGCCGTGGATAACTGCGGCGCGAATGTTGCATCGCTGCAGTTGGGCCGCAAGTCGGTCCGCGCGGCGCTTGGTACGCGCGAAGACGAGAACGCTGGACATCTCCTCTTCTTTCAGCAACTCACGAAGGGCTTCCACCTTCTGCAGTTCTGGTACGGGAAATACGGTCTGCGCAATTTCCTGAGGGGCGATGGATGTCTCCACCTGAATACGAGCGGGATCTTGCGTGACCTCTGTTGCCAGGCGCATGATCGCTGGCGGCAAGGTAGCGGAGAAAAGCATTGTCTGCCTTTTTCGCGGCAACTGGCGAACAATCCGTCGCAGGTCCGGAAGAAACCCGATATCCAGCATGCGGTCTGCCTCATCCAAAACCAGTACTTGCAAGGAGCTAAAACGGACATTGCCGCGCGCCATGTGATCAAGCAGACGTCCCGGTGTGGCAACCAGCGCATCAACGCCTCTCCGAAGCATATTCTCCTGAGGTCCCAGACCGACGCCACCAAAGACGGCGCCGACTCGTAGCGGTGTGTGCTGGCTCAACTGCGCGCCTTGGTCGGCCACCTGTAGAGCAAGCTCCCGAGTGGGGACCAGAACCAAGGTTCGGACAATGTGTTTGCCAAGCTTCTGCCCGAGCGTATCCTGCAGTGCGGGCAGCATGAACGCGGCGGTTTTGCCCGTGCCGGTTTCTGCTGAACCCAGCAAATCTCTTCCCTCCATGGCGATGGGTATGGTGGCCGTCTGGATAGGGGTGGGCTGTACGAAGCCCATGGACTCAACGCCCTGCTGTAGGCGGGAGTCAAGCTGGAACTGACTGAAACTCATGAATCTCCTGTGAGCGGTTTAGTATGCCGAGGTGAACAACCGCTGGGGACACTACGGGTCAGGAGAGCAAAAAGAGAGGAGATCAACGCCTTAACAATATGGGGCAGCATTCTCAAATCGAATTCACTTATCTCTAACGACAGGAACTATAGCACAGTCGGGCGTCCGTTGGCAAATGATTTTAGAAAGTTTTTTTGTGCGGCGCGGGGTTATGAGTCCGCCGGGAGGTTTTGACGCGCCCCCGCGGAAAGAAATATAATGCCATGCAAGTCCACTCAAATTCAGGAGTCTTATTGACTGAAAAACGAAGTTCGCTACCCATCGGCGGGGAAGCCATCAACGCAATGACTCACGGTGTCGGCGTAATCCTCAGCATCGTGGGGCTGGTGTTCCTGGCGATCATCAGTTGCCGCCGCGGCTCCGCCTGGCACATTGTGGCCTGCAGCGTGTACGGCGCAACATCGGTCGCCCTGTTCGCTGCATCCACTCTCTATCACAGCACGCAGAATCCACGCCGGAAAGACATCTTCAAGGTGGCGGACCATTGCTGCATCTACCTGCTGATCGCTGGCAGCTTCACGCCCTTCGCCCTGGTCAACTTGCGGGGAGCATGGGGATGGTCTCTGTTTGGGGTACTTTGGGGGTTGGCTCTATTGGGGATTCTATTCAAGATCTTCTTCATCGGGAGATTCGAGGTTGCTTCCACCGTATTCTACCTTCTCATGGGCTGGCTGGCGATCATCGGAATTAAACCCATCATTGCTGCGGTGCCGCCGACGGGTGTCGTTTTGCTGATCGCGGGCGGACTCTTCTACAGCGTGGGAGTTATCTTCTACGCCTGGAGAAAGCTGCCATACCACCATGCCCTTTGGCACCTGTTTGTTCTGGGCGGGAGCATCTGTCACTACTTCGCCGTCGTGGCCGGGCTCTTTTTTTGACGCGCATGAGGTCGCACGTCGGGACTTGCCGCTATCGGGAAGGGGCCTGTGCGTAACGCCGACGGCGACCGGGGGATGGAATATTGACGAAGATTAGCACTGCCACGACGGTGCGCAGGATGCCCTCAACCAAGCTATCTGGGATTGTCGTTGGTCTGATCGCCATGAACACAACAGGAAATCCATTGGCTAAACAGGTGAGAGTCGACGTCAACGCCATGCCGCGCGTTGTGTTTACCGGCGATTCGCAGACGTGCGGGCGCGTCGGAGCGATGGACTATCCGCAGATGCTCTCATGGGAAATGCCGGCCCGCGTGATCAACACCGCGGTGGGTGGCACCAATACCACACAGCTTCTTCATGAGATGACCGGAGGGATAGCCAGCGTCATTCGCGGAGAGAGAGCGATCCGCGGCACGAACGTTCCGTGGCACGCCGGTCCGTATCCGGGACAGTACGTGAGAGTCGGCAAGCACGAGTACATCATCGACCGAATCGAGGCAGTGGACTACGCCCAGCGTGCATCGAATCTCTGGATTACCGAACCGGCAAAGGAGGACTTTGAGGGCACTGACTACGCCATCGAGGCGGGCTGGCGCGTCAGGATTGCGGAACAGCGACCCGACTATGCCTGCTTCATGTATTCGGTGAACGATTCGGGTAAGACCTCAGAGCAGTTCGTCGCAGATTTGGAGGAGATTCTGCGGCGCACGCGCGATATCGGGGCGCAGCCCCTATTCCTGAGCGGCGTGCCTTACATGGACTCCAACAAGGGAGGTTCCCATCCCGGAGGCAACCAGCGCGTCGCCGTGCGCGCCTTTGACCTCGCGAAATTCTGTGCGCGATACTGGCTCCCCTTCGGAGACGTGTTCTCTGTGTTGATGGCTCTGGACGAGACCAGCACCAGCGTGTGGCGGGACACCGTGCATCCGACCACTGACGGTTCCATCACCGCAATCAAGGCACTGAGACACCTGTTTCGCGACCTCGGAGTACTGGACAACCCGTACTACGTGCGCGGGTATCGCGCGTCGCAGAGATTGCGAACGCCAGGCACAGTCATGTCACCTCTCAGCACCAGCCAACCCGACTACAATGCAAAGAACGAACCCCGGGAGAATGAGTTCGATCTCGCAGCGATCCGCGTTCGGGATGAATATGCCTTGATCGACGCGGCAGACGGCAATATGCTTCACGCCGATACGCCTTTGGTACTGCAGTTTGGTGTGGGGAGCCCTGCACAACTCTCCGCCGCGCAGATGGAATTGGTGGTTGGGAATCCGACGCGCGTCTCCATCTTCGACTGGGGAAAGAAGAAATGGAGGAAAGTGGCTGATGGGAGCGGCAGGCTGTCTCTTTCGCTTTCCTCCGACAGCCTTCGTCAAGCAGACCACGCAGGGGCCTTGTGGGTTGCCCTGACCGGCGGCCGTGAGGGGGTGGCTCTGGACTACGCCGCGGTCGTTCTGGAAGGAAACCTAAAGGCTTTTCGCTCCCGCGCTGCTGAGCAACCCGTTGCTTGGCCCGATCCCCGCGACTTGCGGTGGCCGGTGGATGGGGAAAACCTCATTGCCAACGGAGACTTCTCTCTCGCTGAAGGTGGATGCCCCGCTCACTGGCAGCGACGTAACAGGAACGCTGTCTATCTTCCCGCGGGAGTAGTCGTCGCAGGAACCGGTGACTTTGTTGAGGAGAAGCGCGTCCACCAATTCAGGACCTCAGGCAAACGGCCGATGTCGGGCGTTCGCCCTCTGGACATGCTCCGAATCGCTGACGGTCCCGAAGACGCGAGAGGCAGTTTTCTTATCGCGGAAGTGATTGACCAGCAAGCTGTGAGAGTGCGCCGGTTCCCACAGCAACCACACGCAGCTCTCGGCTTTGAGATTGTGCGTTCATCTGGCTGCGGCGTTGTTCCTAGTGGATGTTTGGTGGAGTGCCGGAAAGGCAGTGGCTGGCAAACGACCGTCTCTGATGTGCAGCCCGGCAGATACGTTCTCGGCTTCTTCTATCGCGCGTTCGATCCCATGAAGATGGATGCCGAACACGCGCCGGGTCGGATCGTCACTGTCAACGTGCGCATGAAAGGCAACCAACAACTGCTCAATGCGAAGAGTCTCGTCACCAGCTTCCAGTGGCAGCGGGCGTGGGTGCACTTCGACGTTCCCGAAGTTGGCACTCCTCGCTTACGTTTAACCGGCAACAGCGCCACCCCTGTCCAGTTCACCGGAGTCAGTTTGCAGAGGGCTTCCTCTGTCGCGGACACCGCGGGTCTGTGAAGGCCAGCCGAAATTGACAACGCCGCATTATTTGCATAGAATGTCCAGCAATCGTGGACATAGTATGCAAGTTTACGGAGAACCCTATGAATGAGATGGCTGCCCTTCGACAGATGACAAAGAGTGCGGTTGTCGACTACCAGCAACTGAGCGGGCTTCTTTCGCGCTACGGCAAGTCGCGCGACAAGGTGCAAAGGCCCTTGGCGAGTGAAAACATCGTTCGCGTCAAGAAGGGGTTGTACGTATTCGGCGATCTGCACCGGCGCGCTCCGGTGGGCCGGGAGCTTTTGGCGAATCTCATTTACGGCCCATCCTATGTGAGTCTGGACTACGCACTGAGCTACCACGGGCTGACCCCCGAACGAGTTGAGGCAGTGACCTCCATCACAACGGGGAGGTCCCGTAAATTCCAGACTCCTTTCGGTGTTTTCTTCTACCGCGGTGCCAGCGAAAAGCGATACGCGACCGGCGCGGTCATCGAGCACGTTCACGGAGTGTCTTTTCTCATTGCCTCTCCTGAGAAGTCCCTGGTGGACAAGGTTTGGGCGGACAAGCGGTTCTCTGGAACTCGTCTATCTGATTTTGGCCCATGCCTGACCGAGGATCTGCGAAGAGAACGATACGACCTGTTGTCCCCGGACGCAACGAGGCTGGCGGGGAGCGGGAAGGCATACGATTCGCCGAAGATCCGTTTACTGCTTCGTTACCTCAGCTCGTTGCGGGAGAACAGCGATGCATGGTGCAATTCGAGACATGCTCAACCGATACGACTGCCGGACTGCAGATGACTACGTCAATGCCCTTCGCGAGATTTTCCAGGAGCTCGCCTGCCGGGGCTGTGGCGCGGCAAGTTCTTAGAACGCGCCGCGTTCTGTAAAGGAATTGTCCATGCCGACTTGTCAGTACCACGCGAGATGAAAATTCGGCGTGCGACGATGCGAGTCATTCCGCATCTGCACTCCCCCGATGGTGTCGGGGCAGGTTCCATCCGCGTTTTCATGGGAATCTCCCATGCCCGCTCGGTCACCACGGAAGATGCAAACGGGAGAGAGTTCTTTTCAACCGCGAAGCCGCCAAGGCCGCAAAGAGCCTTTGCGTTCTTTGCGTCTTCGCGGTTTATTTTCGAAGGGAGACATCACCGTTGAGGACGATCAACCCAATCGCCTGCATACCCCCCATCCTTGCCATTGCTTGCTGGAGCTCCGAGTGGTGCTACGCTCATCACCCTCCCAACACCAAGTACCCCATTTACCGCTTTGCAGACGACCGATTGCCGGAGGTCGATGGATATCCGCGGGATTGGGAGAGTGTGCCGCAGCGATGCCATATCGGCACCGAGGCGCTGGAGGACACGGTGATGGGGCATGGGACAAACCATGACTTGGGAAGCCTCGACGTGGACGTGGTGGTGGGGTGGAACGACAAGACGAATCGACTGTACTTCCTGTATCGAGTGGACGACGACGCTCACGTATTCACTGAAAAGTGGGGGGACATTTTTGAGATCGTGGTGGACGCGGACCATTCCGGCGGGCCGTACCACAGTTTCGCCGACGTGGATGAGAAGACGGAAGAGCGGCTGAAAAGCGCCCAGTGCCAGAACTACCATATCTTCACCCCGCCGGGGAAAGGACGTCCATGGGCGTGGGTGTGGGGATCGCAACAGTGGTTGGTGAAGAAGCCTTGGGCGCGGCACGCGTACCGTTGCGATTTCCAGCAGGGCGAACCCGGACGGCTGTGGCTGGAGTTCTACATCACTCCGTTCGACTACGCCAGTTACCGTGGAGCGAAGTATAGCGCAGAGCACGATCTTGAGCCGACTCAGATCATCGGGCTTTCCTGGTCGGTACTGGATTACGACAACAGCGACACGAAATACGAAGGTTTCTGGAATCTCTCCCATCACACTCGCATGGATCGAACCGCCGATCTATTGCCCAACTTCCGGCTGATGCCTTGAGTCTACGCCCTTCCTCCCACGCGAAACGGCATAGAAGCGAGGCAAGGGCCTACATGCTGAACAGGGGTCCACAGGGACAGCAGAGAGGTTGTCGTTACTCCTTCTGCTCCCGTGATTGTTCAATGTCCATCGCTCGTTCCTGGGCGGGCGAGAACGCTTCACGCTCTCACATTGACTGTGCTCGACCGCCGTTCTATTCTGCCTCCTATCGTCTACCAGCAGACGCTGAATACAGGAGCCTGCCATGACCCCTCGCGAGCGTCGACCTTCGCCGCCTGGCGTAAGCAGGGACTGTCCCGAGGAGCAGCAGGCAAACTGGTCGTCATTCGTCGGCGAGGACGGCGGGACGGGCATCGGGAAGATCGAATGCGGATGGATCCCTCCACTCGAGGGAGTAACGATGGAGGAACTTCTTCTACTTTGTGGAGTTGGCGAAGGCTGGCGCCCGCGGTGAGTACCTGAATACTCACAAGTCCCCCCTGTGAACTGGAAGAACAACTGGGGCCCATCGAGGAGACGCTCAGTCCGCATGTCACCAAAGGAGAGATTTCATAATATGAACACCGCACAGTTCTCCATGTTCCGACGCATCGCGGCCTTCACCGTTTTCGGACTCGGTCTCCTCGCTCGCGTGTCGGCGGAGTCCGTCGTCATCAATCTGCCCTTCACCTCCGGGCAAGGATGCGTGGTCTCCCCAAAGGGAGCAATGGTGGGTCTGGAGTTCCTGAAGACCTCGGCGCCGGACCTCATCTATCTGGAAGCCGAACAGGCAGCCGGTCTTGCCATGCAGGAGGGGAGAGGTGTGTTGCGGGATGCCGCGTACAGCGGAGGCGCGTGCGTTTCCCATGTCACTCACGCCGAGTTCCCCCTCAACATGGCCGCACCCGGCGAGTACCAGGGATGGGCGCTGACGTACCTCCCATCCGCCGGAAGCTGGAATCACCAGGAGTCGATGGACAAAGGGAATCCGCAGCGGATTACGGACAGCGCGCAGGGCATCTTCGGTCAGTGGTTCTGGAGCAGACTGGGCAAGTACAATTTGGCGAAGGGCAACCACACCTTTATCCTGCACAACTGGCTGGGCGGGGCCCGACTGGACGCACTGGTTTTCAGCCGCAACACCGACCTGTCTCTGGAGGACATCTGGGGATCGCCGTTTTTAGAAGAGAAAGGAACCGGAGTTGTTGTGACTCAACAGGTTCTGCCATCGGGAGTTCTGAAGTGGGAGCGAATCGTCGCGGACACGGAGATGAACGACGGTTCAGTGGGGGTCGAGGTCAGTACCGATGGAGGCACATCATGGGAGCCGGTTTCCAGCGACGGCGACCTGTCGCCCATCCGGGTGACTGGCGACGGGAGGGATGTTCTCCTGACACGGTTCCGTCTGAAGGTGTCGCCGGAGGGCAAGTCGCCTCTTCTTCGTTCCGCGAAGGTACAGCTCTTGCTCGCGCCCGACGCGGAGGTCACCGCTGAAAATGCCCGCTTCCGGGTTTCGTTCAGCCGGAAGACGGGAACGCTCTGCGGTGTCTTCAACAAGGCGACCGCGACCGTTGTCGCACCGCTGCACGTTCAGCGTCCGTTGATTGGCCTGGCAGTTCGCGAGCCGGGAGCCACCCATCAGACGGTGATTTCTCCAAACGATGTTGAGCTTGAGAAGATCGACAGGAACGGGAAGAGCCTCATCCTCAGCTACCGTGCGCTGGATGGTGGAATCAGGATCGCGTTGCGCATCGACGTGGACTCGACACCCCTCAGCAAGTGGCAACTCTCGGTACGCAATCTCAGCAAGATGGAAGTCATTCGGATCGATTTTCCACTCATCGCCAACGCTGCCATCGGAGACCCCAATGATGACGAGTGTGTTCTCCCCCGTACCGGCGGATGGCGCATCGGGAACCCCGCCGCAAGCAAGGCGTGGAAAACGACTTACCTCGGCGGCGGATCCATGAGTTGGATGGATTTGTGTGACGCGAAGTCGGGTCTATACCTCGCCATGCTGGACAAGCAGCTCACGTCCACGGAGATGGAGTGCGCTCCTAACGAGGGTCAACGCGGCGCGGATCTCACAATGAGAACACACACCCTCGTGCGCGCCGGCGAGTCGAAGACGCGCGACTACGCGGTGGGCGTCCACGTCGGCGACTGGCACTGGGCGGCTGACCGCTACCGGGAATGGGCGTATTCATGGATGAAGCGCCCGCACAACCCGGAGTGGCTCAAGTGGTGTGACGGGTGGGCGCAGGCAATGGGCAACGTCAAGTTCAGCGGCATGGCCGGTCTGCTGCAGCGAATGAAAGCGGACGGACTTAACTACCTCCAATACTGGGGACACATGGCCGACGGGCTCGATCAATGCTGCGGCAATTTCTACTGGCCGGCCCCGTCGCTGGGTGGCGCCGAGGGATTCAGGAAGGGCGTTGAGGAAGTTCACAAGGTTGGCGGGCACGTTACCGCCTACATGAATTGCCAGACGTGGACACGGGATAGCGCAATCAATGAATCGCTGCGGAATACCGCAAAATCGGACCTGCCCCAGGAGGCGCTGAATCTTGTCCGCCCGCTGGACTGGTTCGAGCAGTGGCGGCTCTTTCCGTTGGACGGGAAGCCGATGGGTTACTATGCAGACACCTTGGGATGGTATATCATGTGTCCCGCGTCGCGGGGCTTTCAGGAGCACCTGCGCTTCTGGATCGTCGACATGTACTGCAAGCGATTTGGCGTGGATGGGATTTACATCGATCAGACCGGAGCGACCCTCGCAAAGCCCTGCTACAATCTGAACCATGGGCATACCGATATCGGGGCCTGGGGCATGGGGAATGTCGAGCTTCTGAAAATCTGCATCGAGGAGGCGAGAAAGATCAATCCCGATTTTATCCTCTCCATCGAGGGCGCGGGAGACGCTCTGGGGCAGTATGCAAATCTGCACCTTATATCCGGTCTCTGTACCGATCCCGAAGTCTACCACTACACCTTTCCCGATCATATCCTGATCAGTGGTTTCTGCAACAACTCGCCCCTTTCCCGCGAACAGCGCGTCAGCCGCGCGTTTCTTAACGGCGACCGGTTCGACGCCTGGGTGAACGACCGGTTGATGCAGTCCGCAATTCGACTGCGCCAGCGAATCAAGCGATGGCTGTACCCGGGTCGGTTCATGGACACGGTTGGGCTCTCTGTCTCCGATCGTCGCGTGCTTGCCCGATGGGCTTGGTGTAACGAGCCGCGAGAGAAGGCAATCGTTTTTACGTTCGACAACGAACACGAAGTGTCTGGCGCGACGTGCAGTTTCTCCCTCCCCAAGGGTTGGACAACACCGAGGTCCTTCTTTCTCTTCGACCGGGAGGGCGTGGTCACGCCAGTGGAATTCCACAACCGAAACGGTCAGATGTTCTTTGATGTTCCTGCCAGCACACTTTCCGCCGGTCTGCTCCTATACGCAACCGGTGTGGCGACGCTGCTGGATGTCTGGGATGAGACCCAAGTGGGTGGCGTTGGCGGAGATCGAATCAAACTCAACGTGCTCAACCTGGGAGATCAGGCACTGCCGGTAAAGGTTGCTCTTTCGGCAGAACCGCCCCTCGCTCTTGCTGGGAACGCGGTGGCGCTCACGGTGCCTGCCCGCGGCACACGGCAGACCGAGGTTCATGTCAGCGGAACGGATCAACTCAAGGGGTTTGGCAACGTGAGTTTCGGTCTAACCTGGCCCGGAGGGAAGAAGAGCGGTCAGGCTCTCATCCATCCGATTCTTCTCAATGGCGGGCTTGATATTGATGAAGACTCGGACGGCTGCCCAGACTTCTGGTATCCCGGAGGAACCACCAGCAATTTCCCGTACGGAATCGAGAACGGCGCGTTCTGGGTTCAGGGACAGGAAAAGGAATTCCAGTACCTCATCCAGCATCTGCCGCTGAAACCCAACACCAAGTACCACTTCTCGGGGAGAATCAAACGCTCCGCCCCTTCGAGCAAAATCTACATGGCGTTGGTGGAGTTTGTTGGAGAGAAGGGATATCGAATTTACGGCATTGGCGACGATGAGAAGCTGCCCGCTAACGAGTGGCAGCGGTTTGAGAAGACCGTTACCCTGGGCGATGCCAAGTCCTGGCGAAGCAGCGCCGCAATCTATCTCTACAACACCCACACCAACCTGCGGGCATGGTTTGATGATATTGAGTTGAGGGAAGTGGAGTGAGCTTAACGAGCGAAGGTGGCGTTCTTATTTACGTTCCACCTGGAACTCGTGTAGAATAAAAAAACTGAACCGAGAGGTAACTCAAGTGCGCTTGACCCAAAAAGAGAAGGAACAACTTACCAGGGAATTGGCGGATTTTCTCGGTACTGAATCTGAGGTCCGTAAGGTTGTCGTCTTCGGCTCCTTTTTTGAGTCGGTCGATCCGCACGATCTCGATGTCGCTGTGTTTCAGGACGGTCAGGAGGGATATCTCTCGCTCGCGATGAAATACCGGAAGAAGACTCGCGAGATTGCTCAACGAATCCCTCTGGATATCATTCCTCTAAAGGCAGGATGTACAACCCCCGCGTTTCTATCGGAAGTAAACAAGGGAGTCACGGTCTATGAAAAGAGGAACTGGACCTCGCTGCGCTGTGTGAAGTCGTCTGACGCGAATCGATCCGACTATTGTAGTGAACGGTCGCCGTACCGTTCACGGTAACGTTTTCCCGTACCCCACAAGAGATAGGAAGCGTCAAACTGATGGGTGGAACCTGTACAGGAAGCGATAGCAAAACACGACGGTGAACGGCACGGCGACCGTTCACTACTACGACGGGTGTCAATCGGGAGGTACACCATGAAGCGTTTCACCATGACTGTTCTGTTCTGTCTCACGGTTGGGGCCTTCGCTTGCTCCGAACCTATCCGCTCGGACGCCAAATGGTCCATTCACACGCAAACCACAGCGGAAGACTGGGCTGCGGTGACGGCGGGAGAGAACGTGGCCCTGGGAAGCGCGGCGACCTTGCGGCCTGCGCCGGATTATGCGCCCACCCATGATGACGGGGACGCGGTGCAACTGGTAGACGGAAAGCTGTCCACGCGACCAGACTCGAACCTCTTCCAGGACAAAGCGTCGGTGGGGTGGGCGTACCAGTCCTGTGCGCGTATCGTGATAGATCTGGGAAAGTCGCAGTCGATCGGGCGCGTCGTGGCGAGATTCCAGACTTCCATCAACAACAATGATGTGACTCCGAAAAACCTCAATCTTGCGCTGAGCAATGACGGAGATTACTTCTCTCCGGTGCGGAGCCTTGCGGAGAAAGTTCACGATCAGGACAACCCCGCTCTGACCTTTGCACCCCTGCCGCCAAGTCGGGCTGGAGTGCATGCCTTTGTGCTGGAAGCCGGATACCAGGCGCGGTATGTGCGTCTGGACGTGGTCACAAAGCAACACTTTATCTGTGACGAAATCGCCGTGATCGCCGCGGCGGGGCAAGTCCAGGCATTACCTCCAGCTCCGGAGGGCACGCGGGAGTACTTCGACAACCTCTTCGACCGGCGAGACCAGTACCAGAAGCTCATCGCGCCAGGCAACCTGATCGCGGGGAAAGAACTGCAATACGCACCCCAACCCAACTACGGTCTGACGACGGATGGAAAGGACACGAGGGACCTCACCGACGGCCGGTTCGGCGAGCGGACCGATGAGCGCATCTGGTTTGAGAAGGGCGCGGTGTGCTGGCAGCACTCCCCGCTGGTGACCCTCTTCGCCGATCTCGAATCGGTGCAACCCGTCAAGGAAGTCGTCGTTCGACTGCTTGGCGGCGGCGAGCAGGGAAGCCTGCGTTTCCCCGATGAAATCCGAGTCTTGCTCAGCAACGATGGCAAAGACTATTATCTCGTGAGCGACCGTCATCGCCGCGGTCTTGACGACCTGTCGCCCAAAGCCTGGGATCTTCCGGAAGAGAATCTTGCGTGGGTCCACAATTTTCGTCTGCCTGTCGGCCACAAGGCGCGGTACGTCGCCCTCCAGATTGAGTACCAGAAACAGTTCATCTGCTCGGATGAGCTGGCTGTCGTGAAGGGGACGGACAACCTTCCCGTCTTCACGCCCTCCGAGGAGAAAAGAGTGGTCATCGTTACGAGGGGCGTCGCCTTTTCCTCACTCCACCCACAGCATCCGATCTGTGCCAACATGCCGCTGCGGACAAAACTATCGTTGCTCGACGCGCGGCCCGGGAAGGAGAATGGGACTGCCTGCAAGGTGCTCGTGGACTTTCCCGACACCGTGAGATTCGTCACCGAGGGATTCACTCCCGAAACAGTGGTTCACGAGGGACGCAGCTTCAACCGATACAGCATTCCCTGCAACCGCGGCAAGGTGGAGGAGTTCATGCTCCAAAGCCTCCTGCCACCGGGAAAGACTGACACGATGTACCTCTACGGGGATTCCGGTAACGGGCCGGAAAATGAGAGAAAAGTCACCTATCAGTCCATTGAGATTCCGCAAGCGCGGCAACCGAAGCGCCTGCACATTAGTCTGGCATGGAGTAACATTGAGTTCCTCTATGACCAGTGGCCCAACTATCTTGAGGCAATGGAGCATCTCGGCTTTAACTGTGTCGCTTGCTTCCCTCGTTACTGGAAAGAAGCGGACGTCGCAAAGAACCAGTCCATCCTGCAGGCGGCCCGCGAAGCGGGATTCCAGATCATCGTCAACGAGTCTCCCGCCGGTGCGCTCAGTAGTGATCGCCAACAGGAGGAGACAAAGTCGGTTATCAACGGAAAGCCGGGCGAGCACGTCTGTCCCTCGTACCGCGGACAATGCTACCAGAGAGAACACGAAAGCTTCGGACAACATGCGGCGTGGTGTCGACCGGATTACCTCTTCTATGATATCGAAGCCTTCTGGAGCGGTTCCCAGGAAGCGCCGCGGTGCGACCGGTGCAAGGAACGCTACGCCGCCGGGAACTTCAAGGACTGGGACGACTTCCGCGCAGCGATGGGTATCGCAATGCACAAGGACATGAAGGGCGCCATTGAAAAAGCCCTCGCCGACGCGGGGATCAAACAGAAGGTCATCTATGGCAGCTATCGCACCCAACCCATCACTCCGCTGAATGACGGACTCTTCCAGTGGCGAACGCTTTACCCCGACCTGCTGCAAATCGCGATGCCGAGTCTGTACGTCGCCGGAAACCAGATAGCCGTCGCCAACAACATCTCCCAGAACCGCGCCCTCATGCAAACCAACGACATCGTCCCCTGGCTCAGTCCGGGAACCTACGGAGAATACGAACCGGTCCGCACCCGGGACATGATCCTCGAATCCTTTGCCAACGGCGCGCGCGGAATAACCTATTACTACTATCGCAACTTCGACCCGCTGCATTTCAAATATCATGCGGAGGCGGTGGACATCGTCACCCCTATCGAAGACCTCTTCGTGGACGGCAAACCTGCCGAAGGGCTGAAGTGCGACAACGACAAGGTGAAGTTGTGCGGCATGACTCTGGCTGGTGAGTTCGCGGTGTTGGTGTCCAACTACTCTAACCTTCCTCCGGAAACGAAGGTGAAAGTGACCGTGCCGGTGACCACCGCGTCACCAGTGTGGGATTTGCACAGCAGGAAGCAGATTGCCACGGTGAAACCGGGGCAGAGCTTTGAGGTAACCCTCGGAAACATCGCCGCGCACCTGTTTTACGTGGGAAACAAGTTTGCAGGGAGAATACCGTAGAGGGCGGAAGATTGGGGTGTTGGGATGATGTGGTCTTGGATTGGTGGAGGTGAAGGATGCAGAAGGTGATCCTGATTGGGGATTCGATCCGCATGGGTTACCAGGACGCGGTCCATCGGGAGCTTGAGGGTGAGGTGGAGTTCTGGCAGCCGGAGGAAAATGGAGGGACCACGGAGAATGTCCTCGTCAATCTGGACGAGTGGCTTATCGTCCGGCAACCGGAGGTGTTGCATATCAACTGCGGTCTGCACGACCTGGCGGTCGACTCCGGCAAATCGGAGCAACGCGTCCCCCTGCCGAAGTACAGGGAGAACGTCGCGCGGATTCTCAAGAACCTCCAGGAAACAACTTCAGCGAAAGTGATATGGGCGTTGACCACTCCGGTCAACGAGCGGTGGCATCACGAACGGAAGGGCTTCGACCGCTGGGAGGCGGACGTCCTCGCCTACAATGACGCGGCGCGTGAGGTCGCCGCTCGGCTGGGGGTCCCGGTGAACGATCTCTACAAAGTGGTCATGGACGCTGGTCGCGATGAAATCCTGACGGAAGACGGGGTCCACTTCAAGCCGGAGGGATCGGAGATACTTGGTAAAGCGGTCGCGACGGCGATTCGCGAGGAGGTTGTGTAAGCAGTGGCGTTGACGTCTCAATTGTCGAAGTATGTGAGTAGCAGGATCCGTGATCGGGGAATGGACTACTACCGGAGCGGCGCCGTTGAGATCGTAAACGGGGACTCTGAGGAGTTGCTCGCCGTGGTCCTCGGTTCAGAAGCTTACGAAATAGACCTGTTTCGTGAAGACAAGACCCTTTACGGTGCCTGCACTTGTCCGTATTGCAAAGGCGAACTTGACATCTGCAAGCACCTCTGGGCGACGCTCCTCGCTGCGGAGAAGAAGGGGTACCTCAGAGGGGAGGACAACACCGACCCGCTGCGCCTGGAGTTAGACTTTGAGGAGGAAGAGGAGGACGAAGAGGAGGACATGGAGTATCAGATCGTGTTTCCACCGTCCAGATCGCGCAAAGGGCAAAAACCATCGTTGTGCCTCGTCCCCCCTCCGCCTGACTGGAAGGATCACCTGTCTTCTCTGCGGAGGGAACTCCAAGCGCGTCAAGCGCAGGCCCCAAAATCCTGGCCGGAGAACCGGCAAATTGTCTATCTGATTGATGTGGAGGGCACGCTCCACGGGAAAGGTCTGATCATCCAAGTGTCGCACCGAGAGATGAAGAAGAACGGGGAATGGTCTCCACTGAAGTCGTCCACCGATGCGTATGCCAACCCTGAAAATCTGCGAGACGCGGCGGATCAGCGCATTCTCGGCTTGCTGCACGGGAGCGATGACGCGGCAGAATATGGGTACTCCTCCATCCACTACTACAACTACTACTCGAAAGCCATTTTTCGCCGACTTGTGACCAGTAACCTGCAGGAGCATTTGGTTCCGCTTCTCTGCCAGACGGGGCGGTGCTTTCTGCAGACCGATTCCGACATTCACTTGGGGGAGCCGCTTCAATGGGAAGAAGGCGACCCCTGGGAACTGTCGCTTGCCGCAGAGAGAGAAGAGGCTTCCCAGACCTACATCATCTCCGCTACCTTGCAGCGGGGCGAGGAATGTGTGCCGCTTGAGAAGCCTACGCTTCTGGTGGGCGGGGGTCTTGTTTTCTTCGGGAACAAAGTCTCCCGGTTCCATGATGAGGGCGCCTTTGGCTGGGTGGCTTTCCTGCGCAAGCAGAGGAGTCTCCGTGTGCCTTTCGCTCAGGGAGAAGCCCTCGTTCAGGAACTGCTTGAGATGCCAGGCCTGCCCTCTCTCTCACTGCCGGAGGAATTGCAGTATGAAGAAGTCTGTGTGACGCCCCAGCGACAGGTCGCCATTTCATCGCCGCAACGAAGGAATCGGTGGGGTCCGGACCGACTGAATTGGGAGTTATCGTTTGACTATGAGGGGCAGAAGGTTGCGTATGAGGACCCTCGACGAGGGTTTCTTCTGTCGGAGCCGCGGCGCTTCCTCCTGCGAGATTTCACTGCCGAGGAAGAGGCGTTTGAAAGGCTGCGCAATCTGGGGTTCCGGGAGTTCACTTCCTATGGCGACGTGCGCCGAGAACTGGCGCCGCGCAACCTGCCACGAGCGGTGCGGGAGTTGATCCCGCTGGGATGGCACGTCGAAGCCGAAGGGAAGGTGTACCGTCGCCCGGGCGCGCTCAGCCTCGGGGTGACTTCCGGCATTGATTGGTTCGAATTGCACGGAGAGGTTCAGTTCGATGACCGGGTCGCCAAACTTCCCGACTTGCTGGCAGCCCTGAAGCGTGGGGATAGCCTGGTATCGTTGGACGATGGAACCTTTGGCATGCTTCCGGAGGAATGGCTGAAGAAGTACGGGCTTCTGGCCGGGCTGGGCACGCCCCAGGAAGGTCACCTGCGCTTTTCACGCACACAGGTGGGATTGCTGGACGCCTTGCTGGTGTCGCAACCTGAAGCAACATGTGACGAAGCCTTCCAGCGGCTTCGGAACGAGTTGAGACATTTCGACGGAATCCAGCCGTGCGATGCGGGCGAGGGGTTCGTTGGCGCGTTGCGCGGGTATCAGAAAGACGGCCTCGGGTGGCTGCATTTCCTCCGAAAGTTCGGCTTCGGAGGCTGCCTTGCGGATGACATGGGGTTGGGGAAGACGGTTCAGGTGCTTGCATTACTTGAGGCCCGAAGGGAGTTGCGCGAAAAAGGCGCTTCGAACCCGCCCTCGGGTTCGGGCATTGGCGGCGAACCCGTCTCATCCCCGGAAGCTCCAGGCACATCGCTGGTAGTGGCCCCCAAATCGCTGATCTTCAACTGGATACAGGAAGCCGCGCGCTTCACTCCCAACCTTCGAGTGTTGGATCACACCGGCACAGGCCGCCTCAAACCGGGAGAACATTTCAGGGACTACGACCTGATTGTCACTACCTACGGAATCCTGCGGAGTGACGCTCTTGAGTTCAAGGACGCAAAGTTCGACTACTGCATCCTCGACGAAGGACAAGCCATCAAGAACGCCAACACTCAGGCGGCCAAATCGGCCCGACTGGTTAATGCCAATCACCGTCTGATCCTGAGCGGCACACCCATCGAGAACCATCTGGGTGAGCTGTGGAGTCTCTTCGAATTCCTGAACCCGGGCATGTTGGGCGCGGCTTCCGTCTTCCAATTGAGCACAACCAAAGCGCGCAACCCGGAACCGGAGACAAGGGAGCTTCTCGCTCACGCCCTCCGCCCTTTCATCCTTCGCAGGACCAAGAGTCAAGTCGCGAAGGATTTGCCTGACAAGGTGGAACAGACGGTCTACTGCGAATTGGAGCCCAAGCAGCGCAAGCTATACAACGAATTGCGCGATTACTACCGTGGCTCCTTGCTGAAGCGCATTGAGGATGTCGGACTGAGCAAGGCGAAAATCCAGGTACTGGAGGCCCTGCTTCGACTGCGCCAAGCGGCCTGCCACCCTGCTCTTCTCGATCAGAAGAACAAAGCGCCCAGCGCCAAATTCGACCTGCTCCTGCCGCAGCTTGTGGAAGTATTGTCGGAGAACCACAAAGTGCTCGTCTTTTCCCAGTTCACCAGTTTGTTGTCTCTCCTGAAAACGGAACTCGACAAGGAGAAGGTCGTGTATCTCTATCTCGACGGGCAGACAAGCAATCGAGGAGCCATCGTCGAACAGTTCCAGAACGATCCGAACTGCAAGCTGTTTCTCATCAGCCTGAAAGCTGGTGGGTTGGGGCTGAACCTGACCGCGGCGGAGTACGTGTTCCTGCTGGACCCCTGGTGGAATCCCGCGGTGGAAGCGCAGGCCATTGACCGCACCCATCGCATCGGGCAGACGCGGCGGGTGTTCGCCTACCGTCTCATTGCGCGGGATACCGTCGAAGAAAAGGTGCTGGAGCTGCAGCAGACCAAGCGCGATCTCGCCGACGCCATCATCAACGCCGACAACAGCCTGATCCGCAACCTGGCAAAGGAGGATTTGGAGCTACTCATGTCATAAACATATTGAGCACCACTCAGTCAGACGTTTCAACAGTTCTAAATATCAATTGGAAGGAGACCATCATGGCACGAAGACCAGCCCTCAAAGGAACCTGTACGTATTGTCAATTGGAGATCACTCGGAGCGGAGCGACCAAGCACCTCGACGCCTGTGCGAAACGCCAAGAGGTGATTGACGCCTCCAACGCGCAAGGCGGAAAGGCGGAGACTCTCTTCCACCTTCGCGCGCAGGATGCCTATGTCGGCAGTTTCTGGCTGGACCTGGAAATGCGCAGTTTCGCTACTTTGGCTGATATTGACTACTATCTCCGGGTCATCTGGCTGGATTGCTGCGGACATATGAGTCAATTCTCCGTCGGAGGATGGAAAGGCGAGGAGATTCCCATGAGCCGGAAAGTGCATGACGTGTTCCAGCCCGGAATCGACTTAACGCACATCTACGACTTTGGGACTTCGTCGGAGACGCTGATCAAAGTCGTGGGAGCGCGGGAAGGCAGGCCCACCACCAAACGCCCCATCGCGCTGATGGCGCGCAACCTGATGCCGGAAGAAACGTGCATCAAATGTGAGCGCCCGGCGAAGTGGTTTTGTCAGCAGTGCGTGTGTGAGGACGACAGCCCCGGACTGTTGTGTGACGAACATGCCGAGAACCACCCCCATGAAGACTACGGTGATCCCGCCCCTCTGGTCAACTCTCCGCGGGTGGGGATGTGTGGCTACATCGGACCGGCGGAACCGCCGTATTGAGTCAGGGATATGACGGAGTTGAGAGAGTAAACGGATGCTGTCAGAATTACAGGAGAGTGCGGTCTGACCAGTCTGGGCAGGTAGTGGCTCTTCACTCGGTAATCCACAGGCTGTCTCTATTGACCCAATGAGTCCTTTTCCACAGCTTGTGTGCCGTCAGGAAGGGAGCTGCAGCCAGAATTCCACAGTTTCCACAGGAGTGTGGATAACCCAATTTGTGGGGGGAACGACCCTCTCCGTGCACCATATTTAGCGTTTTTTTCTCGATTATGTATTGACACGAGTACTCTCTGCCGGTATAATTCGACCCTGCCCCTGAAGGAACCCCTTTGGAGCACAGGTAGGAGAATCGGCGACCCTCTCAACGATGTCTCCTGAGAATTCGCGAACTTAAAGTTCGCGTAGATGGCCGTATCCGTTGAGCCGTCTCTGACAAACGGCGCTCTCTTCTCTGGCACGGGGTTGGGCAACCGAGAGCGCAAGAAGAATCGGACTTGCGAAGCCCGCTGAACAAGGAAGCCCTCGAAAAAAGGAGTCACAGCAAATGAAGGACCAAACCATCGCACCCGCCCCCCCTCCAGCAGAAATCGGCGCCATCATCGCGAACTCAGAGTTCGCTTCGAGCTCAGAGCTCGCACCCGACGGTCAACCCTTGTGCAGGCCCGCGCCCGAAAATGGCAACGGAAATGGTCACCACAAGCCTCAAGCAAAACCGGCCACCGGGCTGATCATTGAGCGACGATTCACGCAGCCCCACCAGTCTCCCTATGACGAGGTGGAGTGGGCGATGCGTAGCTCAGTCATCACCGACGAGAAGGGCAACGTTATCTTTGAGAGCAAGAACGTCGAGGTCCCCGCGGGTTGGTCACAACTGGCGACCGATATCGCCGTATCCAAGTATTTCCGCAAGGCGGGAGTCCCCGGCGAAGGCCGCGAAACGAGTGTGCGCCAGGTTGTCCACCGTCTCGTCCACACGATTCGGCAGGGCGGAGAGAGCTTGGGCGGCTACTTCAGAACAGAGGGAGACGCCGACGCGTTTGAGGCGGAGTTGGCGCATCTCCTGCTGCAGCAGAAGGGCGCCTTCAACTCGCCCGTGTGGTTCAACTGCGGACTCTACCACGAATACGGAATCAGAGGGAGTGGCGGGAACTGGTACTGGGATTCTCTTGTAAAGGATGTTGTTGAGGCTGAAGACGCATACTCCCATCCGCAATGCTCGGCGTGTTTCATTCAGGCCGTCAACGATGACCTGATGTCGATTTTCAATCTCGTGAAGAACGAAGCGCGCGTCTTTAAGTATGGATCGGGCACCGGCACTAATTTTTCTCGTCTTCGTGGCTGCCAGGAAAAACTCTCCGGCGGTGGGACGTCGTCCGGGTTAATGTCATTTCTGGAGGTGTTTGACCGGGGCGCTGGAGCAACCAAGTCGGGGGGGACGACGCGCCGCGCCGCCAAGATGGTGTGTCTGGATATGGATCATCCCGAGATCGCCAGTTTCATCACTTGGAAGAAGAACGAAGAAAGGAAAGCACAGGCTCTCATTGCGGCCGGGTTCCCGGCAGATTTCAATGGAGAAGCCTATCGTACCGTCTCCGGTCAGAACTCGAATAACTCGCTTCGAGTTACCGATGACTTCATGCACGCCTACTTACAGGATGGGAAGTGGCAGACCATCTTCCGAACAAACGGTCAGGTATGCGACGAATACAGCGCGCGTGATCTGATGCGCCAAATCTGCGAAGCTGCCTGGACGTGTGCCGACCCGGGGATGCAGTTTGATACGAAGATCAACGACTGGCACACCTGCCCCAATACCGACAAAATCCGCGCATCCAATCCCTGTTCCGAATACATGTTTCTGGACGACAGCGCGTGCAACCTCGCGTCCATCAATCTGACGAAGTTCCTGAACGCGGACGGCACCCTCGATATCGATGGATTCCGCCACGCCTGCCGTATCTTTATCATCGCTCAGGAGATATTGGTCGACTTCTCTTCCTATCCCACGGCGGACATTGCGCGGAACAGCCATGACTATCGGCCCCTCGGCCTGGGTTACGCCAACCTCGGCACGCTTCTCATGCTGAAGGGCATCCCCTACGACAGCGACGAAGGGCGCGCCATGGCCGCCGCCATCACCGCCATCATGACCGGCCAGGCGTACCGCGCTTCTTCCGAGATTGCTTCGCAGAAGGAGCCGTTTGCCGGCTTTGCAGCGAACCGTGAGCCGATGCTCAAAGTGATGAACAAGCACCGCACCGCGGCGTCCATGATCCATTCGAGCTCAGAGTTCGCCCCTGACCAATGCCTCAGCGACCTCCTGGACGCGGCGCGGAAAGAGTGGGACGCCTGCGTCAAGGAAGGCGCCGAGAACGGCTACCGCAACGCCCAGGTATCCGTGTTGGCCCCCACAGGAACCATCGGGTTGCTGATGGACTGCGATACGACGGGCGTGGAGCCCGATTTCGCGCTGGTGAAGTTCAAGAAGCTGGCCGGCGGCGGCTATTTCAAGATCGTGAACCAGTCGGTCCCCGAGGCGTTGCGGAAACTTGGGTACTCCGACGACCAGGTCCGAGAGATCATTGCGCATGTCACCGGCACACTCACCCTCGAGGGCGCCCCGCACATCAACTCGGAGTCTCTCGCCGCCAAGGGATTCAGCGAAGAGGATCTACAGAGGATTGATGCAAAGCTGCCCAGCGTCTTCGAGCTTGCTTTTGCATTCGCGCCGAACTTCCTCGGTGAACGAACGCTCGCGCGCGTCGGACTTTCGGTGGACCAGTGCGCAGCACCCGACTTCAGGCTGCTGCAGGCACTCGGGTTCTCCGACGACGAGATCGAAACCGCCAATGCCCATATCTGCGGAAGCATGACGGTGGAAGGCGCGCCCCATCTGAAGCCGGAGCATCTTGCCGTGTTCGACTGCGCCAGCAAGTGCGGCAAGTCCGGGACGCGGGTCATCGAGCCGATGGGACACGTCAAGATGATGGCCGCCGTGCAGCCATTTCTTTCCGGCGCCATCTCCAAAACAGTGAACCTGTCCAACGAATCCACGGTGGAAGACATCGAGCGCATCTATGTTGAGGGCTGGCGGCTGGGACTGAAAGCGGTGGCCATCTACCGCGATGGGTGCAAGATGTCTCAGCCGCTGAGCGGCAGCAGCGAGAAGAGAGAAGCCCCCGATGGCCATGAAACCACTGCCACCGAGTTGGTGCCCGTGAAGGGAGAGCGTCGCCTCCCCCAGAAACGGCATGGTTTTACCGTCGAAGCCAAGATCGCCAACCACAAAGTCTTCCTGCGCACCGGTGAATACGAAGACGGCACCCTGGGAGAAATCTTCATCGACATGCACAAGGAGGGCGCGGCCTTCCGCAGCATGATGAACTGTTTTGCCATCGCCATCTCCAAAGGTCTGCAGCATGGTGTGCCGCTGGAGGAGTTCGTCAACACCTTCACTTTCACCCGATTCGAGCCGCAGGGCGGCGTGGATCATCCGAACATCAAGCGCGCCACTTCCGTCATCGACTATGTCTTCCGAGTCCTGGGGATGGAATACCTGGGCCGGACCGACTTTGTCCAGGTTCCCCCCGCTGACGCCGAGATCAATGAGTACGGTCTGAACGGCAAGGAAGGGAAACCGGCGACGGCGACGGCAAAACCGCAGTCAAAACCCGTAAAAGGACCGACGGCCGCAGCCGACAACCCCATGAAGAAGCAACTGGAGGAAATGGTGGGCGATGCGCCCTTCTGCGATAACTGCGGAAACATCACCATCCGCAACGGCACGTGCTTCAAATGCCTTAATTGTGGAAACTCGATGGGGTGTTCGTAGTTGGGTTGAAGGGGCCAATCAAATAAGCGTTCGCAGCGACTCGGAAGCCGCGTCCAACGTGCGGGTCATGTCCTGCTGCGTGTGGGCGGCCGACACGTACCAGATACCGCGCCCGATGAGACGAATGCCGCGCTCCAGCATCAGTGCCACGAACCGCGCGTACTTCGCCATATCTACACTGGAGGCGTGGGTGCGGTAATCGGTGATTCTCTCTGCGGCAGTGAACCCCATATGGAACATCGGCCCGAGTCCCTGCACCAGCACTGAATGACCTGCCGATGCCGCAGCATCGCGGAGACCGTCCATCAGATGCCGGCCCAGCGCTTCCAGATGGGCGTAGACCGCGCCGTTGCTCTCTGCGAGACAATTCAGCGTCGCGTTCGTTGCCGCCATCACCATGACGTTCGAATTGTACGTTCCAGCGTGCATGACAGCGCCATCCGCGATGAGGCGCATGAACTCCTCCTGTCCGGCGAGCATACTGACCGGATAGCCGTTGGCCATCGCCTTGCCGAAGGTTGCCAAATCAGGCACAACGCCGAAATGAGCCTGCGCCCCGCCCAGGCAGGGCCGGAATCCAGTGATGATCTCATCGAAGACGAGCACCATACCTTCACGCGTACAGACCTCCCGCACGCCTTCCAGGAATCCTGGCTCTGGCTCGATGCAGTTGGTGTTACACATAATGGGTTCCATGACCACCGCGGCGAGGTCGTCTTTGTTGGCAACGACCGTCTTCTCAAGCAACTCCAAATCATTCCACGGAAGCGCGATGGCCTCTTCCGTGCACGCGGCCACCTGCCCCTGCGACCCGGGAAGCGTTCGCGGGGATTCACGCGGTCCCGCTTTGTCCAGCGGAGGGGCGACGCTCAGAAGAACATTGTCGAACCATCCGTGGTAATGTCCCTCGAATTTGAGGTACTTCGTCTTCCCAGTGTAACCGCGCGCTAAACGCAGCGCCGCCTGAATGGCCTCGGAACCCGCGTTGGAGAATCGCATCAACTCCGCGCAAGGGACAAACTCCCGCACCTTCTCCGCCACGATCACCTCCAATTCGTGCTGCCCCGCGAAGAGCTGCCCTTTGCGCGACGCGGTCTCCACCGCCTCAATGACCGGTTTCGGAGAATGCCCGAGGATCATCGGCCCCTGTCCGAGGGCGTAGTCGATGTACTCGTTTCCATCGACATCAAAGAGTCGCGAACCCTCACCGCGTTCGAAGAACAACGGGCACGGGTGGCCGCCAACGCGGAAGTGGCTACTAACTCCACCGGCGAGGCTCGATTTTGCGCGCTCATAGAGCGAAAGTGATTTGTCAAATTGCAGGAGAATCACGGCCTTTCGTCTGACACGAGGTGCGTTGAGAGATCAGAGGGAATATAAACCGAACCGCAGAGGAGTGTCAAGGCGGAATGCGCGTTGGCGCAGACCCCGGCGGGCGTCTTACGGCACCATGGCTGCATCGCAATCGAGCTGCCGTAGTTGCGCAACACAAGCGATGACGGTGACCGAGGCTACTCCGCCGCGTAGATTTTCACGTCATCGAACTCACCGGCGCCCCAGGTCCACACCCCCGGGTAGCGCGAGCCACTCAGCGCAGTTGTCTGGCGGCACTCGAGGACGCGCCGGTTGTCGACGAAGAGTTGCACGACGCCTGACTGGAGCACTTGCGCAATCACGTGATGCCACTTGTTGGGGGTAGCGTCGGCTTGAGGTCCCTCCTCACGCGTGCAGTTCTCGCCGTTAACATCCACTCGACTTCCCCCTCCTGCTCCAAAGGCGATGAGGACGCCGGTGTTGAAATCGGGAGGCGCTTCCAGCCAGAAGGCCGACAGGTCAGCAGGGGAAACAGCCTTTGCCCGGTACTCGATCCGCACCGGCGCGCGGAACTTTCGGTTCAACGCCAGAAAGGCCTGGTTCTCCCCGTGCAGCGAGCCGCCCTTCACTTCCCAGCGCCCGGAGGTCGCGCGCCACTCCGGGCCTAACCTCACACCGTCGAAGGCGTCGCTGTATACCAGATTCCAGGCCACTCCAGAGGCATGACCGATGCCCTCAGCGCTTCCTTTGGTCAGGGCAGGCGGATTGAGAGCGGGAACGCGTGACAGTTGATCGGCGGGAACAGCCTGGATGTTGCCGCCCTCTCCCTGCTCGTTCACCTCGAGGGAGAACTGCCACTTCCCGCTGGTCGTCGAAGTGAGAACCATGACCACGTTGTCGCCCGGCTGCAAGGTCACCGTTTTCGACAGCTCTGCGTAATGAGCCTGTGCGTGAGTCACCACGGGTTCCTGGTTCAGCCACAGTCAAAGAGCCTGATGGGTGCGGACGAGCAGTTTGGCCGCGGTCGCCTGCTTCGCCTTGAGTACGGTTACCGCGTAACCGGTTGCGTTGGATGTAGACGTGAGGAATTGTGACAAGTCCAGCGTGTTCCCCTTCAGCGCCGCCGGTTGCCAGCGCACTTTGCCGTTGATTCCGTCATACTCCCCTTTGACGTCGAGGCGTTCCTCGGGGGGATGAAGCTGGTTGTCGAGTGGTGTTTTGTCCTTGTTCTCGAAAGGCCCCACCACCAACCAGTTTCGGACGTTGCCGCACCCCAGCGGGAAAGTGGATTGCGCCTGCAATCGCCCTTCACCAACATCCATGTCGATTTTCACCGGGACGTTCCAGATGCCCCATGCCTGCGCTGGCACCGTCACACTCGCTGGAATTGTCACCGTGCCACCCAGCTTCAATTCCGTCACGCTCGTCGCCTCTCCCTTCCATCCCTCGGGCCACGTCCATTGCGGTGCGAGCCGCAACCCGACTCCGTCGATGGCAAGCGATGCTTTCAACTCCACGGCTCCCGTTCCACCCGAGTTGCTGCCAAGTGCCTCCTGAAACGCGCCATTGCCGATCGCGGAAAGCTTAAGCCCAAGCAGGCCGTCCAGCAACACCGCGTCCACGTCCGCGCTACCATCCAGTGATGCCACCGCTTCACCCAAGAGGATTGAGCACTGCTTCTCGACCGCGGGACCGTTTGTGCCCGTTGTGAGGAGTCGTTGGTCGCCCGTCTCGATGGCGGCCCACGAAGAGGGCACTTGCTGTCCCTGCGCGGTTATCGCGAATCGTGCGCTTTGGAGACGGCCCAGCAATCGTTCGACGGGGTGCAGATACGCGTTGTCCAGCCCTGACCCAGTGTAAGGTTTCCGCACCTCCAACATATTGTTGTTTCGCAGGAACACGCTCGATGGCTCTCCGACCCGGTGCGAGCCAGCTCCGCCGACTTCGATGCCGACGTCGGACTTTTCGATCAAGTTACCTTCCACCAGAGTATCGGCGGTTCCGCCGCCGACCTCAATCCTGGCGTTGTTCCGCAGCTGGTTCCCGCGCATGATGGTGCATCGATTCAGCGGGGCTTTGGTTGGCTCGTACCAGACCCCTCCCGCGGCGATGTGCGAGTCCAACGGAGGGAACTGATTCAGCGGTGCATTGAACCCCTGATTGCCTTCCACAATTTCGTTGTTCAGGAACTGCACATACCAACTTGGCTGAAAGCCGTAGTAGTTGAGCCCCAGATTGTGGAATCCGCCCGCGCGACTGGAACGGTTGCCTGCCACGATGTGGTGCAGCGATATCCCATAGAACTGAATGGCGCAGGTCGCGTCGGAGATGTCGTTGTCAATCAGCAGGTACTTCTCTTGCACCATGGTGATGCTGACGTAGGACGTCTGATCGGGCGGAACGTCCCATCCCCGATCCAACTCAACGTTGCGGCCGTCGGTGCTGACAATTCTGCGATACTGTCCGCGCCCCTTACCATCGACGATGAAAACGCCAGCGCCTGCCCAGTTGCGCCCACCCCACTTTGCGTCATCCGCAAGCGTCAACATCTTCCCATCGGAGGAAGCAATCTTCCCATGGTACGCGCCGCCTCCCGCGTCGGAAGTCATGGCTTCCCGATCCCAGCCGTGCATGAGGCTCAGTTTGTTACGAGCATAGTAGATGTTCTGCGAGTATGAGGAACCGTCGAGACAATTCAGGCCGCCACCGGTGGCCATCAGGTCCGCCCCGATGATTTCGTTGTCCTCGAAGATCAGCCCATCTGACCCGGAGATGCAGTACCATCCCCAGCGACCATTGTAGAACTTGTTCCGGGCCACCAGACCGCCGCGAGTGCGGCTGAGGAAGAGCGCGCGTCCGCTGCCATAGAAGTCGCAGTCGGTGATGATCACGTTCTGTCCACCCAGTCGAACCGTGTCTCCTGGGCCTTCCCGGAAGCGCTTGTCAACATCGTCCTGCGTCTTGGACGGTCGGTAAACCACGCCGCGCACCAGCAGGCGTTGCAGCGTGACGTCCCCGGCGCCGACCGTCGCTCCCAGATCGCCGGAGATGATGTGCTTGTACCGCGTGGCATAGATGCTCAAGTTCTCCACCTTGAAAGAGTTGCTGCCTTGAATCAGCACGGGCAGCGGCTTCTCCGCATCCACCCAGAAGAGGGTCGCCAGTTGCCTGTCTTCGCCTCTCAGCGCAGTGAACCTTGGAAGCGTCAGCGTTTCAGACAACATGTAGCGGCCGCGTGGGACCCGAACAATGCCACCCCCCCTCTGCTCAGCCTGCGACAGAGCTTGCTTGAACGCGAGAGTGGAGTCTTCCTGTCCCGTCGGGTCGGGACCGAACTCCACAAGATCGACCAGTGCCTCCGGCCACGGTGTTGACTCTCTGACAATCAACTTGCGGGGCGGCGACCATCCGGCTTCTCCCCCAAAG
This sequence comes from Armatimonadetes bacterium CG2_30_59_28, assembly GCA_001872605.1. Lineage (GTDB taxonomy): Bacteria > Armatimonadota > Abditibacteriia > CG2-30-59-28 > CG2-30-59-28 > CG2-30-59-28. The sequence goes on along the minus strand of MNXM01000224.1, from coordinate 25,830 downwards.
CCATTGTGTGCGCGCACGAGGTACTCGCCTGCAGGAAGATTCCGTGGCAGTTCCGCTTGCAGCGAGTAACCATCGCCCTTCGACTTGAGTGTCACCTCAACGGGCCCTCGGAGAGCAACCGCGGTGGATTGTCGTGTATCGAGGGACAGGCATTTCCCGAATGCGCGAAGCCAGCCGCCCGGTGACGCGTCCACGCCCAGGTCGCCCTGTATCCACCAGACATCGGGGCGGTTGACGTATACCGGACCTGACGCACCGCCGGATGCCTTCACCCGGAAGGCGTACACGCCCAACTTGAGAGATGCCGGAAGCGCGAACTTGAGCGAAACCTCGGAAGCCTGAAGTGGCTTCACCTCTGAAACCTGCTGGAGAGAAGGCTCACCGCGAGACCGATCATTGACACGCGCTACGGACACGGACGTGGCACTCTGCAGGTTGTCTCCCTGCGCCACCACGGTCTCGTTGGGGCGAACCGGATCGCTGGCCCAGAAAACTGTTGGGGCAGCACAGACTCGCGCAGCGTTAGCCACAAAAAGGAACGTGCACAGAAAAAGTCCTATGGTCATTTGAGTATCCTCCTGCTCGATAAAGCGTCAGTCAAGGCGCCGAGGGCACGGCAGGCAGCCGTCTCGACGTGGGCCAGTGGAATATAAGACCGACAGTGGAGTGTGTCAAGACGAACAAGCGGAGTCTGGGCAAGTTGAGTCTGTTGCGGCGTACGAGTATACTGTCCGTTGTCTACATCAGGGGAAGGTGAATAGCTTCTCCGGACGCAGCGCTCAGGGCGACGGCTTCCGTGAACTCCACGTACTTCACCCCATCGGCGAAGGTGGTTAGCTTCACTTCCCCTGCGTCGCGAATGGCGTTGATAAACTCCTCCTCTACGCGCCATTCCCCCGCTTTTCCGGGGGGGATCTCGATCTCTCGCAGTTGCTTGTCCCGCCGACACCCTCCGAACAACTTCCCGCTCTCCATGTCCAGCTTCAGGGTGCCCTCTCCGCCAAACAGCCAGACCTCGTTCGCATTCGTCGCGAGGCCGGTCACCGCGCTGAACTGCAGGTTGGCCTGCGCCCCGCAGACCATCTCTGCAAGGATGTCCACGTGTTCTGGAACGCGGACGCCGACAGGCTCGCCGGTGCGGGGATCCTGCCGCCGCTTCACACACGTATGGGTCATCGCCATTACCGTCTTCGCCTCGCCCACCCAGCGCAGGATCGCTTCGTACCAGATGCCCATTGTAAGGGCGTTGTAGCCACTCGGGTCGAAGCTCTGCCGCCACGTGAGAGGAGAGTCTCGGTCCATAAAAGGCGATGCGATGGATCGCAGATTGATCGCGTACAACTCGCCAAGATACCCGTCGGAAATCATCTCACACATCGTCCGGTCGTAGCGAAGAGTCAACGGAGAGGGCACAACTTGGGCAACTAACTCGGGATACAGGCGAGATTCGGCGTACATCGCATGGGCTTCCTCCGCGTTCATGGCCATGCGGGCCTCGCACAGAACATGCTTGCCGCATTCCAGAGCCGCGCATGTGAGCAGTTGGTGCATGTAAGGCCATGTGCCGATTGCGATGGCGTCAATGCTCTCATCCAGGACAATCTCGTTCCAGTGATCCACCACCCTGGGGATGCCGAATTCATCCGCAACTCTCTGACCAGACTCTCGCGAGCGGTTGCAGACGGCCACAATCTTCACGCCGGGAATCTTCTGAAGCCCCGGTATATGCCGTGCACGAGTGTTTCCTCCCGCGCCGATGATGCCGACTCGAATTGTATCGCTCATCCAACCATTCCTCACTTTCTGCTCGTTACCCTGTGTACCGCAAGATCTGTTCCATCGAAAACGCATTCCGCAGCGCACGCCCGATTTTTCCACGCCAGCGTTTGGCAGTCTCAGTATCCCAAACCACGGAGAAACTCGCGGTTGTCTCGGACGACCTGTTCGATGTCGCGACGCGGGTGATCTTCCTCGACCGCAATCCATCCGGTATAGCCGGATTCCGCCAGGCCATCCAACACGGCCTTCACGTCGAACCCGACGTTTCCCTCGGCCAAATCACAGAACCGACTGGTTTGCCAGAAGTCGGGATTGCAGTGGTTCCATCCTCCCACGGGGTCCTCCGTCCAGAAGTTCTTCAGGTGTACATGGGCGATCTTGTTCGGCCATCGTTGTAGCACGTCCATGGGATTGGAGTGGGCCGCCAACAGGTGTCCGGTATCGAACAGCAGCCAAATTTCGGGAACGCGATCGAGTATCCGGGCGCAGTCTTCGGTCGTCTCGAGAATCGTGTTCACGTGGATGTGGTGAAACGGTTTCACACCGTAGCGAGTGAACTGGTCAATAAGCTCCCTCAACGGATCGACGGTGGCGTCCAACTCAGCATCAGTCAGTTGCTTCCCGCCCGGCTTGCGACATGCGGGGACCTCCGCCGCGTCGTTCCCGAGGGTGGCGTTGAATCTGGCCTTGAGCAGAGCGTCGGGAGCGCTGAGGTTCACGAGATGCAGGCCGTACTCAGCGGCCAACGCCGCAAGCTCCACCAACTCATCGGGTGTTTCAGCACTGAAACCTTCCACACCATCGTAGCCCGCTTCCTTCGCAATCCGCAGGACTCTTTCGCGGTCCTCAACCACTTCGCGGGGCCATCCGCACAGATGAGCAGCAATACGGAACTTCATTGACTTCGTCTCCTTCCAACCTATTGGGATCGGTGCAGACGTACAACCTCTGTCATGTCGAATGCAAGCTTGTCGCCATCGATCTCGCGCTGTGGGAACGCCAGCAGACGGGTTTTGCCGTCGCCAATCTGAAAGGCCGGTTTCTCACGTACATGGACGCGGCTTCCCTGGGGGAGCCGCTCGATGGCGACCACGTTGAAAGGCCAGAACGTGCCATCGGCGAACCGTAACATGAACGGCCCAACTTGCTTTTGTTCAACGTTTTGATCGATGTCGAAATACCCTTGCGCCCCGGTGTGGAGGGAGTCGTTGCCGTGACGGAGAACCTGTCCCGACCAGCCGCAGCGGCCGGTGAGCGTCTTGCCGCCGAAGGACAGCTTCGTGCCAGCGACTAACCATGCGTTGAGTACGTTCTTCGCGGCATCGGTGCGCACCATTCCGTAGTCTCCGCCAAACTGGAGCGGACCGTTGGAGGTACTGAATGACGCCGTTGTCGGTTCGTCCAGAGCCATAGCGAACCAGTCGATCGGACTCGCAGAGTCCGCATCCGTCGCGCCGCGATCCACTTTGAGCAGCAGCACGCCGTTGGACTGTTGCGCGTCGATGCGCTTGATCTTTGGTTTGCCGTTCACCGGCTCGTGTGTGGCAATGAAGATACTTTGGAGATGCTCGCCGCGCCGCTGCAAGCAGAAGAGGGGCGCGGTCGACTTTTCGAGGTTGCCGTTTATCTCTTTGGCCCGACGCACATCCGGCGCGTCGCCGACGAACAGTGTTGCCGGTTCCACCCCGGTGACGAGTGTGCGTGTCCCGCTCTCCGGCTGTGCACGCAGTCGGAAGTCCAGCGTCAGGTTCCCTGAGACGTTTCCCGACCGCAGATTGCGGATGAATCCAAAGCCAAACCCCGACGGGTTGGGATGTTGGAACGACTGTGGCAGGCTGAACTCGATGCCGTTATTCAGCAGCGTCCCCTCAAAAGGTTTCAGGTCGACGCCGGTAGCGGACGCGTCGGTATCAGCATCCCGGCACCCGTGCAGCAGGTAGTCGTGACGACTGCCTCCATCTACTTGGAAGATGTCGATGAGATACGCGTCACGGCTGTCGGTCCCCACCAGCGCGAGCGTCCTTCGGTAGCGCGTAGCAATTCCCGGATAGGCCGTGGGCGCGGCGGCGACGCTGGCCAGTTGGAGTCCTTCCGGATCGACGACGAACGTTCGCAGGCGATGTCCGGTGTGCATTCGGTCCAACCCGCTGTTTCCTCCGTCCACGACGACCGCGTTGTGCGCCATCGTTGATGTGGCCCAGTGCAATCGGTAATTGGTCCACGTGTAGCCGATGTCGCTGAGGAGTTCCCGCCCGTTCGCCCAGAGACCGATGGACAGCGCATCATAGTGCTTATGATGCGCACCCATCGTGTAGTCGAGGTAGGCGTGGATCTGGTGCTCGCCCTCGCCTCCGCCCAGCACGGCCAAACCGGTTGCCGGAAGTAGAACCGGCTCCATGCGGTCTCGCGGTTTGTCTCCCGACTGCCGCCAGTATTGTGTCTTGCCATCAACCGACCAGGTGTCGTTTACCGGCAGCAGGCGGCTGTCGGGGAAGCGCACCGCGCCGATCAGTTGTTCGGCGATGTTGTATCCCGAAGTAAGACGGCGCAAGCTCAGGTCGTCAAACCGCCGCCCGTCTACCGGATTCGCGTAGCCGGGAGGATCGCTATAACCATCTGCGGCTTCCATGACCACCTGAAGCCCGCCTTGCGTTTGCTCGGCGTAGGAGTCTGCAGTCTCCATCCAATGGCCGTCATAGAGGAATCTCGTCTCCAGGAGTCTTTCATAGCGACGGACGGCTTCATGCACCCACTGCGGGTGGCTCCACACCCTCCCCGCGTAGATCGCGCTCCGCCACATCCCCATCGACATATTTGTCGCGTCATCCTTGAAGCCGAGGACGAACTCCACCATCGGCTCGAAGAAGTCCTTCTCAATGCGCTGTCGTGTGTTGCCATCGGCGAAGGTCTTCCATCCGGGCCAGTCTTGTAGTCCGTCGTAAGCGCGCAGGAGGTCGAGGGAGATGTCCATGTACGCCCACCACGTCCAGCGCGCGGTACGATAATCTCCCGGCACTCCAGGAACCCGGCTCTGAGCGTACGGGGCGAAGAGCTTTTGCCGAAAGGGATAATCGAACCGATAGACGTATCCCGGATAGACCTCGGCAAAGCGATTGAGGATCAGAGCAACGCGTCGAGCGTAGCGGTCCTCCTTCGTCAGGAAGTATAGGTCGCCCAGATCACGCGCCTTGTCCTCCAGGTACTCCCGCGCCCAGTAGTCGGCATGGGCGCGCAACCAGAAGCGGTAGCCATCCTTGCGCTCGAAGTAGTAGAACCGGTGCTTCTTCCCGCCGGGCGCGTCCACCTCGATGAACCTTGTCGTCCGGGTACTTCGGATGGTTGGGGTAAACCTCTCCGCAGCCGCGGCACTTGAGCTGCTTCGGTTTCTTGGGGTCCCACGTTGAGTTGAAGCACCCCGCCTCTTCCGCGCCGTAATCGCAGTGGGGGCAACTGGTGAAGTAGACACCGCCGCTTTCCACCGGGACCATGTCGAGGACCTGTTCGTCGGTCAGGGATAGGAGGTAGGCCACCGAAGATTCAAGTGCTTGTCGATTGGCGGGGCTGTCTGTCACAGGAAACACCTTGGCCTCAACAGGATTCAAGTCCGACAACAGCGTCGAACTGACGAAAAGAATAATGAATGGTTTGACGAAACGCAGAATCATCGGCCTACTTTTGCGGGTTGGTCAGTCCCGCGAATACCTCCCGCGAGGAACGTTCCTCCGACCACGATCTGATGTTCCCGTGACTTCCCGGAGGCAACCTCGGTGACGCGGATTTTCCAATGCTTGTCGGCACAGGAGACGGAGAGGAGCGTTTCGCCGGCGATGGCGAGGTTTGACCAAGACGCCAACAACATTCCGCAATAGGTAGCCTTCGTTCGTGTTCCTTTCATTGTGGGCCTCCTGTTTCGATTAGATCCCATCGAGTGCGGCAAAGCTTACGGGAGCCACCACACCTGATTGTACAGATCATCCCACGTGTGTTGATTGAACAACCTCAACATACGGTCACGTACCTGCCACCGGAGGAATCGGTTGCTGATATGGAACTGCGGGATGAGCAGTATGCCTGCGTGATCCCTGCCTTGAGCTTGCCACTGGTCATGAAGGGAGCAAAAGTTGCTGTGAGGATCATGGTAGTTGCAGGTGACCACGACGCGTCGCTCTTGCGCTGCATTTTCCAGTATGGCCGTATCGTCTTGCTGGACTGCCAGCGGCAAGGCCCGCGCTTCGGACACATCGTATCCACAATCCCGTATGGCTTCCGCCAATTCAGCGGGCATCATCACGTCGAACAACAGCCGGGCGAACAGAGAGCCGTTGAGTTTCCGGAGCGTCGCGTCGCTCACGCTGCAACCAACTCTCTGTGGGCTGAATGCGTCTCATAGACATCGCGGCTGCGTTGGATGACGTTGTCGATTTCTTCTCGGTGGTTCAGATAGTATTGAATGGCCGCTTCGATCTCTTCCCGAGTGAGGATGCTGAGGTCCTTCTGGATGTCTGTGAGTCCCCAGCCTTCGCGGAAGTAGTTGGCGATGTGTTCCACGGCGATTCGGGTGTTGAGCACGTAGGGGTGACTTGGCGGGTCTCCGGGCAAGCGGACGATAAAGGAGTTCTCCGTGAACAAGTATCCGGACAGATGTACTGTCAGTCGCCGCTGGACATGGTTGGTCGCTCGCCGCAACGCCAGAGGCGAAAGGATGACTTTCCCTTGCTTCACCTCTGCCAAGCCACGACGTTGGAGGTCCGCCCAAGCCTTTTCTACCTCCTCAACCGTAGCGTCAGTAGCCGACGCCCACGTATTGAAGTCCAAGTGAAATCTCCTTTTCTCTGCCATCACATCTCACCTCACGATTGATTCCAACACGGGTGGCATCGCTTCGTTAGCATTGAACCAAGGGTTGAATATCAGAGAACGGTCGCTCCTCGTCGCCCGTGTCCCCCCCTCAAGTCCGCGCCACGCAGGGGTGGCTTCTGAAAGAACTCTACCAGCGACTGTTCAGGTTCTTGTGAGCCTCTCCACACGTAGCATAGCACGGAGACTATTCAATCCACAACCGTTGCCAAGTCGCTTGTTGCCAAGTCGCTGGCTCAGGGGTGCGACAGCATGGGAGCTATGACCCCACCGCCAACTTCCTTTCCCCGCTCATCCCCGACGCCAACTCCTTCACCTTGATTGTCCACGTGCCCGTCGCCTCATTGCTCGCGAGGTCGAGGCGCAGCGCCAGTTTCCCATCCTTCGCTCCGTAGAACCCGCTGCCTTCCGCCGGGCGACCTTGTGGGTCCAGGATCTTAACCTGTACGGGAACCACCGCTGCAACCGGCGCGCCTTTGCCGTCCACGACGGCCACTGTCACGTTCACCGGGCTGCCACGTTTGGCCTTCGTCGGCGCGCCGAGCTTGAGGGCGGCGATCGCTTGACTTGTCAGCATGAACAGACGACCGTCGCCAGGACCAAACGCGGCGTCGAATTGCAGGCTGCTCCCCGTGCGTTTGACCGGCACGGCTTTGTGAGCGACGAGGTCGTAGACATAACCGCCCCTCCGGTTGACGGAAAGAGTCGCTGAGTTGGGCAAGCCCTTCTCCATCACTTTGCCGTGGTGCCCGACGTAATCGCCAAAGGTGCGTTTGTCGTTAAGGGCGAAGAGGTAGTCGGTGTCGCGGTACCGGCGGAAGCGCAGGACGACATCGGCATTCAAGGCGTCACCATAGCGTGTGTAGAACGGATCCAACTGCTGGCGCAAGTCGACGGCCTTTGCCTGAAGGACTGTTTTGTCTTCCTCCGCTTTGCCGGTGCGCTTGTAGCTGGGGATGACAATGTCGGGGATAATGGCGGGGCAGAGGTTCTCATCTGCCACAACGATGCCCCCGCGCTTCTGGAACTCCTTGATCTTGCGGACAACGCTCTCGGTAAGCACATCGCAATTGGGCATTACGAGCACACGATAGTTGTCCAATCCATCGCGCACTACCGTCTCATCGAAGAGAATCTTCGGCTGCAGATGCGCCCATTGCAGGATGAGGTGCATGCTCGCCTCCCACGATTCGCTCCAGCCGTAAGAACCCCGACCGGCAAACATCTGGGACGAGAAGCTCTCCAGCATCGCCACGTCGGTCTTCCTGTCCGGGACTTGCAGCAAGGTCGGGCCGAGGGGCCGCACCACGTCGCGCGTCAGCTCAGCCAGGACTTCCTGGGTCTGCGGATGGGTGAAGACGTAGCCGGTTTTGCTCCCCGTCTCCACCAGCGACTGCCAGCCGTGGTACATTATCCCGCGTATAGGCCGGGAGATCTTCGACCAGAAGGCCTCACGGATATGATCGGGCGCAATCGTGATGAACGGCGCTTCGGGTTTCTCCTTCTCCCACTGCGCACGCTTCGATTCATCCTTCGGCATGTCCGGGATGGGTGCGGTGCCGGAGCGATACCAGATCACCTGCGTCATCTTCATCACCTGCTGGCCCGGCTTACCTTCCGCCATCGCGAACAGTTCATCCGCCGACTGACCGATCTTGATGGGGTCGGGGTAGGAGTAAGTCCACTGTGAGATGACATCCACGTCGCCGCCGCTGCCCCAGATATCGGGCACTCGCACCGCCGGGTCGAAGAAGGTCCAGAGGTCCTTTCTCCCCGTGGACTTCAGACCGCGGTGGATTTCCGAGTGCAGCGGGTTCCATCCGTCGCCGTTCTTCCAGAACCAGCGGTAGAAGGTCAGGAGGCGGTCGTCGTCCCGGATCACGCGGTTTGCCGGGAAGGTTTTGATGCGCTTGTAGCTCAGTCCGTTCTTCCCCATCACTTCCTCCGGGATATCATAGCCGGCATACTGACGGAAGGCTTGCCGGTCTTCCTCGTGGAAACAGAGGTCGGAAGCGTCCCGAACTTCAGAATGGATGAGCGACGCGTTCAGAGCGGGGTAGTGGCCAAAGGTCTGCGCGACGGACGCGCCGATGTTGTAGCAGAACTGGCGGACCTCCGGGAAGTTCCCGCACACGTTGGAGTGTTCCCGCACCTTGCCGCCGCGATCCACGCGGTTGTACTTCGCCTTGCGGTCTGCATCACCGGTAACCCAGGTTCCCGGATGGACGTAGACCGCGCCGTAGAGTCCCTCCTTGAGTAGCTCGTCGAGCATTTTCCCCTGTTGCTCGATCTGGGCGGGAGGCATCGCCTCCGTCGGCTTTCCCACGTCCCAGACTTTCCCTTCATGAACCAGGCTAATTAACTGGTGCGTGAACCCGATCTTCTTCAGACGCTCGATGTCGCCCCCGCCCCACATCACCACCGGCATCTGGTTGGGCAGCCGACGCGGGACGATCGTGATCGGGATCTCCTTTTCCACATTGAGTTTCTTCCCGTTAGCGGAGGCAGACGCGATCACTTTCAGTGTGTAACTGTCCGGGCGGACGGAGGTATCCACGGGAACCGGAATGGAGTGCTCCTGACTGGGAGTGAGGTCGGGCAGACGAATTCCCTTCTTGCCGCTGCCAAAGAGGACCTGGGCGCTACCGCCGGTCAATGTCGCCGGGGTGTCATTCGTGAGAACCACCGACACGGCTGCGTTCTTTTCCATGCGGACGAAGACCGTGCGTCCTTTCCCCACGCCGATGGTCAGCCCCCCCGTGAAGTACGGAACGATGCCTTTACAGATACGCACCTGCGCAAGGTAACCGGGAAAGCCGCCGTGCGTGCTGCCGAAGCGGTCTCCGATGGTGAGGTCATGTCTGCCCGGAGTCACCGGTCCGCGCCCTTCGAGCAACACCTTTCCCAGCAACTTGCCGTTGACGAAGAAGCGACATACTCCCGCGCCATCATAAGTGAATGCAACGTGCTGCCACTTCCCCGGCAGGACCTCAATCTCAGGGCCGGTGAGGAATGCGGAGTCTTTCCCAAAACCTAAAGAGGCCGTCAGCCTGCGCTTGTTCGTACCGCTGCGACTCATGTAGAGGCAGTAGTCCCAGTTAGCTTCGGGAGTGTCTCTCACGTAGTTGACGTACTTCTTATCCAGCAACCAGACGTTGGCATACTGATCCATTTCCGGCTTCGCCATGAACCACGCCTCAAGTGTAAACCCGCCATCGGGCGACAGGTCGGGTTTGCTCCTGGCGATGGCGCCCTGCGCCTTGTCGTTCTTCGTATCCGCTGGAAACGACTCCAGTGCGCCGCCAAACGGTCCTTCCGTCACAAACCGCGCCTCGCCGCGCAGCTTGAGGTCGTGCCCATGCCCGGAGTTGTCTTTTGACTCCTGCCCCGGCAGGAACTGCCACAGGGAGATCACGCTTGCTCCAGTCGCTTCCGCGCCGGTGTAGAGCTGCTGCCAGGGCTGCTTGTTGTCGGCAGACCACGATAGCCTGGTAGCGACTAGGAGTAAGCAAACCGTGATGACCTGTGCAACGATCTTTGAATTCCTCATGGCTTCTCCTTCACTTTTCTTTCTCACGAAGACATACACTTACAGAGGGTAGCGGTTGCCGAGTCAACGTGTGCCGGGCGACGACGTTCAGCCGTCTGGTGTACCAGCCGCCGCCGGGCGGGTTGTCTATTCGGCTGAGGCTCTCCCTCAACCCGGACTCGAAACCGCAGCGATTCCTCGCTCTGTGATGGACTCCACCCGCACTCTCCCTTCCACACCGTAAAAGGGACCTCGCAGCGGCCAGGGCTGGACACCAACGGCTGGTGACTATGCGACGGCTTCGACGGGTTGTGTCCCCCCCCCCGGAGAACGCTGAAGATCCCCTCAGCGGCGTTAGTCAGCGACATCGCTTGCAGTCCGGGAACATATTCCTCTCCACAACGGGGACAGACCATCGCTGGCACCCCCGTCACAGTGACCGAGGAGTGCTCGTCGGTCATCTCCACCGACGTGAGAGTCCACTCGGTCTGTACTCCACACCGAGTGCATTTGCGTGTGTCCTGTGAAATCATCGTTTCACCTGTGACGCCAGTAACCAGGTCTACGACGGCAATGGGCTACGGCGACTACCTGGATGACGTCGTCGAGTTGGCGGTACACGATCTGATAAGGGAAATGGTGCAAAAGGCACCTGCGCGTGCCATGCAGGTAAGACGGCCACAAATCGGGGAACTCTCGGATCCTCCCGAGCGCGCCGTCCAATTCAATGACGAACCTCGCGGCAGCGCGAGGGCTGCGCTCCGCGTACCATTCCCGCGTCGCCTTCGCCTCCGCCACAGCTTCAGGATGCAGCTCAAGCTCTGCCAAGCCCATCGTCCAAACCCAGAATCATGTCTCGCGCTTGGGACCAAGGAATCGGCTCTACCAAACCCGCGTCCAGCTCGCGTATTCGGCGCGCTATCTCAGCGTCCCAGGCGGCTGCGACTTCCTCGTCTACTTCCTCGTCCAGGCTCTCGATGAGGCGAGTCGCGAGATCGGCCCTCTCTTGTGGCGGCAGTTTCAGAACGCTCTCAATGGCCTCGACTACGGCAGGTGTCATGGGTGTGCCTCCAATCGACTATGTCAGTAGAATGCTGGGAGTGAGTTGTTGCATCTCGGATACCAACAGCATAGGAGGGATGCCGAGACGTGTCAATGCACCGGGAGCCCGCGCTCTACGAAACTGCCCGGCGACGACGTTCGTCCTGATTCCTCAGGACTACCAGCCGCCGCCGGGCTTTCTGGTATTCGGCCCGGGGGCTGCCCCCCAAACCCGGACGCAGGAAATGGACTCCCTGAGTATGCTTCCGTGTCCGTGGACTCTCGGAATTCTGACTCAGAAGCTCGATGGAGTGCTCAGGCAACGAAACCCGTAGTTGTTGTTGCAGTTCTGCGGATTGTTGTTGTTGCGATACGAGACGGCGATGTTGTCGGGATTGTTGTTGTTGAACGAGCCGCCCCGCAGTTCTTCCCTGCTCCCGATGTGGCGCCGCGCTGGAAGACTGTCTCTGCCAGCACAGCGGTCCGCAATCCGTGGGTATCCGCATGCGAAGCGTGAGCGATCCAGGACTGCACCGACGCATGCACGTTTTCAAGGTCAACTTCATAGCACGCATACTGGCGCTGCAACTCACCCAGACGGCGTTGGAACCGCACCCCATTGCAGCGCCGCAACCGACGATGATCGGGAAACACCTGGTATCCGAGAAAGTCCGTCCCGACTCGTGTTGGCTGTACGTAGAGCTTCCGCTTATGCAGGATCAGACGAAATCGCTGCAGAAAACTGGTCATCTCTTCCGCAGCCCACCACAACCAGCCCTTGTCATCGCTGAAGAGCGCCAGATCATCGGTATAGCGGACATAGCCAGGAGAGCGCAGCACTTCTTTCACGAAATGGTCGAGGGGATCGAGATACAGGTTGGCGAAAAGTTGACTGGTCAGGTTCCCGATGGGGATCCCTCTCCGGCGTTCATACGGTGTGAAGAGGTGGTCCCCCGGAAAATAGTGGAGCGCTGGATCCTGAGGATTACTGTGCCGGACAACGCTCTCCGCGAACCATAGCAGCTTCCTGTCCTTGATCTTCCGCCGGATGAGTGACAGCAACACGTCATGGTCGATGCTCGGGAAGTACTTGCTGATGTCTGCTCGCAGCACGTAACGATATCGCCGCGCATACTGGGTAAACCGATCCACGGCTCTGTGTGTCCCTTTCCCCACACGGCAGGAATAGGAATCACTGATGAATCCTCGGTTCAGGACAGGCTCCACCACGTTGCAGAAGGCATGGTGAGCCACGCGGTCGCGGTAAGGCGCAGCGCTGATGAGACGCGGCTTGGGATCGGTGATGCGAAACTCAAAGAACCGCCCAAATTGGTATGTCTCTGCCTCCAGCTCCCTCTGCATCCGAAGCAGTTCCCATTCCAGGCGGTGGTTGAAGCGCCCGACTGAAGGACGGTCGCGCTTGCCGCGCTGGGCTTTGCGCGCCGCCACGAACAGATTCTCAAATGAGCAGAAAGCCTCCGCCAGGCCCCCGTACCTCTTCAATTCGCTTTCCCTCTCTGCTCTTTGAGCCATCCGCCCACCTCAACTCCCAGATTGTAGAGCATCTTGATGGCGCATTCGTATTGGCGAATAGAAATGCACTGCAAGTCACAACTCGACCGCAGGAGATATCGTAGAACCTCCAGCTTCGTATTCGCCTCCTGCAACAGGTCTATCTTCGACCGGGTGTAGCTTGCCTCGACGAGACGTTCCAGAACAAGCAAGGTGTACCGTTGCACCTCGCTGCCAAGCGTGTATTTGTAGTTCCTCGCATACTTTGCCGTGTGGGGCAACATCCACAACATGAAGTCATACGCCTTCTGCACCGCGGAAGGTGCCTCCCTTTGTCGCGTTGCACTCGAATCCATACGCCAAGCCTCTCGAAAAAATCCGCCGGCCGCCTCGCTCCGCTCGGCGAGATGGCGGCTGAAGCCGCCATCCTGTAAAGGGCAAAAGAAAAAAGTATAAAGGGTTAGATTATTGAGTCCTCAGGCAACGAAACCCGTAGCAGCCGTAGCAGAACTGCGGAATGCCGCAGAAGCGATACGAGACGGCGATGACGTCGGGACCGTAGCTGCCGAACGAGCCGCCCCGCAGTTGTCCTTGCTCAGACACCCACTCCCACACATTCCCTGCCATGTCGTGCAACCCGTAACCGTTGGTTGAGAAACTACCCACGGGCGCGGTCCCGGCATAGCCGTCATCATAGCCTTCAATGACACTCCAGTTCCACTTCTTCTTCGCCGTCTGATCGGCGAAGTTCCCCGCGCCCTTCGGAGGAGGCCACTCGTCACCCCACACATACTTCTTTCCCGTCAGCCCGCCGCGTGCGGCCCATTCCCACTGGTCGTGAGTGGGCAACTGACACCCCGCCCATTCCGCGTACGCCTTGGCGGCATGCCATGAGACCCACGCCACGGGACACTTGTCATCGGTAGAGGCATACTCCTTGTCATCGCCGCGCAGGTGTTTGAGGTAGTCAGAGTCTGCAAGCTGCTTCGCCTTCGCTCCACCTGACTGCCATTCCGGATTCGCTTCGATGAACTTGCGGTACTGTGCATTCGTGACCTCGTACTTGTACATCCAGAAGCCCTGGGCGGCCGTCTTGCCTTCTGTCGGTATCCACACCATCCACGCGCCATCCTTGGGGTTTATTCGGCTAATGAGTCCGGAGACGCCTCGATGCACGAAACTCAGAGAGGCCAGTCGCTCGCCGCCGGTAAGCGTCAGGTTGCCTTCCAGCAAGATCAGGTGGTAATCGCCCAGCAGTTCTCCCTGCACGGTGTTTCCGTCCTTGAGAACGGTCAGGAGGCGATTACCTTCCGCGACCAACTGGACGACCTTCTCGGTCGGGATTGAGGTCTCGCCCACTCCGACGAGGCGCATGCGTAGTTCCTTCTCCTGCAAGTCGCCCACCACGATGCTCTCGTCCTTCAACGTAAGCTGCGCGCCAAAACCTGGAGGAACCACGACTCCATCCTTCGTCACCCCCACACTCACCACCGGCGGCTCGATGGCGCGCTGGTATCTCTCCACCTCCGCCGCAGCAATCTGTCGCTCGCCCAACGACCAGAGCACCGGCAAGGTGGCGTCCTGTAGCTTCCCTTTCAGCACCGAACCTCCAAGCAGTTGCACTTCGTTGGGTGCGAGGGACTGGATGTATTCCTTCTTGAGGGTCAACGTCCCGAGGCTTGTCTGAAACGTCACCTGCTCAAACTTCGGCGTACACTTCAACTCCGCGGCTTCGCCTTTGAACTTGAGGACGCCCTCCCATTCTGTCGTAGCTGGGACGGGGGACGTGGGGCCAGGGACGGCGGCAAGGTTGGGCTCATCTTTCACACAACGGAACCCAAGTTCATTGAGGGACAAGTTCGGCAACAAGGCTGCCCGCTGGCCACAACGCAATCCTTTCTCACTGGAAGCAAACGAGCCACCGCGAATCACCTTCGACAGCCCCTTGTAGTCGCGACTTGAGTCGCCTACCGAACGACTAAAGTCGTTACTACACCATTCCCAGACGTTGCCCGACATGTCGAGCGCACCCCAGGGAGAGAAGCCATCTTTGAAGGTGCCCGACGGCGACGCGCCTTTGAAGCCATCGGCCTGACCATCTCCGTTTGCCTTCGCGGCGTCGAAGTCGTTGCCCCAGGGATAGACGCGCCGGTCCGTCCCGCGCGCGGCTTTTTCCCACTCCGCTTCGCTGGGGACTCTCTTCCCCGCCCATTTGGCGTACGCGGCTGCATCCGCCCAGGTTACGTTCGTGACCGGCTCATCGGGGGAGGGCGAAGCTGCCGCTGCGCTTACTGCTGAGCCGGGTGCGGCAGGAGCCTTACCCTCCCGTGGATGCCCTGTAGCTTTCACGAACTTCTGGAACTCGGCGTTGGTCACCTCGGTCTTGTCGATCCAAAAGGCGTTGAGAGACACCTTCGATCCGTCCTCCGTTTCAAACTCACCGGCAGGAACAAGCACCATCCCCGGTGGCGATGCGACGCCTTTCTTCTTCAACTCCGCGTATGCGTCGGCTTGCGCTTTCTTCATGTCTTCGGCGCGGGATGGCGGAGGAGGTGTAACGGGCGTGCGTGGCTCGGCGGGAGCCTCGCCCTCCCGCGCGGCGCCTTTGGGTGTGACCGTGATGAGAACAACCGAAGGCGACACGCGCTTGACGAGAGCGGGACCATCCAACTTCTCCTTCGACCCTGCGGTGGCGAACTCCACCCCGTTGTCGTGCAAGGTTGTCTTGGCGTAGTTGATCGGCACCGCAAAGCCGACATTGGACACCACTGAACCGGCCAGTTTGGCGTTCACAACAGCCACGACTTCACCCTGTTCGTTGACCAGCGGCCCACCGGAATTGCCCGGGTTCACCGGAGCGTCGATCTGAAAGACCTTCTGCGCCTCCTTCGTCTCGATGCCTGACACCGTGCCGCGCGTCACCTTCACGTTTGCGCCCAGCAAACTGGATATGGGAAAGCCGAACGCCCGCACTTCCTGCCCCACCTCGACCTGGTTGGAGTTCGCCAGCGGCAAAGGCGTCAGTCCCTTCGCCTTGACCTCCAGCAGAGCAAGGTCGCGCTTCTCGTCACTCGCCAGCACTGTCGCCTCGTAGGTCTTCCCGCCGATGGCAACCTCCACTTTACCTGAATCCTCAACCACGTGATGACACGTGAGCAGATAGCCGTTCGGATCCACGATGAATCCCGTGCCCGTTGATTTATTGCTTTCCTGGCCGACGACCGCCGTCACGAAGCATACAAGTCCAGCAACCGTTAGCGTCAGTATTGCCACCGAAAGCGCTTTGCGCAACTTGTCTGTCATATCACGTCTCCTTGAAGATAATGCTGATGATTCCCTACTTCAGCACCTCAATCTTCACCGGCTTCCAGATGCCGCCTGCGTAGGCGCTGTCATACACTCGCACGGTGATCTGGTTCTTCTCTCCCCACTTCAGTTCCTTCGTCACATCGAGGGTGAATGGTTTGTCCCAACCCTCGGTGCCGAGGTCGTGCTGACCGACGTACCGGCCGTTGATCCAGACCCACGCGATCTCGTCCACCGCGCCGAAGGCGATCTCCACAGCGAGACAATCAGGCTTTGCCGGCAGGTCAAACGAGCCGCGATACCACGCGATGCCGTCGTACTTGTGTCCCTGCTCTTCCCAGGCCGATTCGATGTCGATGGCCGACCAGGCCGAATCGTTGAAGCCCGGTTCGTACCATTTCAACAAATGTCCATCGCTCCGGGGGTCTTCCTTGAGGCGCCAGCCCTCCTTCGGCAGGGGAATGGTCTGGACGACCTTGATGTCACGGTCCCAATCTTTGCGGTCGCGAATGGAGATCGTCTCTTTGAAGAACGGCCACACCGCCTGCGCGGCGACGTCCCGCACCGCGCCCGATTCGTCCTGCCTCGCTTGTTCCAGAAGATCGTTAACTTCCTTTGTTCGCGGCTTGAACTGCACGAGCAGGTTGACGGCAGTGAGTCGCATCAGGGCATCTGGGTCCTTGGCGGCCTTCTTGAGATGCGGCAGCGACTCCGCGGTCAGCGGATCGCACACCGCCCACAGGGCAGAGCGTCGAACGAGAAAGTCGGGGTTGCCCAAAGCCTCTACCAATGCCTCCCGCGCGGGCGAGCCCAACTCGACCAGCAATCGCGCCGCCGTTCGCCGCACCACAAGATTCTCATCCTGCAAAGCGGCAGAAAGGGCCGGAATCGCGGCCGTTCCCTTCGCGGCCTGTTGGATGAGCGCGTTCCTGCGACCCGACGGTGAGCCCGCGGGTGCTCCGAACCCCATCGTCGTCTGCACCACCCACACCGTGATTAACCCGATGAGTCTAACGATCCTTGGATGCACCATGGAAGACACCTCCGCTCAAGAGAAGGCAATACAACAAAGGTTGCCCGTATCACAAACTCGCCCATGAGGTTAGTCAATGTTGGCACGATTGTCAATGGTCGGGACTGCGCGTCAATCTGTCCTCGGATCTAGTGCTCCCGAACGGTCCGTTGCAGTGGACTTGTGGGCTGTAGTAGAATGCCAGTGACATGGTCTGATTGGATGTTCAGGAAAGTATGAGGTGTCCTCCCATGCTTCACCATCTTGTCATCGCGCACCAAATTCTCGGCTTGCCTTTGCTGTTGGTGTTGGCCCTTTGGGCCGGGCAGGGATGCTCCCGCAAGGTTGAGGAAGTAGCCCGCGCAGAGTCACGACCCGCCCCCAGCACTTCACCATCTTCCAACCGGTATTCCGTGAGGGTGTTAGCTGTGCATGAGGGAGACATGATCGAGGTCGCAAAAGACGGAAAGAACGATCGCGTCCGTCTCTACGGAATTGACGCCCCGGAGGAGGGACAGCCTCACGGCGTCGAATCGCGGAAGGCGTGTACCACCATGTGTTCCGGTAAGGAAGTTGTCGTCGAAGTAAAGAGGCGCGAAGGAGACGACCAGGTTGTGGGGATTGTGGCCTTGCCCGGAGACAAGAGTCTTAATCGTGCCCTGGTCTGGTGTGGCGACGCATGGTGGGATCGCAAGAGCGCGCCCGATGATGGAATTCTGGCGGCGTGTGAGGCCGATGCCCGCAAAGCGCAGCGGGGGTTGTGGGCGTCTCCAAACCCGATAGCGCCGTGGGAGTGGCAGCCGACCGTCGCCGCGAAGTCAGCGCCGCAACCATCTCCATCGCCAACCGCTCCGGCTCCCCCGTCGACCCTTCGGAGAACATACACACCCCCGCCACCTGCTCGGCGACCGTCGCCCACTCCACCCCCACAACTGTCGAGACCCGAACCGGCCGCGTCAACAGGGCGCGCGAATTTCAGCGGCAACTGGAACTGCCAGTGGGGTCGTGACAGCATCCCCGGAGCGCTCACCCAAAGTGGTTCCAACCTCCAGGGCTACTGCGTCTACCCCAACGGCAAGAGAGCGACATTCCAGGGAACCGTGTCCGGCAACACGCTGTCGGGGACGTTGCACGTGGATGTGCGCACCCAGTGGGTCATCCAGGCGACGCTTCATGGAGATTCGTTGAACGGCACCTGGGGACGCGGCAGCGGCGGCTCCGCGTGGTCGGCAGTACGGAGATGATGTTCTATTCTCGTTTGCACAGGAGTCCCATAAATGTTGAACCGATTTGTAACCATTTTCGCCAGTCTGCAGTTCCTCGCGCCTATCTACGGCGCGGAACGTACCCTGGTTGCCTCCTGCGATTACGCCGATGATGCTGCCGCCCGGGCCGTTTGGACGCCCGTGGAAGGAAGCCTCCCCGTGGAAGCGATGGCCGAGCCACTTGCAGGACGGACGGGTGTGCGGATGCCTTGCGACATGACGGGCGACCGTCGCCGCGCGGCGTGGGACTTATCGGTGGACCTTGAACTGACGCGGGCCGACCGGTTCTCATTCTGGGTCTACGTCGATAACCCCTCGAAGATGGCCGGGCATTACTCTCTCTATTTCGGCAGTGGCGAAGGATGGTACGGCGCTACTTTCTCCGTCGAGAAGGGGTGGAAACAGATCGTTCTGGACAAGTCCGCTTTCGGCGTGGAGGGCGCGCCGACAGGATGGCGCCGGATTCAGCGAATACGGGTTTCTTCCTGGAAGTCGCAAGATGCCGTTACCTTCATGGCATTTTCCGATCTGGAGTCGTTTCAGTCCCCCATTGTGGTGATCGTGGGAGATCTCACGTTTCGAGTGAATGAGAGAGAAGCGGCCGGCGTCAAGAGTCAAGCGCAGAGGATGAGTGAGTTGTTGAAATCTCTCGACATCGAGGCGGGAGCGATTGGCGATACCGATGTCGAGTCCGGCGCTCTCGAAGGGCGCAAGATGGCGCTCTTCGCATACAGCCCAAACATGTCTGACAGGGAGGCAGTGGCCGTCGAGCAATTTGTGAATGCCGGCGGCAAGGTGATGGCCTTCTACTCCGCGCACCCTCGGTTCCTTTCCGCTCTGGGACTGCAGGCCACCAAGTGGGTGGCGCGGGAATACGAGGGCCAGTTCGCCTCCATTCACCTTGACACCACGGGCTTCACCGGCATGCCGCCATCCGTGCAGCAGAACTCGTGGAACATCAACGGCGTTCGGCCAGCGGGGGAGAATGCGCGCATCCTCGGAGAATGGTTCAACGCGAAAGGGGAGGCGACCGGTCTTCCTGCACTCGCCGTCAGCGACACCGGCGCCTTCATGACCCACATCCTCCTGTCGGAAGATTCTGCTGGTAAGCAGCAGATGATGCTCTCCCTTCTGGGACATTTTCTCCCCGAAGTCTGGCCCGGGGCGACCGAGCGCGCCCTCACGAGCAATGAGAAGGTTGGGCATTTCACATCCCTCGAGTCCGTTACTGCATTCATTCGCGAGTCGGGCGTCGCCGCCGCGGCGCAGCATCTGTATGATGCGGAGAGATTGATGCGTGAAGCAAAGCAAGCGGCCGACACGAAGCGCTACCCCGAAGCCATCGCCGCGGCGCGGAAGGGGCGGGAGGCGTTGGTCGCCGCCTACTGCGCGGCGCAGAAATCACGCAGCAATGAATTGCGCGCGGTGTGGTGCCATTCCGCCTTTGGCGTTACCGGAATGACCTGGGACGAGGCCGTCAAGGCGCTGGCGGATGGTGGATTCAATGCCGTTGTCCCGAACAGCCTCTGGGCGGGCCGCGCCTGGTATAGGAGCAGCTTGCTGCCGGTCGATGAATCGCTGGCAGTGAAGGGCGATCAGATTGCGGAGTGCGTCGCTGCCGGACAGAAGCACGGCGTGCAGGTTTACGTGTGGAAGGTCAACTGGAATCTCTCCAACGCGCCGAAGGAGTTCCTCCAGCGGATGCGTTCCGAAGGGAGAACCCAGAAGGACCCGAAGGGAGGCGACATCGACTGGCTCTGTCCCTCGCATCCCGCAAACTTCGAGTTGGAGCGCGACTCGATGCTGGAAGTCGCGCGCAACTACGCAGTCGACGGGCTGCACTTCGACTACATCCGTTACCCCGGCAGCAACGGATGCTACTGCGACGGATGCCGCGAGCGGTTTCAGCAGCAGCTCGGCGTGACGGTAGCGGACTGGCCGCGGGATGTCATCGACGGATCGCTCAAGCCGAAATACCTCGAGTTCCGCTGCGACAACATCACGCGCCTGGTGAAGGCCGTCAGTGAGGAAGCGCACAGGCTGAAGCCGGGAATCAAGATTTCCGCTGCGGTGTTCAGCAATTGGCCGGGCTGCCGTGATGGCGCGGGACAGGACTGGGTCGGGTGGATTGAGAAGGGATACCTCGATTTCGTCTGCCCGATGAACTATACCAATTCCGCCCCGACGTTCGAGACGATGATTTCCAGCCAGTTGGAGGCCACGCAACACCGCATCCCCTTTGTCCCAGGTATCGGGGTCACACTCGGGAGTTGGACCCTTGCCGCGGATGAAGTGGCCTGGCAAATCAACCTCGCCCGTCAACATCAGTGCGATGGTTTCATCCTCTTCAACTACAGCCCGCACGTGGTTACCGATGTCCTCCCCGGCCTACGCGCGGGCGTTACGAGCAGAAACTGATCCAGTGGCAAGGGCGTCCCGCCCGTGGTCTCCCCGGCTGGCACGCGCGGGCGCGCAACGAGCAGGCGACAGAAGGATGACCGCATGGGACCCTGCAGGTCGCTCCACCGACAAGCTGTCAGTTCATTGGCGCCTTGGGGGGTTCCGCGGGAGGTTGGCCGCCCTGGCCCTGACGCTGTCCGCCACGTTGCCCTTCCCCTCGGAGAGGCTTGTTTGCTTCGTCGCCCATTCCGTCCCCTCTTCTCATGCCCATGCCCATACCAAGGCCCATTCCGTTGTCCAGCACACCCATGGTGAGAAGAATGGCCTCGATCTTCGGTCGGGTCGAATAGTGGATGGATTCGTCCAGCTTCTTGCGCGAGTTCTCCAGAGTAGCCTCGTGAGTCTTCATCGCTTCCTTGTATCCGGCGATCGCGATGCGGGCCTGGTCCTCGGTGGACTCAGGTGTTTTGGCTGTCTGGGACAAGGAACGGAAGACCTCTCCGAGGGACTTCTGCGCTTCCTCGCGCTCGGAGTTGTACTGCTTGAGAGCGGCAATATCTTGGTCGCTAAACCCCCGTTGCCTCAATCGCTGCGCAATGAACTGCTCCATCTGCGCGCGTCGTTCTTCGGGAGTCATGTTGCGCCAACGCTCCCGCTCTGCATCCCTGTTCTGCCCCTGCGGATTCTCGTTGGCTGGCGGGGGTGGGACACCTTCCTGAGCGGCTGCCGCCGTCAGCGTGAAGCCAACTCCCGCCGCGGCGATCCATCCTGGTATCCGACTGCACCATCTCTGTCTCGTCTTCATGACTGGAACCTCCTTTGGCGGCGCCCCTGCCGGGGACAATGAGCCGCACATGTTTGATATATGTCGTCGTTAGACGAATCCGTGCGCAGGTTGTTCAGTCCCATTTACACGGGCGCGGAGCGGGACGGCGACTCAACCGTTTGTCCTCGCTGCCAGCATCTGCCGGATTTGCCGATGCAGCGCGTTGAAGTCCTGATGGGAGAGATTGTACTGGTCCGGCGCGTACACCATCCGAGCGGCGATAGCCCGCATATACTGCGCGACTTCTTCACTGGGTTGATGAACGAGCGGGGGGAGGGGTGACGCGCTGGGAGGCTGTGTGCGGGTGGTATGCGTCTGTTGTTTCTGACTCAGCAAAAGCAAACACTCGTAGTCCTCAATTCCCTCCCGGAACATCTCCCACCGAAGCGAGTTGAGCGGCCCGTTCTTCCCAGGGTACACGACGAAGGAATCCCCGGGTGGAAGGTTGCTTCTCTCGACGAACTCGAAGGGCCTCTCACTCCAGTAGTTGTACCCCCAGTGCAGGTAACCGGTGAGACCGTAGCGCGCGGCAATCCACGGCAGCAGTCGGGTCTTGATCAGCGGGTAGTCTACGAAGCGATTGGCAAAGGCGCCGGTGGGGTACATGCAAGTGTAGAACCAAAGCTCATTCCCGTACTGGTTCCGCTTTGCCGAATAACGATCCATCCCCACACCGAAACTGTCCAACTGAGGCACCGATATCTCGATATCTCCGTCCAGTTCCGTCGTCTGATTGGCCTCGATGCGACGAAGCCGCGGCGCAGCGGCACGAATGAATTGCGACATCTTCCGCCAGGATGGGTAGTTGTATCGGGTTGGCTCGTCCGAAACGTGCATGACAAACCGATCCAGCCATCCCTGCTTTTCGAGGCGCTGCTCAAGCGCCCCGAAGAATGCGCGCAGCACAGCGTCATTTGGGAGAGGCTTGCGCGTCGCCTTCAGAGGATCATTCACCGGCACTGGGTGGAATTCCATCAACGGCGAAGTCCATTTGCCAACCCGGCGCCCCATCTCCTTGCCTTCGAGCACCGGAACCCCCGCGTCGACGAACAGCCTTGCCCATCGATCAAACCGGCTGAAGTCGAAGGTGAGATACCCATTGGCTGCCCGGTTGACTTTGATCAGTTCCATGGGAGTCAGAATCATCGTCTGGCGGTGCTCGTTCAGATTGCGAGCGTATGCGGGAAGTAGTCTCCAGAAATCCTCCGACCATACGGTGACGCCGTGCTGTTTCGCCAGGTCACCGGCGCTGAACCACGAAGTAAAACCGAAGTGCCTCTCCTCGGAAAGGGCTGCTCCATGAACGGTCAGGAGAATGGGAACCTCCGCCACTGCAGTATCCGCGTTCGTCTCACCGGCGGTGATTTGCACGGCGCCACGGTATTCCCCGGGCGGTGTATCGACGGGGACTCGGAAGGTCAGATAAAGAGGCTGGGAGCGTCCCGGGGCGAGGGCAAAGGATGCCTTTTCCAGCAGCGGGTCGGGGAACTCCCCCGGCGCTATGCCGGCCAATTCGGACGCGGGGGTCTTCGGCGTGTTCTTCTGCACGGGAACATATCCGACCACGTTCCATCGCAAGTTGGATGCTTCAATGCGACCGACGGATGATGTTAGTGAGGCGAACTGGACGGACAGTTCGTCGATCCGTTCCTCCGAGCGCAACACAATCTGCGCGCACTCAAACTCATTGCGGACCGCATGGAGCTCAATCTTGTCGGGCGCGTCGGGCGGGGGCTGCGCCGTGCGGAAGACGTTTTCCATCGGATCAACAACCCACACGGCAACGCGGAGGTTCTCCGAAGTCGCCACTGATCGGTTCGTCCACCAGACGAGACCGGATCCGAGGAAAAAAGTAACGGAAGCAATAACGCAGGCAAGGCGCGAGTAGTGCATGAGAAACTCAATGCTATGAAGGCTGTACATCTTTCACTACAAATTGCATGCTGGGGATGCCCTGGTACTCGTTGATGTCGAGAGAAAAGCAGAGGTCGAGAAGCTGGTGACGAGAGAACCTTCCGAAGTTGTCTCCCTTGCGCCACCAGAGGGCATCGTAGGAGGCTTCCCAAAAACCAACGCGCAGTTTCAGGTGCTTACCGTTGGCCCCCACCGTGCACTGATCCAGCAGTTTCGCTCCGCGGATCGCGAAAACCGGGCCGGGGTTCTCATGTCCGTAAGGCTCGAAGCGGCGAAGTTCGTTGACCAACTCGAAGGTCAGGTCTCTGGGGCCTAGTTCGCAATCGATATCGACTACCGGAATCAAGTCGTCCGCACCCAACTGCTCGTCTGCCACCTGCAGAAACCGGGCGCGGAACTGAGACAATTGGCCTCGAGTCACAGTCAGGCCTGCCGCCTGCGCGTGTCCGCCGTAGCCCACCAGATAATCTGCGCAACCGTCGAGTCCTTTCTTCAGATCGAAGGCACGGATGCTGCGACCCGAACCTTTTCCCTCATCTTCTCCCATGGTGATGAGGATTGTCGGGCGGACGTAACGCTCCGCGAGCCGCGAGGCAACAATGCCTACGACCCCCATGTGCCAGTCTTCGGAGGCGAGCACCAGCGCCTTGTCTGAATCGAGCAGGATGTCACCCCCAAGAGCATCCGCGCCAGACTCGATCATCAGCTCTGCATCCTGCAGCGTCGACGATTCCTCTTCCTGGCGTTCGCGGTTCAGTTGATTCAGGGCATCAGCGAGTCGCCCTGCCTCGGAGTCGTCTCTTGTGAGAAGCAGATTCAGGGCTGTTTCCGCAGTGTCGAGGCGGCCAGCAGCATTCAACCTCGGCCCCAGCACGAAACCGACGTGGTAGCTTGACAAACGTTTCCCTGCAATACCGCACACCCCCATCAATGCCTTCAGCCCTGGCTTCTTTGTGTCGGAAAGGCGTTCCAACCCGAATTGGGCGATGGCGCGATTCTCGTCCCTGAGCGGCACAATATCGGCGATTGTGGCGAGGGCCGTCAGGTCGAGGTAGGCGCGCTGCAGAGCATTGCCGGGGTGTCCGAGGTTTTCGACAAGGGCAGTCGCCAGTTTGTAGGCCACCCCGCACCCACACAGGCCTTTGAATGGATACCCGCAATCTGGCCGGTTGGGGTTCAGGACCGCGACCGCGGCCCCAAAATAGGCAATCTGGGACTCAAAAGCGGGGGGGGGCTGATGGTGATCGGTGATGATGAGGTCCAGACCAAGCTCACGCGCCAGCAGCGCCTCCTCATACGCCGAGATGCCGCAATCCACGGTCACCACCAGCTTGACGCCGTTCGCGGCTGCCTGCCTGATCCCCTCAGCGCTCACGCCATACCCTTCGTCCACTCGGTGCGGAATATGATGGGTCACATCAACGCCAAGAGCGGACAACATGCGCACCATCATCGCGGTAGCAGCGACGCCGTCCACGTCATAGTCCCCATGAATCATTACCCGCTCTTGTCCATCGATGGCCTGACGAAGGCGCGCCACGGCCTTGTCCATGTCCTTCATCAGATAGGGGTCATGAAGACTTTCAAGAGAGGGGTTCAAGAAATGTTGGAGCGCTGCCGGTTCAGTGAGGTTGCGGTTCAGCAGTACACACGCAGACACCGGATGGATGCCCAGCGTCTCCGCGAGAGCGCGAGATTCCGCGTCGATTCTCCGGAGAATCCGCCAGCGTCTCTGTGTCTTTTGCCGCATCGAGAATACTCAACTATGCTGAAAGAATCACCCATGCCGACTTGCCCACACCACGCGAGATAAAAACCCGGCGTGCAAGGATGTGATCCATTCCGCATTCCGGAATCCGCATTTTCTGACGAGTGGGTGTGGTCGAGAACCTTGAGCTTGCCGAAGTATAGCATGGAAACCGGAGATGCTCCAAGCGGCCGCGCCGGAGAGGTCGGCGTCGCGGCTTGCCACGCGGAAGTGGAAGCGTTGACAGGGTGCATCCCGGAAGATGTGTACATTATCCAAAATGAGGTTTTGCCATCGCAGGGAGTGGTCACTGTGGCGATCCCCTCAGGGGTGGAGTTGATTCGCGGTACGCCCCCCTCCATGGGCATTGTCGTTCCCTCAGCCCGAAGGGCTTGTCCTTGGCCAGCCTCCCGACGCGTCGGGGAGGGCGGAAGGATGAAGTAGGATAAAGCTCCAGCTTTGTCACCCGTTCGACGGGGATATGTAGGTGGTCAAAAATACTGTCCCATAGTTCCCGAAAAGGTAGTGGGGGGTTATGCTATTTGACAGTTTGATTCGGTAATGGCAATCCCCCCGGACTTGTTCCGGGGGAAGGTTAGGTTCGCGCTACAACCCGGACGCCGCGCAACCTCTTCTTCAATC
>MNXM01000158.1 GCA_001872605.1 Armatimonadetes bacterium CG2_30_59_28 | reverse complement strand
CGGGGGGATTCTGTCTGTCGCCTCCCGCCGTTAGCGTGGTCCTAACCATCCCCCGAAACAAGTTCGGGGGGATTCCAATCCACAGTCTTCGGAACTAAGTGCATAAGCAACTCCGGGATAACGCGGTCAAGGACACTCGATGCCAAGGTGAGAATCAATAGCGCGAGCGAGGTGGGGGCGAGGACCGCGTTTCTCTCGCCCATGGTAGTGCAGCTACCTGAACGAAGACACGCTCAAAGGCGGCGCAGTCTCTCGATTTCCACGTCCGCTCGTTCTTTCCACTTGTAGTAGTTGGGCGTGAGGGTGATGGCTCCCTCAGGCTGCGGCACGAGTTGACCGTTCTGACCGCGCGGGTCGCCGCGGTTCTCATTGATCTCCGCCAGTCGCCTTCGCCACAATTCGATACGAGGTTTCGCCGACACATCGCCGGACAGGTCGTGAAGCTCGGCCGGATCTTTGAACAGGTTGAAGAGCAGTTCCCGGCCCGTGTGGTGGAACCAGATGTACTTCTCGCGTCCGTCGGTGACATACTGCATTCCGTATTCTACGTTGTAGCAGTGCGTGTGCTCTCCCTGCACGAATTCGCGCCACCCACCGGTCTCTCCTCGAACCAGTGGCAACAGGCTTTTGCCGTCGACCGAATCCGGGATCTCCGTCCCCGCGGCGTCCAGCAGCGTCGGCATAATATCCCGCAACTCCACCGGTTGATCCAGCACTTGCTTGCGGGATTCCGACCAGTGAGCGGGAAACTGCATGAGAAACGGAATGCGGGCACTGCCTTCGAACGCGTAGGTCTTCCTCCACATGTAGTGATCGCCCATCATGTCTCCGTGGTCAGCAGTGAAAATGACGAGGGTATTCTCATACGCTTCTCGGTCACGCATCCGAAGCTCGTAGAGCACGCGACCGATCTGATGATCGATGAAAGTAATGTTCCCGTAGTAGCCTGCGCGCGCCCGATGCACTTCGCTGTCGGATCGACGCGTCCAGGGAGCGTTCACGTCGGCCGTCGGTTGTCCATATTCCTCACACCAGTCACCGATGTGCGGTTGCGGGATATCGGGGTTGTTGATGTACATGTCGAAATACGGGTGTGGCGCGTCGTACGGCGAATGGGGCCGCGCGAAGGACAGCCACATGAAGAACGGCCGAGTCGGGTCGCGATGGGCAATGAATCTGATCCCTTCGCTCGCGGTCCAGTAGGTGGGATGGAGATGCTCCGGAAGGTGCGAGGGGCGCGCCATCCAACTGTTCCAGTCGATGCTGTGATCCCGATATCCGTAGGAGCCTTCCTTGTGCTCGTCGAACCACTCATGGTAATCGCTCACGAAATCTCCGATGCGGCGGCTGCTTTCGTCCAGCACCATGTTGTGAAAGCCGTAGAGCCGTCGCTGTGGAGCAAAGTGCATCTTCCCGACTCCTTGCGTGTGATAGCCGGCCTTCGCCAGTTCGCCTGGCAATGTCGCGGGGAATTCCAGAGCGTCCCCACCTGCCATCGTCAGTCTCCCGTGGTTCCACTGGTCCATACCCGTGAGAATCCCGGACCGGGCCGGAGTACACGAGGGCACCGATGAATACGCGTGAGTGAAGCGAGCGCCTCGCTCGGCCACCCCGTCCAGATAAGGGGTTTCTACCGCGGGGTGTCCGTCGCACCCGAGGCAGTCTCCTCGCTGCTGATCGGTCATGACCAGGATGATGTTGGGTCTCTTGGCTTGGTCGGTTGTTCCCGAAGACACGTGCGATGGCTCCTTGAAAAAAGTGTTGCGGTGGAGTTGTGCTGTTCGGTAGGTCATTGTAGATTACACGCGACGGACATCACCGTCAAGTTCTCCGCGTCCTGAATCCAAGTGGTATAATGCACGATCAATTCGGCCTTTGCTTCGGAGGGGTATCACGACCCCGGCAATTGTCGTTTCGAGTGACATAGATGTGGAACAGCATATCGGAGGGATCATGCAAGTTATACTTGAGAACGAGCTTGTGAGATACGCCATCGGCGAAGACGGACAGAATCGGGAAATTGTTGACGTGAAGTCCGGGGTCAATCACCTGTCGGGTGCCCCATCGTCCTGCGCGACGGTGATGACGCATGGTCAAGAGCGCTCTGCAAGTGCGGTCGCCTATTCGGACGGGAAGCTGATGATCGAGTTCGGAGCGTCAGGTGTGGTGGCCGTGATTCGTGTTGACACGCAACCCGGTTACTTTCTCTTCACCGTGGAATCCGTTTCCGGTGACCCCGATGAGCTTGCCTTTGTCAACATCCCGACGACGCTCGAAGCAAAGGCGGATCAGCTTTTTTCCGCGTCCGTGATCGCGTTGAATCTGCAGACCAATGTCGAGGAACTGCCCGGCCCCCAGAAACACCTCTGGGCGGCGTGCTACCAATGCTTCGGTTTGGTTGGAGCACAAGCGGGATTGGTGGCATCACCCTTCAGCGAGATGCGCGGAATCATGAAGATAATGGTGAACGAGGCGGAGGGAGTGCCCCACTCGCCTTACGGCGGGCCGTTCGCGATGGACGCGGACATCACATACGGCTCCTACCTTTTCGGCACGCCGTCGATCGAGACCGTCGATTCCTGGATCGAGCTCTGCAAGGACATCGGCTTCACGCAGATTGACTTCATCGGCTGTCTGAACTACGGCGACTATCAGCCGTTCCCCAACCTCTACCCCAACGGCTACGCCGATGTCAGAGCGGTAACCGACCGCCTGCACGACGCGGGGATTCTTGCCGGTCTGCACACCATGTCCTTTTCGATCAACAAAGCCTGCAACTGGGTGACGCCCGTCCCGGACCCGCGCCTGGCGAAGGAACGAGCCTACACGTTGGCGGAAAACATAGACACAGAATCTTCCGTGGTCCCCCTCGCAGAGCCGACAACCGACTTGCCAAAATACATCGGCTACTACGTGCGACGCAGCATGACACTGCAGATAGACGATGAACTTATCGAGTACACGACGGTCGCGGACGAATCATCCTACGCCGTAACCGGCTGCCGACGCGGCGCGTGTGGAACGGCACCGGCGCTCCATGCCAAAGGCGCGCCGGTGCATCATCTCAAGGAATGCTGGGGATGCTTCGCGCCCGATGGAGAAGCGACACTGTTCGGCGAGGTGGCAAACCGCATCGCCACGGTCATCAATGAATGCGGTTTCGACTTCACGTATCTCGACGGACTCGACGGCGCACACATCATTGGCGGTGAGGAGAACCGTTGGCACTATGGAGCAAAGTTCGCGTTCGAGGTGTTCCGGCGACTGGAGCGCCCCATCATGGTGGAGATGGCCACGTTCCACCACCATCTCTGGTTCGTTCGCTCCCGCATGCAGGCGTGGGATCATACGATCCGCGCGCACAAGAAGTTCATCGACCTCCACTGTCAGTCCAACGATGGCGCGCGACGCATGTTCATGCCGCTGCACCTTGGCTGGTCGCGGGTGCTGGCATGGCAGGGACCGGAGCACGACGCCACCTATCTCGATGATGTGCATCATCTGTGGAGCCGCGCCATTGGGACAGATGCCGGCTACTCGCTCCAAGCCGTCAATCCGGAAATGTATGCGAAGGAACCGTGGTTGCGGAAGGTCGCGCCTCTCATCAGGACTTATGAGACCCTGCGGAGGCAGAACTACTTCCCTGAAGCTGTGAAGGCGAAGCTGCGCGAATCGGACTCCGAGCACCGCCTGCGACAGGCGGAAGATGGAGAATGGGAGTTCCTGCCCGTACAATATGAGCGCCATAAGGTCGAAGAGACCGACGGCTTCACCAACGTGTGGATCACCAGCAACAAATTCGGACGTCAACCGCTGAAGCTGCGTATCGAGGCATTGATGGGGTGCGGGACGTATGAGGCGCCCGACAACATCGTCCTCGCCGACTTCGCTTCCGAAGGTGAGTTCAGTGATCGCAGCGAGCGAATACAACTGCTCAACAGCGGCAAGGTCTACTCCTACGGCGACGCCGCGCCGGGGCTGTCCACCGAGGTTTGCCCTCACCCCGGCCCTCTCCCATTTTGGGAGAGGGCCGGGGTGAGGGTTCCATAGGTTGCTGGACAGCCACCAACTCTGGGTCCTCAGAACGGGTTCTTTCCTCCGCGCCCGATGACGAATTCTCTCTCCTCGATCACGCGGAGCGGGAGTACCGACCGCGACAAGCCTCGTGGGTGCGAGTGGGGAAGAACTTCCCGGAACCCCTCGATCTCTGCAACCACCGCGCGATGGGTGTATGGATCCACGGGGATGGTCAGGCAGAGCTGATGAACTTCCGCGTCGCCAGCCTTGCTTCGGGGGATGTTGATCTCGACCATTACGTCATCATCGACTTTGAAGGCTGGCGATACTTCGAGTTGATAGAACCGGAAGCGGCGCGTTTCGAGGAATACTCCTGGCCGTACGGGAGATCACTCTACAAGGCGTACCGGGAAGTGTCCGCCATTCACAACGTCACGGGAATCCACCTCTGGTACAACAATGTGCCTGTCGGAAAGACCGTCACCTGTTACCTCAGCCCCATCAAGGCCATCCCACGGGTGGAGCAAACCGTCACGAATCCCTCCATCACTCTCGGGGGAACAACCATTACGTTTCCCGTTGAGATTGAGACGGGTCAATACCTCGAACTCCGCGATCCCGACGACTGCAAGTTGTACAGCCGCACCGGTGAATTGGTGCGTGAGCTTCGTCCCGACGGTGACATTCCCGTGCTGGAAGCTGGGAAGAACGAGCTTGCCTTTCGCTGCGAGGGATTCCCCTGCCGCCCGAGAGCTTATGTGACGGTGATATCGGAGGGGGATGAGGTGGTGCGTCGATGAGCGACGAGTCATGCGTTGAACCTTTTGGCAGGAGGTAACCATGTTGCCACCCCCGATTTGAGGAGGCACACTGTCTGCTGTATAATCTCACTGTCTTGATAAAGTGAGAGGTGTGAAATGGCCATGGTTGACATCCCCGAGATATCCTGTCTCTCAGTACCTGAGAAGATTCTCCTGGTGGAGGACCTGTGGGAGAACATCAGCACGGATGAGTCCGGCATTCCCGTTCCCCAAAGCCACAGAAACGAACTGGACGCGAGGCTTGCCAAACACCGGGGCGCCCCTGGGGACCTCCTGACACTTCAGGAGTTGCAGGACCGGATAGCGGGGAGGAAATGATTCACGACCTCAGTTTCGTGCCCGAGGTCGAAGACGACGCGATCGCGGGCTACCATTGGTACGAGCAGAAGGCACCAGGACTTGGCGAGGAGTTCTTGCGTGTGTTCTACGCCAGTGCCAGCGAAGCCGCCCGCGACCCCCTGCACTCTCCCAAGGTGTATGGGGAGTTTCGGCGACGCTTGTTGCGCCGATTCCCGTACGCCCTCTATTACCGGATTGAAGAGCCAACAGTAGTGGTCTATGGCCTATTGCACTGCGCGCGAAGTCCGCTCTTGATCCGTGGGACGCTGATTGACCGAACTGCAGGCTAGGCGGGCCAGATAGTGTTTGTCATGTTGCATGAAGGATCGGATCGATTCAGACTCGAAGTTGCCCTTGGGCACATCAATTCAGTAAAGTCCATTGCCATTTCTCCAGTGGGCGAGCAGTGGGCATTGGCCTACGACGAAACCGTTGAGCTGTTTGACTCCTACAGGACCGATACGGGAATGCTCCTGCAGGAACACGTCAACAGGGAACGTCCTTATCACATGCATCGCTCTGCCAAGGGTTGGTGATTCCGTCACCGAATGGCTGGTGGTCAATGCTGACGGATACTTCGCATGTTCTGAGGGTGCGAAGCGTCACCTGCGATGGGATGTGGATGGTAGACTTGAACTCTTCGAAGAACTCCCATCCGACCTCGATCGTCCCGACTTGGTGGCCCAGACTTTACGACGACAGCCAGGGCGCTGATGAGCGACCCCTTCGGCCACCGCACAGGAGATAGGCGTCGCAGCGCGCACGTGGGAATCAAGTGCACTACCTGTCTGCCCGATTAATCCAATCTTTTCGGCGCAACCGCTGCCCCACCAAAGTAGTTGAAGTTCCCCCAACCATCCGTTGCGGATATTTCGCGCTCGCCGGTTTTGTCGATGAGGACGTGTCCTTTCCGTTCCACCACAAGCCGTTGCTTGCCGGGTGCGAAGGGCATTGAGACATGATGCACTCCTCGCCGCAACTGAAACTGCTGTCGTGTTCCACCGCTGTCGATGATCAGACGCGCAGGCGACCTGAGAAAAGCGGTAACGAATACGTCGTCCACCAAACTGTCCGCGTGCGACGGGCGCCCCTTCTGCTCCTGCCCTATCTTCACCGTGCCCGGCACATCTTTCGGGTGCAGGCGGTAGAAGTAGAAGAACTTATCCTGAGTGATCTTCGGTGGCTTACCCGTCTTGAACCAGTCGATGTAGTAGCGGCTTGCATCGAGGAAGGCCACGTGCGAGGGTAAGGAACCCCAATTGCCGCCCCCTACGTCCCTCTTCTCCGGCGGGCCGAAAGGCGCGACATAGCTTGATTCACCCCAATCATTCCAGGTAACGATCTCCACCCAGGTAGCGTTGTTCTCGATGGCACTCTCCCACTGCTTTGCCATGCCCTCGAAGCCGCGACACTCGAACACGCGGTAGTTGCCTCCAAGCCCGCGATAGAAGGGCGTGATCGGACTCATGAAGATCTTCTCCGCTCCAAGCCATTTCGCTGCCAGAAGTCGATTGCTCGCAACGATTTGTTCCGGTGTGCCGGCTGCGCCGAAATGAAAGAAGCCATCGAGTGAGGGGTTGTTGCTGAACACCTGATCGACCTGCGCCTGGTTCGGCATCTCGGCGGCGGGAGTCGGGTAATAGAAGGGAACAAAGACGATTGCTCTGTCACCCGTGAATTCCTTTTGTATGAATCCAGTCACAGCTTTTCGCCCGGAGAAGGTGGAAAGCACAGGCTTGCCATCGTGACGGAACTGGTTGGGATGATCGCGGAAGGTCTCGATCATATCGCGAGTCTCATCGAGGGTCAGACCGCAACAATAGTCGGCAGAAATGAGCAACTTGAAGTCCGTGCCCAACTCCTTGGCTGCCTGGTAGATCATTAGGGCGCGCCGTTTGTAGTGCGGCTCCCGCGCCGTCCAACCTCCGCAGTTGAGTGCGAAGCCATCGATGTCGCGCTCTTGTGCTGCCTGAATTTCCCGCTTGTAATCCTCAACGGTCGCGCCCCCTCCGTCGGCGGGGCAACAGACCATGTAATGGGCGAAAACCCGCTTACCTGCGGTTGATTTTGGTTGTGGACTGCCCTTTGCGTCGGGTACGAGTTGAAGACCGCCCAGCGTAGACAGGCACAGACTAAACAGAACCACATTGGTCACAGGTTTGCACCTCTCGGTATTGCGTTCCTTAGTCGAACATTCTATATGTTGGTGCGATGGGGGGTCAAATGAGTGCGGAGCGAGTCAGGACCTGACGTGTGCCCATGTTCAGCCGGTGGTAAAGGCGGAGGAGGCAAGACAACGAGTTTGAGAGGTGGTAGGTTGTGTGGAGTCGATGGCGCCGAGGGGTGATCGTAGGCGCAGCCGTGATGCTTTTCAACGAGGATATTGTTCTCAATCGCCCACCGTCGACGACCGATCAGGTTACGGCGGGCATGGAAGTTGTTGCGGTTGAGGGGCTTGCTGGAAACCCACGCATGCAACGCCCGGCGGTCTTGAGGCGTGTTGGTTTGCGGGTCCAGAACCGTGTAGACTTCTTCGCAGGTGACGACGTAGATTTCCTGACTTCTTCTCCGGCTTCGGCGCGGACGGTTCGCTGCAGGGCTTGCGGGTCCCAGCACTGGTTCCAAACCGCCTTCTGCGTTCCATCGACGACGACAACCAGACCTTGATCTACCAGATATATTCATTACGGGTGAAGACACCCCTGCCCACAATCCCTTGGGGAACGGGCATGGAAATATCGATGCGTCAGTTATGTGTGACAATGGGGTGCATCCCGGAATTACGGAAAAGTGGATATATCGACTTTGTCGCCGTAGGATAAAGCTCCAGCTTTGTCAGTGGCAGACCTCTTTCCCGTAATTCCAATGTGCATCTGACAAAGCTGGAGCTTTATCCTACGGCAATCTCCGTAATTCCTGGATACACCCGTGACAATGTGTGCTATACTCTCTGCCATTCTAAGAGTAGGAGACAGGCGATGGCGAGATATGTCAAGGTAGCCGGGATTTCATTTGGCGGAGCGGGTGGAAGCGGGTCCGCTGCAAACAAAGTCAAGCGGAACGTCAAGCAGTTGGTTGAACTGGTAGATCAGGCCGGGACACGAAGTCCGGACATCATTTGCCTGACGGAGTTCTGCAATGTGTTTGGCTTGACCGCAGAAGAATGGATCGCCGCGGCGGAGCCTGTTCCAGGCCCCACCACCGAGGCACTGGGCAAGCTGTGTCGGAAACACAATACCCACCTCATCATCGGGATGCCGGAGAAAAAGGGCAAGCGGGTCTACAACTCATCCGTGCTCATCGGCCGAGATGGGCAACCCATCGGCAGCTACCACAAGGTGCATCCCACCATCGGCGAGGTCGAAGCGGGAATTATGCCCGGAACGGAGTATACCGTTCTGCAGACCGACTTAGGGAAGATCGGGTTTGCCATCTGTTTCGATCTGAATTTCCGCGACGTCGGCGAGGGTGCGTTCAATAACGGCGCGGAGATTCTCTTCTTCTCATCCATGTATCACGGCGGGCTGCAAAATCAGATATGGGCGCACGATTTCCGGTACTTCTTCGTATCGGCGTTGCCGCGCGCGGGGAGCAGAATCGTCGACCCCATCGGCCGCGTCCTGGCGGAGTCACAACTGCACTGCCCCTTCGTGGAGCGCACGATCAACCTGGACTGTATGGTTTGTCATATCGACTACAACAACCAGCACTGGAAACCCCTGCGAGAGAAATATGGAGGCCAGGTGGAAATCGACGTGCGCAGCGATGAAGCCAAGTTCATTCTCTATTCCCACCACCCGGAAGTAACGGCGAAGGATATGGCCAAGGAATTCGGCCTCCGCACGCTGGATGTCTACTGGACGATGGAAAAGAAGACACGCAACGCCGCGCTGAGGGGAAAGTAGAAGACTCGTCAGCATTCAGTCACACTCCTGCTGCGGGCACCTCGTATTGGACCATGTGGCGTCATTCTCCCAAGTGAAGGGATGAAAGACAAACTGCCACGCGGCGCGGTAGAAAGCAAAGGCAAGCAGGAACCACTATGCCGGCATCAGCACAGCGTATGGCAACAACGCACTCTTGCGCGCAGCGATGCAACCGGCGGTGCTCAACCCAACCGCAAAGGCGGCTGGCCCGGTCGGTGAAGAACTGCATTACGTTGCGCTCCTGCTGTCGACAGGTCGCACTTAGACTCGCCAGAATGGCGTGCGTCCGGGAGCCGGTCACGGTCTTGTTGCAGCCTCCCGTATTGCGTCGGACTCTGTGAGTCCGCGGAGATCACCGCCGGTCGCAACCTCCGATCGGCTCGGTTATTGGTGGTCTCCACACCTCTTCGTCGTACAGAAAACGGAACAGATGCTGCGGACTCACAGAGTCCGAGGCGATGCCGCCGCAGACGCTTCGCAAACCGGACGTTGTCCGCGTCGCTGTACCGGCGCCGGATGACAACGGTGAGAAGAAGCTCAGTCTGGAGGAATGGCAGGCGTTGCGGCAGGACCAGCACTCCCTCATCGCCGATCCGAAGTTCGCGGACTTGGCAAAGTGGGACTTCACCCTTGACGGGGACTCCCCTGCGTTTGCATTGGGGTTCAAGGAAACAGACCGGAGCGATGTTGGGCCGCGCCCGCATCACGGGACGCTGGGTAGTATTTGAGGCGTGGGGCAAAGACGGCGACACCGATGCCAAACACCTCCGCCATCCTTATGCGTTCTCCGCGTCTCCGCGTGATGTAAACGGCCTCGGCGGCCACGACTCCTCCGGGCAGGGACACAGCGTGCCGAGGCTGGGTGTCTGAATCGCCTTGAAGCAGCCCGCCTTTCCCGGCCAGTTCAGGCCGCACCGCTCCTTAATCGCCCCCCCGACTTGACCAATATGGGCTCCGCGGCTACAATCGGTTCATTCCCGTTTGCCCTAGACTTGGCAAGGACAATCCGGACAAGCGTCAATTCCTACCAGGAGGCATTTCATGCGTTCAGACATTATCAAGAAAGGCATTGAGAGAGCGCCCCATCGCAGCCTGTTGCGGGCGACGGTGGTGGGCGAGGATGATTGGGAGAAGCCGTTCATTGCCGTCTGTAATTCGTTTACGGAAATCGTGCCCGGCCATGTGCACCTGAACAAGGTGGCGGAAATCGTCAAACAGGCGGTGCGCGACGCGGGGGGTGTTCCCTTCGAGTTTAACACGATCGGCGTGGATGACGGCATCGCCATGGGGCATGAAGGGATGAAGTTCTCTCTCGCCAGCCGCGAGTTGATTGCCGACTGTGTGGAGACCATGTTGCGCGCCCACTGCTTCGATGGGATGGTGTGCATCCCCAACTGCGACAAGATCATCCCCGGCATGTTGATGGCCGCAGTGCGCTGCAATATCCCCACAATCTTTTGCAGCGGTGGGCCGATGGCAGCGGGGAAGATGTCGGATGGCGCCACCGTAGATTTGGTGAGTGTCTTTGAGGGCGTCGGTGGACACGAGGTGGGCTCAGTGAGCGCTAAGAGACTCGAGGAACTGGAAAAGGTCGCGTGCCCCACCTGCGGTTCCTGTTCCGGCATGTTTACGGCAAACTCCATGAATTGCCTTTGCGAGGCTCTCGGTCTGGCGTTGCCGGGCAATGGGACGATTCTTGCCGGCAGCAAAGACAAGTTTAACCCGCGACGGGTGCAGTTGTGGCAGGACGCCGCGCGCCGCATCGTGGCCCTCGTCAAAGATGACGTGAAGCCGCGGGATATCGTCAGCGTGGAGAGCATCGACAACGCTCTCCTGCTGGACATGGCGATGGGTGGGTCCACCAATACCGTGCTGCATACACTCGCACTGGCCCACGAGGCCGAAATCGACTACGACTTGGATCGCATCAATCGGCTATCGCAGAAGTGTCCGAACCTCTGCAAAGTCAGTCCCTCCTCTCCGTTCCACATGGAGGACGTGGACGCGGCAGGAGGCATCAACGCGATTCTCCATGAATTGAGCATGGTAGAGGGGGTGCTGAACCTCAACTGCATGACGGTAACAGGGAAGACCCTGGGCGACAACATCGCCGGTTGTGACACGAAGAACCCTGAGTGCATTCGGAAGGTGGACAACGCCTACAGCCAGAGCGGAGGGTTGTCGATACTGTTCGGCAACTTGGCCTCTGACGGCGCCGTAGTGAAGACCGCGGGCGTTGATCCGAAGATGCTCGTTCACACAGGCCCGGCCGTCATCTTCGAATCGCAGGAAGACGCCTGCGCTGGAATTCTCGCCAAGAAGATACAGCCGGGCGACGTCGTCATCATTCGCTACGAAGGTCCGAAGGGCGGGCCGGGGATGCAGGAAATGCTGTCGCCTACCTCCTACATCAAGGGGATGAATCTGGGCGATCAGTGCGCGCTGGTGACCGACGGTCGCTTCTCCGGCGGCACTGCCGGCGCGTGCATCGGGCACGTCTCTCCCGAAGCAGCCGACGGCGGCGCCATCGGCCTGCTGCAAAATGGAGACATCATCAGCATTGATATTCCCGGCCACAAGCTGCAAGTGAAGCTCAGCGACTCGGAACTGGCAACTCGGAAGGCTGCCTGGAAGGCCCCCGAACCGCGTTACAAGAAGGGCTGGTTGGCGCGTTACTCCAAGATGGTTACCTCGGCAAATACGGGCGCCGTCCTGCGGACGTAATGGCGCTGCCGCGATCACCCTGCGGGAGATCGAGTTAAGCGACAGCAACATCGTTGCAGATGTTCGGTGGTGGCGAGAACGCCTCGTATTGGGGATGCGGAGAAGGGCAACATTTACGGAAGCGGTTCCCGGTGGCAGGTTATCGAGCTGTGAGCGAATACCAACAAGGAGAGGTGTATATGTGCCAGGATGAAATTGGGTTTGGAGTTCTTGGGCTTGGCATGGGGACGCATCATGCGTTGGCGGTGTCCGAGGTTCCGGGAGTAAAGCTGGTTGCCGTGTGCGACCAGGACCCGATGCGAATGCAGCCCACCGCGGAGAAGTATGGCTGCAGGGGATATCTCAGCTTTGAGGAGATGCTGTCCGATCCCGAGATTCAGGCGGTGACGGTCGCCACCGAGAGCGGCAAGCACGCGGAATGCGCGTTGATGGCAATTGCCGCAGGCAAACACGTTCTCGTCGAGAAGCCGGCGGATGTGAAAGTGGAACGCATCGACGAGATGATCGAGGCTGCGAAAAGGGCGGGGGTCAAGGTGACCTCCGTGTTTCAATCGAGAACATTGCCACTGAACCGGTGCATCAAGAACGCGGTCGATGAAGGACGTTTTGGCAAGCTCGTCGGGGTGCATGCGCTGGTCCCCTGGTACCGCGAACAGTCGTACTACGAAGGCCCCCACGGCGATTGGAAGGGCACTTGGGCGCTGGACGGTGGTGGGTCGCTGGCCAACCAGGGAGTTCATACGGTTGACCTGCTGCAGTTTTTAGTCGGTCGAGTGAAATCGGTCTTCGGGGCTTTCGGGGTCTACGCCCATGATGTCGAGGCGGAAGACACGACGACGGCCCTGCTGAAGTTTGAGAACGGCGCGTTGGGAACTATCTCCACGGCAACTTCCGCGTATCCCGGGATGGCGACGAGCGTAACGATCCTCGGATGGAACGGATCGGTGCAGAAGCAGGACGACGTTTTGCACGTCTGGAAGTTCAGGGACGAGACTGAAGAAGACGAAGAGATACGGAAGCGCTACGGACCGGGAGACAAGTCGCACGTGGGCGTTTCTTCCGACCCCAACGCCCTGGGCGCCTACGGACACCACGGACACATCGAGGACTTGGCCAAGTGCATCCGCGAAGGCTGCGATCCGTTTATCACCCTCGAGAGCGCCCGACACGCGGTCGAGATCGTGAACGCGATCTATGAATCCGGACGAACCGGGAAAGAGGTATTCCTTTCATAGGAACTATTCTGGAAACAGGCAAGGAGTATTGGTATGGCAAAGAAAGTTCGCGTTGGTATCGTCGGCACCGGCGGCATTGCCCGTAGCCACATCAAGTCGTTGCAGGCAGTCGATGGCGTGGAAATCGTCGCGGCATGCGATGTCAACGAGACTGTCCTGAAGGCAGCGGCGGAAACCTACGGTATCCCCAAAACCTTCACCAGCTACAGGGACCTCGTGGCATTGAAGGAGATCGACGCCGTCAGTGTTTGCACCCCCAACTTCTTTCACAAGGAACCTACGGTTGCTGCGCTCAAATCCGGGAAACACGTGATTGTGGAGAAACCAATGTCGATGACTGTCAAGGAGTCGGAGGCAATGGTTGCCGCGGCAAAGGAAGCCAATAGGGTGTTGGTCATCGGGTTCCAGTTCCGCTATTCGTCACAGGCGCAGATGATCAAACGCGCCATCGACGAAGGGATTCTCGGCAACATCCTGTACGCGCGCTGTCAGGCTCTGCGACGGCGCGGCATCCCCAACTGGGGCGTCTTCGGACAGAAGAAACTCCAAGGGGGCGGCCCGATGATTGACATCGGTGTCCACATCATTGAGGTGGCGCACTATCTGATGGGCTCGCCGCAGCCGGTCGCGGTAACCGGCGCGTGTTACACCTACCTCGGAGACAAGCCCTCCCAAGTGAAGTCTCAATGGCCCAACTGGGACTACAAGACCTACACGGTGGAAGACCTGGCTGTGGGGCTGATCCGCTTCGACAACGGAGCCACCTTGTCCATTGAGTCCAGCTTCGCCGCCCACATTGAGAAGGGAATCTTCAACTTCACCCTCATGGGCGACAAGGGCGGTGCGTGCTTCGACCCGCCGATGATCTTCAAAGATGAGGCGGGAACGATGTTCAACCTGAGTCCCGACTTTGTAGGTGACGAAGTGGCCTTTGACGAAAAGATACTGGACTTCATCGCCGCCGTACGGGGTGAGAAGAAGCCCACGGCGCCGGGCGAGCATGGACTGATCGTGCAGAAGATTCTCGAAGGTGTCTATAAGAGCTCCGAGACCGGCAAAGAAGTTCGGATCAAGTGAGACCATCTTCTCCGAAAATGCGGCGAGCGGCTCCGGCTTGCCGATCCCGAGGATCGGGACGACCAGTCGGGAAATGCGGAATGAATCGCACCCTTGCACGCCGGATTTTTATCTCGCGTGGTCCCGACTCATCGGGATGGACAATCGCTTTTGCATAGCGGATCCCCGCCTATTGTACGGCGACCGGGGAGCCGACAGGTCGCCATGATGGATTCCTCTCAGGATGGCTGATATGCTCACGAAGGAAGGTTGCCTTCGGCGACAAGAACGACTTCGGAACCGTCTCGAAGAGTCGCACGTCGACGCGACGATCATCTGCGATCCCGCCAACGTCTACTACCTCACAGGCTGGATGGCCCATCCGCGCTTGCCGGTCTGTGCGGTACTGACTAACGAGGGGGTCTGCTCGCTTATTGCGGCGGATCAGCCCGAACCTTCCGCAGCCCACAAGGTGTATCGCTACAACGGGCGACTGGGGGGGGGGCTCGCGCAGGACCTCGTTCCGGAGGTCGCGAAGAGGCTTTGCGAAGACTTTGATGAGTTGTGGAACGCATCGCGGCACATCGGAATTGAGAAGGCCAGCGTACCCTTCGGGATCGCAGAGGTTCTCCAAGAGGAAGAACTGGTCGGCACGGACATCATGCCCGATCTGCGACAACTGCGTCGGCGCAAGGACGAGGATGAGTTGGCCCTCATACGGAGATCTATCGAGATTGCCGAAGTTGCTTACGCCGTGGGCCGGTCGGTGGCTAAACCCGGACGCACCGAGTTGGAGGTCCACCACGCCATGCACGCGGCAGTGATGGACGCAGCGGGGACGACGATTCCCTTCGCTGGCGATTTTGCCACCGGTCTGCGATGCGCCACGGGCGGCGGGCCGCCCACCAGTCGGCAGATTCA
Organism: Armatimonadetes bacterium CG2_30_59_28; assembly: GCA_001872605.1. Lineage (GTDB taxonomy): Bacteria > Armatimonadota > Abditibacteriia > CG2-30-59-28 > CG2-30-59-28 > CG2-30-59-28. Next base: position 5,013 of record MNXM01000158.1, on the reverse strand, counting down.
GGAAGGCGATCTCTACCTCCTCGATATCTGGCCGATCTACGGCGGATATTGGGCCGATGTCTGTCGCACGTTCGCCGTGTCCGGCGCCAACTCCATCCAAATCGAGGCCTGGCAGGTGATTGTCGAGGCACTCACGGCCGCCGAGAAGGTGATCCGTCCGGGCACGCCCACCGCAGAAGTCCGTCGTGTGCTGCAGGAGAAGGTCGATAAATTTCAGCCTCTGCGTGGTAGCTTCGGACACCACGGTGGCCATGGCTTCGGACTCGATCCCCATGAAGCGCCGCGTATTCTTCTCGACTCGACGGACACTTTTGAGTTCGGGGATGTTTTTACTCTCGAACCCGGCATCTACGGCGAACTCCTGCAAGGAGGTATTCGACTGGAACAGGACTACCAGGTTACAAAGGATGGCATTGAGCGGTTGACAAAGTATCCGCTGGAATTGTGATGCGGAACAAGTTCGCGGAGACAAGGAACGCGCAGGCGGCAGCATTGGCCCGCAACCCGGGAGAGACACTGCAACGCCGCCTGATGCAGCGAACGCGTTGTCCTTCCCAACCATCGACCATTGAGTCCACTGAAAAAACTAAATGTCCCGCAGAACAGGCAGAAAAAAAAGTCCATCTGGAACCCGGAACTTGCACTGAAGTTTCCGCGTCTTCCGCGTGTTCTGCGGAGAGAAGCCTTCTTTCAGCAGAGTCACCATTGACAATTGACCATGTTTAACCCGCTCCGCATTCTCATACATGTTCTCCCGCATGGCGAGGGGCTTCCTCTGCCCACGTATATGACACCCCACGCTGCGGGGATGGATGTGTGCGCGGCAGAAGATGCCACGGTTCCGTCGGGGGAAACCATATTGGTGGCGACGGGTTTTCGCGTGGCCATTCCTCCCGGGTACGAAGCGCAGATGCGACCGCGCAGCGGGCTGGCTCTCAAGCACAACATCACCCTCCTCAATACGCCCGGCACGATCGACGCCGACTACCGTGGCGAGGTGAAGGTCATCCTCTCCAACTTCGGGAAGGAGCCCTTCACCATCCGACGCGGCGATCGCATTGCTCAGATGGTGGTCGCTCGAGTTGAGCACGTTCAGTGGGAATCTGTGCCGGACCTTGAGGAAACCGATCGGTCCGCCGGCGGATTCGGACATACCGGTGTCTGACACCGGCAACGCTGACATCCCCTACTCTCATGCCTTCAACAATCTTCGTCCGAACCGTCAACCGTCCGCTGGTAGCTTCCTGATAGGGACGAGTGAATGAAGAACGCAGAGCCTGTTCAGCCCCGCAATTGACACGCGTGGGAACGTGCGTGCGCAGTGGGGGGCGGGGCAGAATAGTGTCTGCCTCACGGGTCGTTTTAGGCGTGGAGCGTGCCGGCGCAGTCGGAACGAAAAGAGGGGTGCGTCCTGGTTACTTGAACTGATCGGGGGCCAGTTGCTTGTACAGCCCGTAGATCTTCCAGATGTAATTCACCGTCTCCCGGTATGGCGGGACGCCTCCGTACTTACGCACCGCTCCACTGCCCGCGTTATACGCGGCCAAGGCTCGGTAGAATCCGTCCGAGTGGTTGCCGTACTTCTTCAGGTGTCCGCTGATAATCCGTATGGCGGCTCGCAGGTTCTGTTCGGGATCGTAGGCGTTGCTGACACCCATCCCCGCCGCGGTACCCGGCATTAGTTGACCCAAACCCATCGCGCCACTGGGCGAAGTCGCTTCCAGCCTGAAATTAGATTCGGCTGCGATTACGGCAACCACGAGTCGAGGATCAACGTTGCTCTGGTAGCCGTATCGGAGTATCAGGTCTGCAAGTTGCGTGAGCCGCGCATCGTCCAGTTTGGGGTTGAACTGCTGGATGGTCTTCTTGTAGGTCGGGATCATCGCAGCGATGGTCCGGTCAGCGGAAGAGGCGACGCCGCGACTGGGAAGTGACTTCGCTGCAGGCGACGAGGCTGTGGTCTTCGAGCGTGATTGCAGCGTTTTCCCTTCCCCGTCCATCAGCCTGTAGTTGCCCGGCGCTGTTCCGGATTGTGAGCTGGGAGACGAGGCGCTTGTGGTCGCTGCTTGCGGAGGCGCCACCGCGGCGGTCGTAGGCATTGGCATTGGCGTTGGCGCTGGAGGCGGAGCGGACGCCACAATGCCCACCAATTCCAGAGAAGCAACATATCCGGAATTGGGGGGCACTCTCACCGACACGGACACATACCTACCGGGCTTGGCTTCAGGGACAACATGCCCTCCCTTGATGTAGACCCGATCGCCTTCCGTTCCGCGGAAGATGAGGGTGGTTGCTTCGGCGGACGCGATGATGCCGTCCACGATGCCACTGAAGCCCAGCGTTTGGCCGCTGTACTTCTGTGGATTGGCGCGGAGGTCGGACAGTTTCACAGTTTCCGCCGCAACCGTGCCGACCCGGGCCACGCTGAGCAATAGTATGACGATATGGAATGCCTTCTGCAAATCTGTAACTCCGTTGCCTCCCTCTAACATGATCGGCAAGCAACGGCAAGTATTTTAGCCCTACTGGACCACAAAGTCAACGCTCGCTCGCTCAGACGTCAGTACAAGTCAGCAACCGGCAGGTCGCTCCCTCGCACATCAAGGCGCTTGCGGTGCTCCCTCCTCAATCCTCAACGCATCGTAGAAAATGTCCCCGTCCGCGCTGCTGTGGAAGGTGGTCTGCCAGTGCGGCGCTTCGGCCCCGGTGGTGAACTCGCCGAAGAAGACCTCCCATTCGTTGAGTTTTGGCTGCTGTGTTGCGCCCAGGAAGGGACTTTGGCAGATGTCACCCGCTGCGGACATCTGGAACCCGCCTCCCTTAGCAGCGGTTCGCTTGATAGCAATGCTGATACGGTATCGCTTGTTGGGAACGAGCCAGGCGTTCCAGGCAATGTGGGCTGGGGAGCCTTGCGGTATACGGAGACATCCTTGGCCGCTGTAAGCTCCGTTCCAGACAATGTGCGGGACGGGACCGAGGTCCTTGGCATTTCCATTCGCCTTGCGTAGGTAATGGTCGTAAAAACCGCCATCGGCGAGGTCCCTGCCCAAACCGAAACTGGCAAGCTCGAAATCGGCGTTCATCACGTACGGCCCGACGCAGCAATAGGCTTCAGCGGTGACTCCGGCAGCCGTTACCTCCGCAATTACGTTCTCAAAGTCCTGAAGGGACGTCAAATCGACGGCAGCGGGAATCGAGGTCGTCTCGCCGGAGTGTACGGAGAAAAGGCCGCGTGCGGGACTCAACGTGAGAGCCGACTTCATTTTCAGCTCGTACTTACCGCTGATGGGTAATGGCGAGCGATTGTGAATGGTCAGCGTCACCTGGCAATCACCGGAGCGAGCGAGTCGGGCATCCAGCGGACCGACCACACGCGCTGGAAGCAGCCAATCGACCGTTGGATGTACGGTGTGGGATGTTGGATGGTGGATCGGCGCGACACGCGATGGAACAACCTCGAAGCTGGCGGTCAGGAGGAGGTCGACGCGCTGCATGACGCGGGCGTTCGCGGGGGCGCTGTGGGCGACCTCTGCGATGCGCGATGCGCCCGGTTCTGTTGTGAATCGAATCGGCTTGCCGCCGAAGCCTTTCGGGCCTGTCACGCACAGGACAACGGTCACAGGTTCGGGGTTGACATTGAGAACTGCGACGTTCCCTTGGACGGTGGCGCCGGGGGCGATGCCCAGCGGAACCTCTCGCTTGTCGATGAGGGGTTCGCTGCAGTTGATCAGCAGAACGGCGGAATACTTGTCTGCGGGGACGGGGAAGGTAAACCGCTCGCCCTTCGACGTGCCTGCAAGAGCGGTCACTCCTTCGTGCGTCACCAGCCACGCGGCGCGAACGGGACCCCAACCTTTTGTGGACACCGTAACGCTTCTCTCGGCGGCTTCGGTCTTGTTATGAAGCAGTACCAACGCTCCCTTGTTCTGATCGTCGTTGCGGACCATCAATCGCGCGTCCACGCCTTCGTCCCGGTGCAGCACCCCCACCGTGTCCATAAAACGCGCCCGCAGTAGGAAAGGGTTGATCGTCTGTCGAATCTTCGCCACCCGCGCGGCCCAGGGACGCAGGAAGTCATAGGCGCGGTAGGCCTTCGTGTCGCTAAGATGGAGCATGTCGTTCATGCGATAGGCGTTCATGTAAACCTGCTCCAACGCCGTTTTGGGGTCACCGTTGGCTGCGCCTCCGATAACAATGAGGTCCGGGAAAGTGTACCGGAACATCTCCATGGCGTTCTGGCAACTCATCAATCCCCAGTCGCCATACTGCTGGTAGACGTCGGAACAACCCTCCAGACCGAACACGACGTCCGGGTTGATCTTGCGACCTTCTTCCTTTGCCGTCCGAACGGTGCGAAGGCTGCCGCGTCCCCAGTCGCCTGTGGTTGAGCGGTCGCTGTCGTAGTTGATGCTGGGGTACGCGGAACCGATGGCGAAGCCGTCGTAGTAAACACCGTCCGCATGGTAATCGCGAATGAACCGCATGGTCCAGTCGATCAGAAAGTCCTGCCATTCCTTCTTCGCGCTGTCGGTGGTCTGCTCCTCATACGCGTAAGGCTGAAGCGAGGTGCCATTTGGCTCGATGATACTGACGCGGCGGAAGAAGTCCTTGTCGGGGATCAGCTTGCGGTCCTGTTCGGGAATATACTTCGTCGGCATGTTCCCGACGTGTGTGTTTCCCCGATGGTATGCAGGATTGTAGAGATGTCCCTGGATGTAGTAGTTAGTGTGGGCGCCCAACTCGTGCACCATGTCGTTGGCCCACCGCAGGTTGTCTGTGCCCCCGTACCACGGCGAGGGTGTCGCCGCAAAGTGATAATGTCTGGTTTTAGCAAGATAGAAATGTCCGGTATCCTGAGGGTCTCGAAAGGAGGTCCTCGTGAAGGAAGAAAGGACATTTCAGTTGAGCAACAAAGAGACAAAGCGTGTAGTGATTCTGAGGAAGGTGATCGAGAAAGAGTTGACGCAGGTTCGCGCGGCGGAGTTACTGGGACTGTCGGAGCGGCAGGTGGGT
>MNXM01000160.1 GCA_001872605.1 Armatimonadetes bacterium CG2_30_59_28 | reverse complement strand
CCGTTGTGTGAGCTACCGGACGCTGAAGCGATCCGGCGTCTAATGTCGAAGAATTTACGAAAGGATGCACTGGGTTCCTTATGATACAACTCCAGTGATTCCCTCAATAGAAACTTGACAAAACTGGAGCTCAGAACCCCCAGCACGGACTTGGGATCGTGGTCCAGATTGAAGTGACGCAGTATGGCCGACCGACCCACGGTCATGGTTGTCGCGGTGGGATGTCCCTCTCACCAGACGCAATAGCACGCTCACCCCAGTGACCAGGGAAGAAGCAGAGCAATGGCGTGAATGCCGCTGTCCCGTTCCCCGGAACGGCGCGCAGAGTACAGGTGAATGACGAGAATTGTGTCAATATCCGCCAAGTGTTGGGGAGAGATGCGGTGCGCAGCGCTAATCTCTACCTGTCGAGCGACAAGAGGCGCTCCGCCCAGCGGGTCAGTTGGTCGGGGTTGGTAACGTCGATGACGTGAGAGAGAAATTCGCTGGAATAGTTTTTGGACTTGCCGTCGGCCGGCATGACATTGGTGATGATGTAGAATTCCACTCCCGGGTTCTTGCGCTGGAATTCTTTGTAGTTGCTCTCGGCCTTCTTGATGGTGTCCGTCCGGGACATGCCCGCGCGGGGGAGCTCAATCGGTTCGCCTGATGGCTCCTCGAGAGTCTCCGGAGAGCCTTTTGCCTCGATGACGTATTTCCCTCCGGTGTGGGCAAAGTCGTGGGTCTGCGTGAATGGGGGCGCTTTCTCCAAGCCGAGTTTCCATCGAACCTTGGCCAGGTATAGGAAAGCGTTCTCGAAAGCCTCTCCCGCCTTGGAGGCGCGTGCCTGGAATGTGCCCACCTGGTAAAGCGAATCCCGACTGCCGCACACGGGGCACGCGGCAGGCTTCTCTCCGAAGCCATAGCCCACTTTCACGCTCTGTCCGCTCTTCTCCTTTTCCCGGTGGAGACAGTCGACGCACACCCAGCACTCAAAGATGTTGAAGTGCCTCAGCGTCTCGACAAAGCAACGGTCGAAGTACTGCTTCAGGTTCTCTGGGGTGAGGTCCTTGCCTTTCAGCAGAATGCTGTAGGATTGCTGAATGATGGGAAGGTAGGGTTCCGGAACGCCCATCTCTTCCGAAGGTGTAGCGGTGCGCACCGGCCAGGGCGCTGCACCGATGACGAACACGATCACTGCGACCAGTCGCGAGTGGCGCGCGCCGTGGTTGCTTTCCGCGGTTGCTCTCTTCATCATGCTGTGGCGGCCTCCGCCGCTCTTTTCCCGCTGAGAATGGCCTGATCCATGTTGAGGTACTCCCAGTCGCCAAATCGTCCACACGCTATGATGTCGTTCTTATGCAGATACGCGTGAATGGTGTCAACGGCTTCGCGGTGGTGGCTATCGTAGATGACGTACGCGGGATCAATGACTCGCATGTCTCTCACGGCCAGTTCGTCATCGGCGCGCAGCAGCTTCGCATCCATCAACCCCCGTATTGTGCTCTCGACGGCAGCGCTCTCGTCTATTGGACGCTCCTCCGATGCGGAAATCTCCACCAGGATGGAACTCGTGTCCGGCGGAACGAGTGACGGAGCGAAGTTCATGGGCAGGCTAAGCCTCTGGAACACGTACTTCTCCTCGGGGTAGTAGACCCAGTGTTTGTCCGATATCTGCGGTCGGTTCACTCCGAGATTGACGGTGATGACTCGGTTGCAGCGCAGTTGCCGAGAGGCTTTCCCGACACTCGCGGGAACGGAGTCCAGCATCTCGATCAAGAGCGGGAGGGGCAGGCTGGTGATGAGACGCGAGTAGTGGACGGTGGACGCGTCCGCAAAAGTAACGCAGCGCCTGTCAACGTCCAAGCGCTGCGCCGGGGCGTTGAGGTGAAGATTGCGTACATGCGGAAGGAAGCTGCGCGGCAAGGCGCCCGTGCCTCCTTCGCGGGGATACCAGAACTCGGCATTAGGACCAAATCCCTTCTCCTGCTCCGAAAACGCGCCTTCCAGCGCCTCCTCCAATCGTGGCGTGAGAACGCGTCCCTCAATCCACTGGAACCCCATGTTGACCGGATCGGTAGCCCACACCTTCCGGTTGAACGGGATCATGAAGTTCCGAGCAAACCCTTGACCAAACGTCGCCTGAAACCATTCCGCAAAGTTGCGGGGAGGGGCAACCGAAGGCGCGTAGAGGGCTTCAATCAGTCCAAGGATGTTCTCTTCAATCACACCCACTGGCAACCCGAAAGTGTTTGCCTGGTAGGGATAGCGCGTGTGGACATCATGAGAGCACACCCAGGAGCTTCTCTGCTGGCGCGTGAAGTTGGGTCCCAATAATTCCTGTATCAGCCAAGACGCGTACGGGTCTTTGGTGTACAGGATGTGGACGGCGTAATCGAATGTAAAACCGTTGACGGTGAAAGACCGCGCAGCGCCTCCAGGATCAGACTCTTTTTCAAAAACCTCATACGGACTGCTGAGGTGATACGCCGCGCTCAGTCCCGCCAAGCCAGCGCCGAGAATAACAATGGGTACGTTTGTGTGGTTGTGCATGGATGATTGTTGGGAAACGGGCAGGTTGTCCGTGTCCCGTTCCCGTCAAACCTGGCCTCAATACGCGCCCTTACCGCGAACGACGGCAGGGAATGTACTGAGCAGGATTAATATTTCCTGCTCCACGGACTGCTGTGCGATGTAACGAATATCCAAGTCCACCCAGCGGCTGAAGTCGATTTCCGAACGGCCACTCACCTGCCACAACCCGGAAAGTCCCGGAGTCGCCCGCAGACGACGAAGGGAGCGCGCATTACCGAAGTCGACCTGCAGGGATGGAAGTGGCCGCGGACCGATGAGACTCATCGTTCCCTGCAACACATTGAAGAGTTGTGGTAGCTCATCGAGACTCCATCGACGGAGATGTCTGCCAATCCCCGTCAGTCGCGGGTCCTCTCTCATCTTAAAGACCGGACCCGTGGCTTCGTTAAGGTGCTGCAGGGCGCTGAGCAAATCCTCGGCGCCCTGTCGCATCGATCGGAACTTGTACATGAAGAACCGCCGGCCGTCTCGCCCCACCCTTTCCTGGACGAAGAACACGGGCCCGGGAGAATCGAGCTTAATCAGAAGCGCAGTCAGAACCATCAGCGGAGACAGCAGCAGTATCCCAGCGGTCGCTCCCAGAATGTCAATGCACCGCTTCTCGAAAGGAAAGAGCGCCTGGCGGTTGTACGTGCGGAGAAAACCCCTGAGGTGCATCCACAGCGTGTGGTTCACCCCATCTTTCAGACTGACCAGCGGTCGGTTGCTGGTTCTACGATAGGCGTGGATCACACTTCCCCCAGGCACGTAGAACACTTTCCAGCCCAGTTTCCAGAAGCGGAAACACCAGTCGATGTCCTCGGAGTACCGCAGCAGGACATCGTCCATCAGACCGACATCGGCCACTGCTTCCCGGCGCACCATCATCGCCGCTCCTTGAATCCAATCGACCTCCCTCACCGAGTTGTGGTCCCAGTCTGCCATCAGGTGTCGATCCACGACGGGACGGAAGAGCGGACAAGCACCCAACCGCGTTCTCCTGAGAAGCACGGTCAATGGGGTCTGCCAAGTACGACTCGACATCTGGACGCTGCCATCTACATCGATCAACCGACAGCCGCACATACCGGCTTCGGGATTCTGATCCAAAAAGCCCATCATCGACTCGAACGCTCCGGGTAGGACTCGCGTGTCCGGGTCAAGAAAGAGCACATACTTACCCTCAGCGGCCTGATACCCGATATTATTGTTGCGGGAGCGGGGATACCTCGTGTCGTTCCGGATGCAGCGGACTTGCTGAAATTCTTCGTCCATCATTTTGAGGGTGCCGTCTACAGAGCCGTTATCCACAACAATGACTTCCAGATTAAAGCCATACTCCTGCGAATAGATGGATGTCAGGCACTCCCGCAGATACTCCGACTCATCGGTGCCAACGATCACAACGGAAAGGTCTACCGGCCCGATGCCAAGACGACGCAGCCACGCGTCATCGGGATGAGGTTCACCGTTGAGTACGGCATCCAACTCCAAAGGCATGGGCACGACTTCAGTGCTGCAAACGCTCATAGACCTCCACCAACCGTTCTGCCATCCGGTCAAAGTTGTATTCAGACTGAGCGGCCCCCAGGGCGCGTTCGCCCATCCGGCGACGCTCTTCTGGATTGTCGATCATGAATTCCATCGCCGCCACAATCTCTTCCCTATTGCTTTCATCAACCACAATTCCACAGCGAAGATATTGGACAAGCTCTCCTATTCCACCGATATCGGAGGCAATCACCGGGACGCCGTTGGCCAGCGAGTCAAAAAACTTGGTGGGCGTAATATTCCGGTACCAGCGATCCCGTTCGCATATCATCACAGCCACGTCAATGTTCGCGTACAGTTCAGGTATTCGGTTGGAATCAAATGCCCCGGTCGTCTCGATACTGTCTCCGTGGGGGCGCACCAAGTCATCAAATCGTTCCCCGTAGTAATCCATCACTCGACCGGCGAGGAGTAGTCGAACGTTTCCATTCCGAGCCGGAAGCGCACCAAAAGCCCCAATGGTCTCTTCCACTCCGCTGTTGTGGAAGAAAGTCCCCACGGTGCCGAACACGAGCGGGCTGCCGTCCCTCTTTGCGAGTCGAGGCTTGGTCCGCACCATGTCCAAGGTGGGATAGCTGCCAATCTGCACAACTCGCACGACGTGCCACCTCTCATACTTCCGCACCTGGTAACGGTTGTGGACCAGAACGCAATCGGTGCATCGCCCCAGCGACTTCTCCACCCACGCGACCAGGTTCACAAGCGGGGTTAGCTTCTCGTCCCACATGGCATAGTAGTCCGGCTCACACACGTCGAGGATGACCGGCACCCGGCCCAGTGTGCGAGCCAGTACGCCCAAAGGCAGAACATCCACATTATGAAGGTGCAATATGTCGCAGCGCCGTTGCAGCAACCGCACAGCCGCCCATATCCAATAAGCTGCCAGCCGTGGAAGAAACCTCGGCCCGGTTCTCTCACCAGCTCTCAGGCGGAAACGGACAACCGATATTCCGTCAATGTGCTCCTCACGCCGGCAATTCAGCCGTCGATCCCACGCCAGAATGGTCACCCGATAGCCACGCGACAGCAAGGCTTGCGCCTCGTTGTAGACGCGGTGGTAGCGTCCCTGGAATGGCTCAAACGAATTGGTGAAGAGCATGACGACGTTGCGTCGTCTCTCTGCCATGGCTACAACCTATACTCGTTCAGGTTGGAAATCCACCTTCGGTGTTCTTCGTAGGGGCGGTCGCCGACGTGCCCACCACGGAGAGGTCTTACGCATACGGGGGCACGTCGGGGACCGCCCCTACGAAAGTCGTAAACGGTGGTTTCTCCACCGAAACAAGTATCATCTACCATCCCGGCGCGCGGAACTTACAAGCCGTAGACTCAACTTGTCGGGGAAAGTCGCGGTACGGACGGTCACAGGTAGCCCAGCCCGCGAAGTCTCTCGGCAATCTTCTCCGAGTCTTCATCGGAGTAAACGTCGTCATCATCGACCAACAGACCCGGGTCGGGGGCAGACACGCGTTTCGTCACGGTTGCCCCTCCCTCAAGAATCTCTGTCAGCACTCTGCCCTCCATATCCTCCGGCACCGGTAGCCCCATCGCGTGCAACACGGTTGGCGCGATATCGACGATCGATGCACCATGAACCTCGATGCCGCGTTTGATGCCGCGGCCACCCGATATGAAGATGCCGAACGGACGATGGTAACCGCTGATAAACCTCGACTCTTCCCCAGGCATGTACGACACTTTTCTGCCCGCGCAGACCATCTCCGAGCGCGTCCCCGGGCTCGCGATGCCGGAAACAAACACATCATCCCTCCACTCGACAATCAGATCCGCGGCCTGTTCCAAGTGCTCTCCGCTGTAGACATCGCTTCCCCGCAACACTGACTGTGCAACGGCCGTCCCGCTGGAGACGTCGGTGGCGGACATCAGTTCAGACCGCAGAAATTCCAGCAGGTTCTCGTACTCCTCTCCTGGCTCAACGATCCCTTCAGGCTCTCTTCCGCGCAGATTAATCCGGATGTTCTCCCGCGCGCCATCGGCGAACGCCCTGGTCTGTGACCAGTCAATCCCCCGCAAGCTAAGTTGCGCCTGCAACTTCTCCCGCAGTACCGGAAACCGACGCGTCAGCCTTTCCTTCATGGGTCTACTCGTGCGGCGGTGAACCTGTTCAACGATGAACGACGCGCCATGAACGATGACCGGCTCCATCAGCTCACGCAGCCTGGAGAAACGCTTCCCGTCACCGGGAGACTTGAACCGCAAGTGCCCCAGACCTTCCAGCCACGCGGGGAGGTGCTCGTTCCCTCCCTGATTCGCCCCGAAGCCGTGGTCGGACATAATGAAGAACGGGGTCTCTGACCCGATGTTATCCAGCAATTCTCCCACGCGGGTGTCAATCTGCTGGTATACCCGGAGAATGGCATCGCCCCATTGCACTGCTAACTCAGGATGATGTTCCGGGTGTGCAGTGTCCATGAACTTCCAGAAGGAGTGCTGGATAGGATCAGTCTCCCTGAACACGACGACCAGCAGATCCCACGGGTACGAGTCCATGAGATATGACGCCGCCTTGAAGCGAAGGTCCACCGCCTTCAGGGTCAGATCCACCGCTTCAGCGTACTTGCCGGACATGCAGAGGCTGGTGACACCCGGCTCTATGATGTACCCGCCCGCCGCATCAATGATCTGCTGGATGACCTCGGGCGGATGGCAAAAGCCCTCACTGTCAATCCCAGGAGCGTCCATCCCACAGACCATGACGCCGTCGATGGAGTCGGCGGGATACGTCATCGGGACATTGATGACGATGGACTTCCCACCGGCGTGGCAGACATGATCCCACAACGCCTTGCCGGAACGGGTCCTTCGGTTCACAAACCGGATGCCGTAGCTACCGGGAACGCGGTGCCAGAAATCGAAGATGCCGTGACTCCCCGGGTTCTTGCCGGTGGCAAAGGAGGTCCACGCCGACGCGCTCCGCATGTTGTGCACCGATTTGAGGTTCCCATGCACTCCTTCTGCCATGAGACGCCCCAGGGTCGGCAGTTTGCCCTCATCCACCCATCCGTTGATCAGGTCGAAGGTGGCGCCGTCAATACCAATGACGACAGCCCGATTCCGTATCATTGAGTCAACTCGCAGTACGTTCGTGTTTGTGACGACCCCTCCAAACGTCCGCCGCGCACCCTCCGGTTCCCCCGAACGGTCCGTCGGGGTTGGGTCCAAGCAGCCAATAACCATCGCAGGTTCGCTGACGGAGTGAAAGCGAAACAAAATCGAGAGGTGGTCACGAGGTCGCTCAGGAGGGACTGACTGTTTTTGTGTGCCGCAGCCTCCGCGGGAAACCTCAACCAGTAGTATAACAGTGCGATTTGACCGAGTCAAAAATGGTCGTCCTGCCCTCCAAAGTTCCCCACGCACCGCAACCATACCAATCCGCGCGGACGGCGCTTTGAGGAGAGCGCGAGTGAAATCGGGAGTCCCGAGATCGGTCTGTCACCGTCAGCTTCCTTGACTCGGGGGGCGCGGTTTGTTAAACTCATCTGCACGTTGAGCATGGACTTAGTGGTGTGGATTCACCGTGGATTTGCCGGATTCTCTCGTTATTTGAGCGGGGGATTTTGTTCGGTATGTACGGAAGAAGAAGATGGGAAATGACCTCGAGAGATCACAATGGGCTCGGTCACTGGCGGGCGGTTGGCTTCTCTTTGCCGTGTCGGTGGCATCGGGCGCGCGTGCCGACGGGAGGCTCATCGTTCTTGGGTCGTCCCGGACCCTGCCTGCACCTCTCCGGTGCGTGGAGGGGGAGTGGTTGGCGCCGGTGGCGGAGTTGCTGGCAGAGTTTGGTGTTAAGGCATCCTACCTGAACAGCACCAAATCGTTGACCATCGCGGCACCGGGAAACCGAACGGCAACTCTCACCGCCGGCGTCCCCGAACTCATCACGGGGGTTGGGTCGCGCCTGAAGCTGGCCGCTGCGCCAGAAGTGGAGAATGGCCTGTTCATGATCCCTCTTACGGGGGTCGCCCGCTGGCTGGGTCTCTCCGTTCGGCTGAATAAGAATGGGGACATTGAACTCAACCACGGCATTATCGATATGCGGACACGCGCCGCTGGAGACAAGTTCGTGGTGGAGATCGTGGGTAGCGGACCGTTGTCCTTTACCCACAACACCATCGACGCCCCCTTGCGCCTCTACGTGGATATTCACAATGCCAAGTTACTTGCGCCCGAGCGCACGATCGAAGTTCGCCACCCGCTCCTCCAACGAATTCGTTCCAGCCAGTTCAGCGAGTCGCCTGGCATTACGCGCGTTGTCCTTGATCTCCAGGGGAAGCCCAAGTTCTGGATTGTTTGGGTTGAACAGAGCAACACAATCAAGGTCGTGCTGACGTCGGAGCAGTCCGCGCAACCGTCAGCGCCCGCGTCTCGCCCCCGCACCACCCAGGGGACAGCCTTGCCCTCGAAGAAGCTCGACGTGGACAAGCCGCCCGCACGTAAAGCGCCGATTCCGGGAGCGATGACGGGCTTGCCCCCGATGAACCCGCACCTTCCTACTGACCGGAAGAAATGGAAGGACATCGTCATCGTTGTGGATCCGGGACACGGAGGGAAGGACTCGGGCGCGCGCGGCACGACGGGTATTTTTGAGAAGGATCTCACACTTGACATCGGACAACGACTGTCGGGCCTGCTGCGCTCCACCGGCGCCACAGTACTAATGACTCGCGAGGACGACTCGTATCCCACGCTGAAAGACAGGGTCGCCTTCGCTGAAGAGAACAAAGCCGACATCTTTATCAGCGTTCATGTCAACGCGAGCCCGACGCCAAACAAGCTCTGTGGAACGGAAACGTACTACTACACAGACCAAAGCCTGCCCCTGGCGCAATACGTTCATCAGAGCATGATTGCATCTCTCGGGAGAAAAAACAACGGCATCAGGCAGCGCAAGTTCTATGTGATCCACCACACCACGATGCCCTCCGTCCTGTCGGAGACAGCCTACATAAACCACACCGACGAGGAGCAACTGCTCAGCACGCCTGAGTTCAGACAAAGGGCAGCAGAGGCGCTTTTCAACGGGGTCCGCAATTTTGTGCAGCTCGAAAAGTTGGACGCGCCGAACAGTCGAACCTCCACTGTGGTGGGAAAGAATCCACCGGAGACAGACCCCCATCAGGAGCTGACCCTCAAACCAGATTAGGGGACAAGCATCGTGCGGCCCGTATGGGGAGATCATGAACCAACAACATCCGTCTCACCGTCCTCACCCTTTGGCAATCGTCATCGCCATTGTGTTTCTGTGCGTTGCCGCGGCGATCCTTTATTGGGGTCAAGAAGGTACTCGGGAGACGCTGGAGCTCTACATTCCCGATCCATCGAGTGATGCGCTGCGCTCTGTCCCGGTCTCCCCGCAACCGTCTGCGCAAGAATCTGCCGATGATCAGGTTCTGCGGGTAGTGACCGCCCTGCTGGAGAGAAGCGCCAAGGCCCCTGAGGGTGAGAAGGTTGCCCCGGCCGGAACGCAGCTTCTATCCGCCATCGTTGCAGGCGATATGGTCACACTCAACTTCAGTTCCCGCATTGAGGACTCTGCCTTCTGGACTGGTTCGAACCGCGAGTACCTCTCCGTGTACGCCATCGTCAGCACGGCAACGCAGTTCCCTGGCATTGACCGCGTCCAGTTCCTCGTCGAGGGCAAGGAGCTGGAAACTCTCGGCGGACACATCGAGTTGACCGAACCGCTAACACGAGACCCGGCTCTGAGGGACGGCGTCAAAAAGACAGAACACCGATAAGAGTTTCTCCCGCAAGCCTCGCGCGGGAGTCGCATCATATTCCATTTTCGAGACACCCGTAACGAGTGTATACTGCATTAGCAAGTAGAGTCACAATCAGGGAAGCTTAAGACCGGAGGAACAGGATGACAATGGATACCAAAACAAGAAAGCGCGACGGCTTCACCCTTATCGAGTTACTGGTGGTTATCGCAATCATCGCGATCCTGGCGGCGATTCTCTTCCCCGTGTTCAGCCGGGCCAGAGAGAAGGCACGGCAGACAACCTGCATCAGCAACCTGAAGCAACTGGCAACAGCCACGCTGCAATACCTGCAGGATTACGACGAGACTTTCCCGATGTCGTCGTATCCCGCCGGTTCTTGTGTGGCCACCTTCAACTGGCAGGTCATTCCCTACATCAAGAACGACCAGGTTGCACAATGTCCGTCTGACCCGTACGCGATGGATGTCAATATCATGTTCTCAACAGTGGGGGGCGCCTGCCCGGGGACGCCGCGTTACACGAGCTATACTGTGAACCAATCGCTCTTCGCCAACGGATACAACATCCTGTTCTTTGGCGGCGAACCAGTGCACCTGGCATCCGTGAAGAAACCGGCTGAAACCATCATGCAGTACGATGGCAATGTGACAGATGCACAGGCACAACCCGTTCAGAGCCGACATAACGGCACATTTTCCGCAAACTATGCCGACGGACACGTGAAGGCAATCACCGCGACACTCGCAGGCTCGGCAAACCACTTTATCCCCGGTCAGACGATCAATGTCTATCGAATCGGTGCCACCGGCGGATTTTACAGTGGACAGACCGAGTGCCAGACGATGCCGGAGTGACTTTCGATGGCTACCATACCTGACCACACGCGCCGGGCTTTGGTGCGCGACACGGAACTCCGGAAATCATGTACCTCGCCTTCGTAGACGCCATCGCAGAACGCTGTCGATCCGAAACGCTCCCCCAATGTGAAATGGGGGGCATCTCGTCCTAATGTTAGTGCACGGTTTTGGAAGTTCTCCCACAAAAGGACGCCGGATCGCTTCAGCGTCCGGTAGCTCACACAGGCAGCTACACGATGGAGGCAACCCTCCTTTTCTTCCCTTTCACCCCGCGTTCGCACAGAACGCGGGGTGAAAGGGGAGAAAAGATGTTCTTTCTTGGCGCTCGGTAGTCAGTTGTGTGAGCTACCGGACGCTGAAGCGATCCGGCGTCGCATGCAGAGTGATTTACGAAACGATGCACTAGAACCTCAGGCATCAAAACCTCCGTTTGCCCCTTCGTCGGTTTCCAGGTACAATCCGTAGGACATCACGACTCCCGCAAGTCATACTCGTTCCCGGTGATGCTGCGATGGTTCGGTACAGGACAGTTCCAGCTCTGCTTCTCATAGTGCTTGCTGTAACGTGCGAGCTCAGTCCGAACGTGCACGCCGCAAGCGATTGGCCGATGTTCCGCGGGTCGGCGACTCAGCGGGGTGTCGCGTCGGGTTCCCTTTCCACGAAGCTGCGGCTTAAATGGAAATACGGGACGGGCAGGGCGATCGTTGCTTCTCCTGTCGTGTCCGGGGGCAAGGTCTTCATCGGGTCCACCAGCGGCTACCTCTTCTGCCTCGACGAGAAGACAGGGAAGAAGTTCTGGTCATTCAATACCGGCAACGACATCGAGGCCGCTGCGTGCGTGGTCGGTCAATCGGTCATCATCGGTTCGGCGAATGGCGTTCTGCACTCCCTCAATGCGGCGAATGGACAGGTGCGCTGGAAATACGCGACCGACGGGAAGATCAACGGAGCAGCAACGTGGACGCACTCATCGTCGGGGCGCATACGCATTCTCGTCGGCAGCTACGACAATCGGCTCCACTGCGTGGACTCGTGGACAGGCAAACGCATCTGGGTCTATGCAACTGATAACTACGTGAACGGCACCCCCGCCATCTCCGACGGCAGGGCCGTGTTCGGAGGATGCGACGGCATCCTCCACGTAATCTCCGTCGAAACCGGCAAACAACTGGGCGAAGTCGAACTGGGCTCCTATGTTGCCGCGTCCGCCGCGGTCTACGGCAACAGTGCGTATGTCGGTCACTATGGAGATGAGTTTATCGCAGCGAACATCGGGAAAGGGTCTATCACGTGGAGATACAAAGATCGCGGCTTCCCGTTTTTCTCATCCCCGGCGGTCACCGAAAGTCGCATTGTGGTTGGTTCACGGGATAAGCGGGTGCACTGTCTGTCGCGCTACTCCGGGAAACGCATCTGGGTATTCTCAACCCGCGGGCAGGTGGACAGCTCTCCCGTGGTCTGCGGAGACAAGGCGCTTATTGGGTCGGACGACGGCCGCCTCTACATTCTCCGTCTCACCGACGGGCGCCAGCTTTGGAGCTATGAGATCGGCAAGCCCATCACTGGATCCCCTGCCGTGGCAAACGGACGCGTGACTGTGGGCGCCGGAGATGGAGTGGTGTACGCGTTCGGTGCGTGACATGCGAATCATCAACCTCACACCCGGAACTGGAAGCTGGCATTGCGGGTCATGCTTACGAGATAGCACGCTTATCACTGCCCTGCGCAAGAGCGGTCACGATGCCATCATGGTCCCGATGTACCTGCCCCTGCTCACCGAGGGGCCCGCTCCCACCCAAGGCGCGCCCCTGTTTTACGGGGGTGTCAACGTCTACCTCCAGCAGAAGTCCGGGATTTTCCGTCGCACACCGCGCTGGCTGGATCAGCGGCTTGACTCCCCTGCCCTGCTGCGCGCTGCGGGAAGACGGTCGGGGATGACCTCGGCGCGAGACTTGGGCGCGCTCACCCTGTCGATGCTCAAGGGGGAGGAAGGGAATCAAATCAAGGAGCTTCAGCGCCTGACAGCCTGGATGGTACTCGACGGCAAACCGGACGCGATCTGCCTCTCCAACGCCCTGTTGATCGGCCTGGCGCGTCACCTGAAGGAGATAGTCGGAGTGCCCGTCGTCTGCACGCTCCAGGGCGAGGACACCTTTCTCGACTCTCTGACCGAACCGTACAAAACCGATTGTTGGAGGACTCTTCGCGAACGCGCCGCAGACGTGGACGCGTTCCTGCCGGTGAGTCATTACCATGCTGATGTGATGGCTCACCGAATGCAGATCGATGAACACCTCCTGAGCGTCGTCTATAACGGCATTGACTGCGAGGCAATCAGACCGATCGATTTCCCGCCCGACCCTCCGGTGGTCGGCTACTTTGCGCGGATGTGTCCGGCAAAGGGGCTCGAAACACTGATTGATGCCTTTATCGGATTGAAGCAACGACAGACATGCACGGGACTCAGGCTGCACGTGGGCGGGACCCAGACGGGCGACGACCCGGCCTATGTGATGAAATTGCAGAATCGACTCAGCGCGCGCGGACTTCTATCGGACACCACGTTTTCCCCCAACCTGGACAGGCAGTCGAAACTCGACTTCTTCCGTGGCCTGTCCGTTTTCTCTGTCCCCGCGACCTACGGGGAATCGTTCGGCCTTTACGTACTCGAAGCGCTTGCGTCTGGTGTCCCCGTTGTCCAGCCGCGGCACGCCGCTTTCCCGGAGATAATCGAGGCGACTGAGGGTGGGCTGCTCTGTGAACCGGACGACCCGGTATCCCTGGCGAATGGCCTCGAGCGGCTACTCACTCACCCAGAAGAAGCGCGAGAGATGGCGCGCCGCGGCCGTGCAGCAGTGCTGGAGAAGTTCTCCGCATACCGGATGGCGGAGGAGTTTGTCTCCGTGATTGACAACCTGAAACCTGTTAAAGTGGATACAATCCCTGAACCGATAAGGTGATTTTCGCAGTGAAACCCAACGACGAGCCTACGACAAAACCAACTGCTTTCCTTCAACTTTCCTCTGTCACGAAGTCGTACACCGCCGAAGAGCCTCCCGTTCTTCAGGCTGTGACGTTGGGCATCCAGCAAGGGGAAAGCCTCGCCGTCACCGGGCCGTCCGGGTCGGGAAAGAGCACGCTCCTCAATCTCATGGGTGCGCTGGATCACCCCACGAGCGGGGCCGTGCTCTTGGATGGCCGCGACCTGTCAAACATGAACGACGACGAACTCGCGCGTTTCCGGAATCGAGAGATCGGCTTTGTTTTCCAGATGCACCATCTGCTGCCCCAGTGCACTGTGCTGGAGAATGTGTTGATCCCCACACTCGTCGCCGCTCACGGCAAGGCCGCTCACGGTAAAGGTTCTGCGGAGTATGAGGCTCGAGCCCGACAACTGCTTGAGCGTGTGGGGATGACCCACCGGCTAAGCCACCGACCAGGCGCTCTCTCCGGGGGCGAGTGTCAGCGAGTGGCGGTGGTGAGAGCCCTCATCAATGAACCTCGACTACTGCTTGCCGACGAACCGACAGGTTCACTCGACCAGGGCAGCGCAGAGAATCTCGCCCAACTGGTTGTGGAACTCAATGAGGAGCAGGGCGTTGCCCTTGTGGTTGTCACCCACTCAACGGAACTGGCGGAGCGGATGTCACGCCAACTCCGGCTCTCCTCCGGCAAACTTCAGGAGCTTGCGACGTAACCGATGAACCACTACAGACTCAGCCTCAACAGCATGAGATTCTACTGGCGCACCCAAGCCGGAATCACGCTGGGGATCGTCGTCAGCACGGCCGTGCTGGTGGGGGCACTGGCAGTCGGCGATTCTGTCCGATACAGTCTCAGGCAGATGGCCCTCGCGCGCGTCGGCAGAATTCAGTTCGCCATGGCGCCGTCCGGACGTTACTTTCGCTCCAAGCTTGCAGAGAACCTGCAAGGGAAGCTGGGGATCGCGGTAGCGCCGATTCTGATGCTGCGTGGCTCGGCAACCGGCGATGCCGGCACCGCGCGCGCCAATAACGTGCAGGTCATAGGGGTAGACGACCGCTTCTGGGCGCTCTCCCCGAGTGCCTCTGCAATACGGCGGGATAATCTTCCCCTTGTGGCTGTCAACCAACGACTATCCACACAGCTTGCTCTCGCCACCGGGGACGGTATGCTGATTCGATTGGAGCGTCCCAGCCTGTTGCCTCGCGACTCGTCCATGGCGACAACAACGAACGCATCGACCGCGCTCAGGCTTGACGTCTCGGCTGTCCTCAACGACAAACAGTTCGGTCGATTTGGGCTTCAGAGCAGCCAAGTCCCTCCTTACAGTGTCTTCGTTCCCATTTCCTTGCTTCAGCGAGAGCTGGGAATGGAGGGCAAAGCCAATACGCTGCTGATTGGAGGCGGGGAACAAGAGAGAATCTCGGCCGCACAACTGGATCGAGCCTTGCAGACAGCGTGGAAATTGGAGGACGCCAACCTGCAGATCCACGCCCTGCCAAGAACGGAGACGCTGGAACTCCGCACGGATCGGGTCTTCTTCGACCCGCCTGTCGCCGCGGCGGCGCTTCAAGCGGCTCCCGGCGCAACCGGCATCCTCACCTACTTTGTCAATGAATTGCGGCACGGAGAACACGCCACGCCTTACTCCCTTGTTGCAGCGATGGGAGAGCCTGTCGTTCCGGCTAACCTGATGGACGACGAGATCATTATCAATGCTTGGCTCGCAGACGACCTAAAGGCCAGTTCCGGAGACCTTCTTGACGTGACGTTCTATGTCGACGCGTCCATGCGCAGGCTTGAGGAGCGCGTGGCCAGCTTCCGAGTTCGCAGCGTATTGCCCATGCAGGGAGACGCTCTGGACCTCGATCTGATGCCCGATTTCCCCGGAATCTCCGGAGCCGTCAACTGCCGCGATTGGGACCCGGGAATTCCCGTCGACCTCAACAGAATTCGTCCCAAAGACGAAGTCTACTGGGAGGCGTATCGGGGTACTCCCAAGGCCTTCATCAATCTGCAGGCCGGGCAGAAGCTGTGGGAGAACCGGTTTGGCAACCTGACGGCAGTTCGATATCCGGGCAAGAGCGCAACGCAAAGCGACGCGGTGGCTTCCCGTCTGATGTCGTCTCTCGCCCCGGGACAACTGGGGATGTCGTTCCGTCCCGTCAGAGACGAAGCCCTGAGGGCCGGGGAGCAGTCGCTGGACTTCGGACAACTGTTCCTGGGCTTGAGCTTCTTCCTCATCCTCTCGGCCCTGCTGCTCACAAATCTCCTGTTCGTGTTCGGCATGGAGCGACGGCAAGCCGAGGTCGGAACGCTGCTGGCTGTCGGCTTCCGTCCTCGAGATGTCCGCCGACTGTTCCTGCTGGAAGGAGCGGCGCTCGCGTGCGTTGGTGGCGTCGTCGGGGCGTGGGTGGGGTTGGCCTACACGCGCCTAATGATCTACCTGCTGAATAGCTTCTGGCGAAGCGCGGTCGCAGAGGCATCGCTCTCCTATCATGCGAGCGCCGCTACTGTCATTGCCGGAGGCTGCGCCAGCGTCGCGATAGGACTGCTCTCTCTATGGATCACCCTCCGGAAACAGGCGATGGCGGCCCCGCGACAGCTTCTCACGCGATCTCTGGCATCTGCGAGTCTTGTGGACCACACTGCGGGGCATCGACGGGCGCGCTGGATTGCCGCCGCGTGCGGTCTGCTGGCAGTAGCGGTACCGGCCTTCACCGGACAAAGCAGCGGGCATGAAACGGCCGGAGCGTTCTTTGGCGCAGGACTGCTACTGCTCGTCTCCTTCCTTTCCATTTGCGACTCCCTGCTCTCGCCGACAGGGGGCGCGGTGGACTCACTGCGAGTCAGGAACAATGTCGCCAGGTTGACGATTGGAGCGATGGCTTGGCGCAACGCGTCTCGTCGCCGTGGGCGGAGTCTCGCTACTGTCGGACTGCTGTCTTGTGCCAGTTTCCTGCTCATCTCCGTGGGCGCCAATCGCCGCGACCCCGGCCACGACGCGAGAAAGCGCAGTGCGGGGACCGGCGGGTTTGCGCTGATCGGCCAGTCAACACTTCCCATCTACGAAGACCTCAATTCGCCGGGCGCAATCGAGGCGCTGGGACTGGACACGGACACGCTGCAGGGAGTCAGCGTGGTGCCAGGGCGCATCCATGAGGGTGAGGACGCGAGTTGCCTTAACCTGAACCGTGCCCAAGTCCCTCGACTCATTGGCATTGCTCCTGCACTCCTGGGCGATCGGGGTTCCTTCACATTCGTGAAGACGCTTAAACCAGAGAAGCGCCTGTCTCCGTGGGCTTTGCTGGATGCCGACGGCCCGACAAACACTGTGCCCACCATTGGAGACCAATCCACCGTGGTGTGGGGTTTGGGAAAGTCTGTCGGCGACAGCATTCGATATACCGACGAGAGAGGGAATGCCTTCCAGCTCCAAATCGTAGGCATTATCGCAAACTCAATTCTCCAGGGAAACTTGCTCATTTCCGAAGACCGGTTCTCGACTTGCTTCCCGTCTGAAAGTGGACATCGCCTCTTCCTGATCGACACACCGAAACAGGCAACCTCAACCGTGTCGCATGAGTTCTCCCACGCTCTTGAGGACTTTGGTGTCGAGATCACTCCCGCGGCGCGTCGTCTGTCCGAGTTCAGTGCTGTGGAGAATGCGTACCTCAATATCTTCCAGGCGCTTGGAGGGCTTGGATTGCTTCTCGGGAGTGTGGGGATAGGGATTTGCGTCATGCGCAACGTTCTCGACCGGCGGGGAGAACTGGCGCTTCTGCGGGCTGTTGGTTTCCGAACGTCAACGATATGCCGACTCATTATGCTCGAGCACCTTTCCCTTCTGGCGCTGGGCGTCATCAGTGGAACTCTTGCGTCGCTCATCGCCATTTACCCATCCCTGCGGACCTCAGGCGCAGAGGTCCCCTACGTATTGCTCTCCCTCACCATGCTCGCGGTGCTGCTGAACGGATGCCTATGGACGTGGGGAGCGACAACCATTTCAGTGCGGGAACCGATGATGGATGCGTTACAGAGTGAGTAGAAAACCCGACCAACGTGGACTCGCTGCTGAAGTATTCTGGGCCACGCGCTTCCCCTACGAGACGAAATCAGTTAGAATAAACACCAGTTGAGGGCTCGAGTGTCGCACCCCACGTGAGGTGATTGAGATGAAGAAGCGGCTGGATGACATCCACGGATTTACTTTGATTGAACTGCTGGTGGTCATTTCCATCATCTCCACCCTCGCCAGTATGCTGATGCCCACATTTGCTCGCGCCCGAGAGCAGGCGCGGAAGACCGTCTGCATGAGCAATCTCAAGCAGGTCGGCACCGCGATGGTCATGTATAACAGCGACTATGACGGCATGTACCCTGTTGCTTGGGCGTTCTGGGGCCCGGTCAACTCACCCGCCCTTCCATCCGAACCTAACCTCAAAACTGCTCTTGACCCCTATATCAAGAACGACCAGATATGGTGGTGCCCCTCCTGGAGCGGCATCTACGGGATGAATGCCTGGGGAAATCCAGACGGCGGCGGCTATGATTTTATCGTTGCAAGCGCTACCACCGAGGAGATGATTGCCACACCCGGAGACAACCAGTCTTTCTCCGAGGCTGCCCTCAACCGACCGGCAGAATACCCGCTGCTCTGGTGTGGCTCCCACTGGACACGCTCCCTGAACGCGCACTCCGGTGTGCCTGACGTTGATTTCTTCGACAACAAAGGGGCCGGAGGAACCAATATTCTGTTCGCAGATACGCATACCAAGTTCCAGCGTTTCACCAGCGGTCAGTTTCAGCAGATATACGAAACCCGCAGATAACCGGAGGATACGATGGCGTGGCAATACATGGCTAAACTGCTTCCTGCGCTGTTCCTGCTGCTGGCAGGCATTCTCATTGCCGGCGACTCGTCTTCCCAGCGGCGCATCATTGGCATGCTGGCAAACTGGGGAATGGCGAATGAAGACAGCGAGGCAAGTATCCAAGCCTCAGCCAGTATGGTGGTGAGGATCTTCTTTGGAATTTCTCTGGTGTTCTTTTTGTGGACCGGTCTTATCTACTACCATCACCACCGCACCATCAAAGTCAGACCCCTGGACAACTCTACGTCGGCGCCCTACGAGAAAAAATCTAAGCCTGCCCCTGCGGTAACGCCGCAACCATCAGAATCTGCTCCGGCTCCGGAATCAAGCGGCGGCCGTCAAGGCGCTCCTGTGCGCCCCTACACGACCTCTCGTGTTGACGACGCCCCGGTACTGGTCTGCGTCACTCCACGGTACTCACGCAGCGATACCGCGGGGTGATATGAGCAGAAACATCTCGGTTGTCCTTGCGACCTCCATACTCTTCGGGGTCTCGTTTGGCCTCTACGAATTCGTCCTCCCCTACTTCTTGGATGAGCACAACGTCTCTTACCAGACCATGGGATTCATTTTCTCGGCCTCTGCCGCGGCGATGTTTCTGGTGCGCATCGGCGCGGGGGCGATCTCCGACTTCATCGGGCGCAAACTCTTTTACTCGTCTTCGCTTCTACTGTGCGGGATTGCCAGCCTGTTGACCCCCTTCTTCCCGCTGCCCTGGCCACAGATGCTCCTGAAGAGCCTGCGGGAGAGTTCGGTCGTGACGCGAGAGAGCATGCACTCCCTGCTGCTCTTCGACGCGAGCGAATCCAGATTTGTGGAGTTTTTCTCACGCACCCGCGGGGCCGAGTTCTTCTTTCAGGGCGGCGGCGCCATCCTGGCCGGCATCGTGATTGTGTGGTGGGGAAACAACGCCGTCCTTTTCGCGGCTGCCGGACTTGTCCTCCTCGCGTTTGTGCTGTTCTCGCTGGAATACCGCGAAGTGTTCGCCACGACGCCGCTGTCTCGGACTGGGATGAACTTCCGGGACTTGCTCTCCCTTGACATTCCGTCCGGGCTTAAGTGGCTGACGGCCTGGCTCTTCTTTTTTACCATCGGACTCTCCACCAGTCATTGCTTTGTGATGC
Organism: Armatimonadetes bacterium CG2_30_59_28; assembly: GCA_001872605.1. Taxonomy (GTDB): domain Bacteria; phylum Armatimonadota; class Abditibacteriia; order CG2-30-59-28; family CG2-30-59-28; genus CG2-30-59-28. The sequence goes on along the minus strand of MNXM01000160.1, from coordinate 9,588 downwards.
CTCTCTTCTTCTCGAAAAAGTTTGGCGTTCCAGAGTCAACCGTTGGTTGGATCATGGCTGTGCATCGAGTTTCCCTCGGGCTGCCAATGTTCTTTATCGGGAATCTCGTCAAAACGCGACTCAAGAGTACCTGGATAGCATTCCTTATCCTTGAGGGCCTGACCGTATCGGTCTCTGCGATTATCCCCGGATTCTGGCCTGCCACGCTGCTATGGCTGACTCACGACTTTGTCGGCGCGGCGATCTGGGTGCCCATCTCGAGTCACTATACACAGGTGCTGGCTCGCGCGAAAGTACGGGGGCGCGATGTCACCAAAAGCGTTGCCTACGCTTCTCTCGGCTGGATTGTGGGACCCCTACTGGCCGGCTATCTAATGTCGACGCTGAGCAACCCAACAGCGTCCATCAGCGCCCCATCCTTCGTGAGTGGAATTCTGATGGTAGTCTCAGCAGTGTTTCTTCTCCCCCTGCCCGACATCACGATGGATAATCAAGACGACACTGCGGTTGGGTGACACTGTGACAAAAGCTGTGCCAATGGCGAATGAGGTGGAACATCTTGCCTGAATTGCCCGAAGTCGAGACCATCCGGTCCGGACTTGAGGTCTCCGTCATGGGAGGCCAGGTTCGGTCCGTCGAGGTTATTCATACCGGTTCCATCAAAGAAGTGACGATCGCCAGATTCCGACGAACGCTTGCCGGAGCAACGCTCTCTTCCTTCGACCGACGTGGGAAATTCCTGATCATCTCCCTGGACGTTAGCGACGCACTGATTGTGGATTTCCGCATGACGGGGCAGCTCATTCACGAGGGTGATCAAGGTGTCCTACCCCCGCACACGCACGTGGTGTTCCGGATGGTCGGTGGGACTCGATTGCGGTTCACCGACACACGGAAGTTCGGCAGCATTCGGCTCGTCCGCGCAGACCAGGTCTGTAATCATCCCGCTCTCAGCAAACTGGGTGTGGACGCCATGGGTGACGACCTCACCACAGGCCACCTTGCCAACCTGACGGCAGCTTCGAAGCGACCCATCAAGCAGTTGCTGATGGATCAGCGCCGTATCGCCGGAATTGGCAACATCTACGCGTCTGAAATACTCTTCCACGCAGGCATTCATCCGCAGACCGAGGCGTCCTCGCTGAAGCCAGAAGCGATCCGCATTTTGCGTTCCTCCATTCGGCACATCCTGCGGGTGGCGATCCGCCGTTGCGGAACGACAATGAGGGACTTCCGCACCGCCAGCGGAGGGTACGGGAATTATCAGAATGAATTTCGAGTCTACGCGAGAGAGAACCGACCGTGTCGTCGGTGCGCAACACCCGTCGTCAGAATCAGACAACACGGACGTTCTACGTTCTTCTGTCCCCAATGCCAACAGGCAGAATAGAGTTGCCGTCCAACTGGAAGCCCTCCAAAAAACTTCCGTGGAATGGTTGTCTTATCTGGCGTTTTGAGTTAAAAATGGCGTTTGGTGTGTGATCCTGCGCCAATCGTCGAAGGGAGGGTGTCTGCTTCTCGCAGACACACAGTCGCATGAGTGAAGACCGACTTGCTGTCAAATTCTACAATGAGATCCGCCTGAAGGGATCCGCGGGTATTCGCGCCCTCGCGGAGCTTGCCGCTGATCGCAACGACAACGCCATGCGTGATGGGGTTACAAGGCCACGCGCAGAAATCCTCCGTGAGATGGCCGAGAGCCTGGAGTCCAATGAATTCATCATCGCGGTCGTCGGCGAGTTCAGTCGGGGGAAGAGCAGCATGCTCAACGTACTGCTGGGAAGGGAGGGACTCCTCCCCACGTCCATTGAACCCAGCACGGCAACCATTACCATCGTCCAATACTCCGAGACAGAATCGGCGCGCGTTACCTACTCGGACGGAACCTTATCTGAGAGCATCCCGTTGCAGGAACTTCCCAAGTTCGTCGTCGGGACAGACCTCGACGGCAAGAAGGCCTCCCGATCCGCCGCCCGTCGATTGTCACAACTCAAGACACAGGAGGATATGGAAGTCCTTTCCCTGCCCGACATCGGCAAGGAGTTCGCCCTGCAAGTGCAGGGAAGCACACCCAAAACAGTCAAATACGTGGATGTCTACATCCCATCAGAATATCTCAAGGATGGTCTCAAGCTCGTTGACACACCCGGAATTGGCTCCGTCAACCCGGAGCACGGACAGGCGACCCGCGAATTCATCAACCGCGCCGACGCCGTGATCTTCCTCATCAACACCGATCCCGTGATCAGTGATTCCGAGTGCAATTTCCTGATGTTCTTGCAGGATTATATTCAGCAGTTCGTTTTCGCGGTCACCAAGATCGACCGATTCTCGGAGGATGAGCGCGCCCTCTCGGTCAGGTACACACGCGACACCATTAAGGAGTATGCAGGCATTCCGGACCCTCCCATCTACCCGATGTCGGCCAGGTGGGCGCTGGAGGGCGTGGCTGAAGGAGATGACGAAAAGACCCAAAAGAGCGGATTCCCCGAGTTCCGGCGCGGTCTGGAGCACTATCTCATCAGCGAACGTGGTCGCCTCGTTCTACAATCCGCCTCGCGTCAGGTTCGCCTGCAACTCAATGAGATGAAGGCTTCCATCGAGTCGGAAACGAAGCACCTTTTCATGAACACGGACGAGTTCCAGGCACGACTGGAGGCGATGAACAAGGGATTGCGCGAGGCATCGTATGTCCGAGGGGCGATATGCAGAGACCTGGACAAAGCACTCCAGGGCACCGAGGACATGATCTACGGACAAGTTGACTGGCTGCGCGCCAAGGCTACTTTGAGGCGAGAGGTCGAAGACGAGATTGACGCCTACGGCTGGGGAGAGCTGCAGAAAGCCAATGAACTCCTCCCCCTCTTGGTGAAGGATCGTCTCGATGCCGTACTGGGAGACGTCTTCACGATCGTCTCGGAGCAGATCTCCGCGGTCCGAAACGATTCCGTGGATTACGCCATGGAAACTCTCGCCAAACTGGGGCAGGAGGCTGGATATCGGGTTGAGCAGCCGGAAGAACACGCAGAATGGGACATCACCTTCAAGACCAGCTCCGACGCCTTCCGCCGCAACCTGAAGAAAGTGGGCACCATGACCATCGGCAGCACGCTGGCATTGACCGTCGCCGGCGTTTTTCTGTTCGGGGGTATCGGAGCGATTGCGATGGTTGGCGGTCTGCTAATGGGCGGGGGTGCCACTCCGTTCGTGCTCAAAAAGACCCGGGACCAACTGAGGAAAGAGGTACTCGGTCCTCTCGATGATATGATGGATCAGCTCCTCGATGACATGAAAACTGAAATCGTTAGAGACCTCGAGGACTTCCGCGGCAACATCACCAATCTTCTGGACGGCGCCATCAGCAACGTTTCTTCCACGGTCGCGCGCATGGACGTGGAACGCCGGGAGGTCGACTTCGACTCCAATCAGCGCAACGAGGACTTGGCGCAGCAGTTGGCCCGACTGGAGGAAATCAGCGACGACCTCAATCAGCTTCGCTTCTTCGCCGGCTACATAGCGGGAAGCGACATTGACGAGCTTAAGACGGATGCCGCCAGGGAAGTGAGTCTCCGTGCTCAGCAATCGGCCGTCGCGAAGGGAGAGCGCTGTGAGGAATAAGGTTGTGGTTGTTACCGGAGCGAGTCGGGGAATCGGTCGGGCCGTCGCCAACCGCTTTGCGCGCGAGGGCGCCGCAATCGCGTTGGTGGCGCGAAATGAAGATTTGCTGAATTCGCTCGCGAACGAGATTCGGGGGGCGGGAGGAACCGGCGCCGTGTTCCCTTGCGACATCGGACATGCCGGAGACGTGAAGTCAATGATCGGCCAAGTCGGGGAAACCCTTGGACCGGTGGATGTCCTCGTGAACAATGCCGCAATTTTCCTGCTTCACTCCATCGCGGACACCACGGTGGACGAGTGGGAAGAAGTGATGCGAACCAACGTGCTGGGGACCTTCCTCTGCTGCCGCGCCGTCCTGCCATCCATGATGCGTCGCAAGATGGGACGGATTGTCAACATCAGCTCCACTGCGGGACGTCGCGGATATCCGGAACAAGGAGTGTATTGCGCCTCCAAGCACGCACTGAATGGCTTCAGCAAAGTACTCGCACTGGAGGCGCAGCCGCACAACATTCGCGTCCACGTGGTGTCGCCCGGCGGCGTACTCACCGACCTGTCCGCAGGACTCCGTGAGTCACGCGGAAACGTGGACGAATCTGAATGGATGACCGCCGAAGAAGTCGCCGACGCGGTCTACTACGTCGCCAGCCAGGACGGGGCCGCCTTCACCGACGAACTCTCCCTCCGCCGCTTCGTCAGTGAACCGTGGCGATGAGGAAAGTGGTTGGGGGTTGGGGGTTGGTGAATTGTGGTTAGTGGTTGGGGGTCGGCAGGCAATCGCTTGCGCGATACGGTCAGGTCCAGACCAACAATTCCTGAACACTCATCACTCGTTACTCACCAGTCACACCCGTTGTTACTCACCACTCATTAACCACTAACCACCAACCGCTCATAAGGAGTCTTGCCATGCGTGAATGGAAACTTGCAGAAGCCCGTTACAACATCGTCAAGGAGCGCAGCTACGAAGTAGCGGTTCTGCCCATCGGAGCCACAGAACCTCACGGACTGCATCTCCCCTACGGAACCGACTCCTTCGAGGTGGAATCGCTCGCCAACCTCGCCTGCGAAAAGGCTCACGGTATGGGGGCGAAAGTAATTCTCCTGCCCACCATCCCCTTCTCGGTGAACACCAACCAAATGGAGTTCCCCCTGGCCATCAACGTGAATCCCTCCACCCTCAACAGCTACCTCACCGACATTATCCACTCGCTGGAGCATCACCGAATCCCCAAGCTCATCCTTCTCAACGGGCACGGAGGCAACAACTTCCAGAACCTTTTGCGGGAGCTCGTCGGGAGGACTCGAATCTTCCTCACCACGGTCAATGGCTGGCAGGTGGCGGACGATGTCCGAAACCAGCTCTTCATCCACCCCGGCGACCATGCCGACGAGATGGAAACCTCCTGGATGCTTCACACCCATCCCGAACTCGTGCATATAAAAGACTGCGACGACGGCGCCACGAAGACCCCGCTCATCAAAGCCATGCGAGACGGCTGGGCGTGGTTCCCCCGTCCCTGGCACAAAGTCACGAAGAACACCGGAGTCGGCGACCCGCGCGAGGCCACCGCTGACAAGGGCGAACGGTTCCTCACCGCCCTCGCCAACAACCTGGCGGAGTTCATCAAGGACCTCTCCGACGCGGAGATGGACGAGGGATTTCCGTATTGAAGACGGACGAGTTCCCGTCTTCCTCGCCCTGATTGGTTCGGGTGTTCGTCACTCGGAGCCTGCTTGTTGGGGTGCACGTAGGAATTGTGTGTGTCCGTCATTGCGACGACCGGAGGGAGGAAGCAATCCCCGGGGTCATCGCGTTACCTGGGGGGATTGTCCATACGAATCCCTTTGGGACTTCCTCCCTCCGGTCGTCGCAATGACACGTCCATCACATCGTGCCAACCGCAATTCCTTACGTCCAACTTGCTTGTTGACACGAGTTGTTTGCTTTGCTATCCTATGCTCACCCATCAAAGTGAGCCGGGGGGAAATGAACCGATGAGCGTCATCACATTGCCGCCAGTGCTGCAAGACAAGCTCGGACGAGACGCCGCTCAGGCGCTCGTTGAACTCATCAACGAGTCTCAGGCGGACTTCAAGGTCGATGTCATCGAGATCTGCGAAGAGCGTTTTGAGACGCGGCTGACACAAGAAGCCTTTGCCCTCCGCAAAGAAACCTCTGACCTCCGAGTGGAACTGATACAACGAATGGCCGACCTGGAGACGCGGCTGACGCATCTTATCGAGAGCGGCCGCTCCGAAACCCTCAAATGGATGCTCATCTTCTGGGTGGGCCAGTTCGCGGTTCTCCTGGGAATCTTGTTTGCGTTCTTCAAGCATTGACAGTTGTTGACACGGGTTGTTTGCTTTGCTATCCTATGCACACCCATCAAAGTGAGCCGGGGAGAAATGAACCGATGAGTGTCATCGCATTGCCGCCAGTGCTGCAAGACAAGCTCGGACGAGATGCCGCTCAGGCGCTCGTTGAACTCATTAACAAGTCTCAGGCGGACTTCAAGGTCGATGTCATCGAAATCTGCGAAGAGCGTTTCGAGACACGTCTCACACAAGAAGCCTTTGCCCTCCGCAAAGAAACCTCTGACCTCCGAGTGGAACTGATACAACAAATGGCCGACCTGGAGACACGACTGACTCGACAAATGGCCGACTTGGAGACGCGGCTTACGCATCTCATCGAAAGTGGCCGGTCCGAAACCCTCAAATGGATGCTCGTTTTCTGGGTGGGCCAGTTCGCGGTTCTCCTGGGAATCTTGTTTGCGTTCTTCAAACATTGACAGTTGTTGACACGGGTTGTTTGCTTTGCTATCCTATGCTCACCCATCAAAGTGAGCCGGGGAGAACTGAACCGATGAGTGTCATCACATTGCCGCCAGTGCTGCAAGACAAGCTCGGACGAGATGCCGCTCAGGCGCTCGTTGAACTCATTAACGAGTCTCAGGCGGACTTCAAGGTCGATGTCATCGAAATCCGTGAAGAGCGTTTCGAGACTAAACTCACACGGGAGATATCCGACCTCCGAGTGGAGATGATACAGCGCATGGCGGACCTGGAGACGCGGCTGACGCATCTCATCGAAAGTGGCCGGTCCGAAACCCTCAAATGGATGCTCATCTTCTGGGTAGGCCAGTTCGCGGTTCTCCTGGGAATCTTGTTTGCGTTCTTCAAGCATTAACAGCAGCCACTGACGCCTAACCAGGCTTTGCTCCAAAGCGACGAGTGCTCGGAAGTTTGTGAACTCCGCACTCCACATTCGTCACTCCGCATTCATAGGGAGTCCCTCTTCCGTGTGTTTCGGTGTGATTCTGTGGCAAAAATGCTTGACACGCCCGTCTGCGGGTGGTTAAATTAGTTCCAATAACCGCATGGTAGGAGGGCGGGTTTTCTAACCCGCCACCATGTAACTACAGCTAATGCCGTCGGACTGAGGACGCGCACAAAGACAAGGAAGCCTGATTAGAACTCACATGTAGAAACCGCCCTCGGGTGACATTAGCCGCCGTTCCGATAGTATGCAGTACGAGCAGACTTGATGTCGTTTTGGCTCGTCGCGGTGGAACGTGGCGACACCAGACAACAACCAATTCAGGACTTTGCAGCCGTCGAGGTTGGTCTCTCTTCTCATTGAGGCTGATCCGGTAAACTGCGAAGTTACCAACGCGAATTCAAGGCGCGGTCCCGCGCGTCACGTCTCGGCGTGACGCGTGCGACCGTGCCTTTTTGTTTGGGTCAGTTCAGTATTGAAAGGCGCGTACAGTGCGCGCACAATTCCCAAGCGGGGGTGGAGAGATGAAAGGACACAAGGGGACCACACATCTGTTGGCGGTGGTGGTGACTGGGGCATTGCTGGCAGGAGGGCTCGCGCTGGATCGCGACGGGCTGCCGGGACGGGTCGGCAAACCGCACGTGGCAGACCGCGCGGATTCCCGCGCCTCAAGAGCCGCCCCGCGCCTGCAGAACACCTACGGAAAACTCCCGCTCCAGTTCGAAGCCAACCGCGGCCAGACGGATCAGCGCGTCAGGTATCTCTCCCGCGGCAAGGGCTACACCCTCTTCCTCACCGACAAGGCCGAAGCCGTACTTACTCTGAACTCACCGCAGAGCAAGAACAGAGAATCTCTGCGAACTCAGCGGTCTCTGCGGTGAAGAAATCAGCGGTTGTCCGCATGAAACTCGTCAACGCCAACCCCACCCCCAAGGTCACCGGCGGCGAGGAACTCCCCGGCAAGGTCAACTACTTCCTCGGCAACGATCCGAAGAAGTGGCGGACGAACGTTGCGACCTACGCGAAGGTGCAATACGACGACGTCTACCCCGGCATCGACCTTGCTTACTACGGCAACCAGGAAGGCCGACTGGAGCACGATTTCATCGTCGCCCCCGGCGCCGACCCGAAACAGATCGCGCTCGGATTCGAGGCATCTCCTTCAAAACGGGCTCATGAAGGAACGCAAAACTCCGTTACGCCATGCTTCGCAGCGCAACTTCCACGCCATAGCGAACGGAGTTTGCGCACGAAGTTCGCGGACGCAGTTAGCGTGCCCGCTCCCGAGGCGAAGGCGGAGCTTGACTGCGACGGGAACCTCGTCATTCACACCTCCGGCGGCGACCTCGAATTCCACAAACCCCTCGCCTACCAGGAAATCAACGGCAAGCGGAAGGAAGTCACCGCCCGCTACGCCTTGCTTCATCCTTCATCCTTCCGCCTTCATCCTTCCGTCCACTTTCAAGTGGACGCCTACGACCCCTCCCTCCCCCTCATCATCGACCCGGTGCTGGTCTATTCGACATATCTGGGTGGGAGCAGCAACGATTATGATTACGGGATCGCCGTGGATGGCTCCGGCAACGCGTACGTTACAGGTTCGACATCCTCAACGAGCTTTCCGACGGTTGGTCCGTTCCAACCCGCATACGGCGGCGGCGCCACTGATTTGTTCGTGGCGAAGCTCAATCCGGCGGGCAACGCCCTCGTCTATGCAACCTGCTTTGGGGGCAGTGACGTAGAGGAAGGCCACGGTATCGCCGTGGACAACTCTGGCAACGCATACGTGACGGGGTGGACCAGTTCCACGAATTTCCCCACGGTGAACCCTTTGCAGGCGTCCAGTGCGGGCAGCTCGGGTGACGGGTTTGTAGCCAAGCTGAATCCCAGCGGCTCGGCGCTCGTCTACTCCACTTACCTGGGCGGCAATGGTTCGGACAGAGCTACGGGGATAGCGTTGGACAGTTCAAACAATGCCTATGTTGGCGGCTGGACCACCTCAACCAACTTCCCGACGGTCAACCCGATCAAGGCCTCCTTTACCGGAGTCAATGGTGACGCCTTCGTCTCGAAGCTGAATGCCTCCGGCTCCGCACTCGTCTATTCCACGTATCTGGGCGGCACCGCCATGGAAACCAGTAGCGGAGGAATTGCCGTGGACGCCTCCGGTAATTGCTGGGTGTCCGGCAGGACGGAGTCGAGCGACTTTCCGACAGTCAACGCCGTTCAGACAAGCAACGGGGGATGGCATGACGCCTTTGTGGCGAAATTGAACCCCGCCGGGTTAGCTTTGGTCTTCTCAACCTACCTGGGCGGCAGTGGATATGAAGATAGCTACGACGTAGCGGCTGATGGTTCAGGAAATGCTTAAGTAGTGTCTGTCCGAAAAATAGAGATACCTTCAAACCCAATGGCAGCAGGGTTTAACGGGGATTGTGGTACGATAGCCGTCAACGAAGATGGCGTCGGGTTCGCGAGATTCTTGCAGAGAAGTGTTGTAGCAGCGGTGTTCTGTCGATAGGGACGACACCGCCGCTCACACATCTTCGGAGGTTTTCTGCAAATATGCGAACGACCGTTGAGTTTCAGATGCGCCTGGGTACGTGCGCCGTTCGGGCAGTGAAGTTGGACTCGGACTGCCGTCATGAGTTGGTTCCCATCCTGAAAGGACTGCAGCATCTGTACAG
>MNXM01000228.1 GCA_001872605.1 Armatimonadetes bacterium CG2_30_59_28 | reverse complement strand
CTGCCACGAAGGCCAAATCAAGATACGTCGGCAACCCCCCGCCATCGCTGTCAGACCCGTCTCATGCTTCTCCGATTCGTACTCGTAAGGCAAAAGACCCTGTAATGCCATTCCTGCACCTCGTTGGTGAGTTTACTCACTCAACCTACCTCACTCCTCCTCAGCATTCACAAGGCGCCGCAACTTCCTCTCCTCCTCCGGAGGGTGGATCAAGGGGAATAAAGGGGTCGAGGCATTGACAAATGCTGTCGGGTCTCCTAATTTGTTGTGTGAATTGAGGTCGGAAATGGAGTTCAGACAGACCCAAAATAACACGGTTCAATACGCGGCGGCGGGGGGAGTAGTGGTGCGAGGGGGACGCGTGCTCGTCCTTCGTCGTCCCTCCAAGGGAGAGGTTCGCCTCCCCAAAGGACACATCGAGCCTGGAGAAAGTCCGGATGAAACGGCGCTTCGGGAAACCGAAGAAGAGAGCGGGTACGGAGCAGCCGATATCGAGTCCGCCCTTGGATCGCAGATGGTGGAATTCGATCACAAGGGAAAGCACTACATTCGCACCGAGCACTATTTTCTGATGTCCTTACCAGACACCCCGGAAGTGAACACTCCCCGCGGCGAAGACCAGTTCCTGCCGGACTGGCTGCCATGGGAAGAGGCTCTGAGCCAGTTGACTTTCGAAGCTGAACGGGAGTGGGTGCGGCGGGCGAGGCGGGTAATTGGGTAACGGGGTAACGAGTATAACGGGGAGATGTGTTATCCCGTCATCCTGTCATCTCATCTCATCTCCCTCGACACGATAGGCTGTCTGCATTTCAGGGAAGGAAGCCATGTCAGGACAAACGCCAGAATCGAATGCCATTGTTATCTGCGACCATGCCATACAGGAAGTCGGAACCGGGAAGTGGAGCCTTATCGGCATCTTCAGCCAGATCCACTCCGCCCAGTTCCCGGTGGTCCACCGGCAGCTCTGCGTTTACCTTAATTTCACCGACGCGCAAGGGCATTACGACTTTCGGTTGGAGTTGATCAACCTGAATCAGGAGGATGAGTCGGCGTTGGTGCGCATCGACGGGGAAGGCGATCTCGCAGACATGCTCGCCCACAATGAGATGGTTTTCAATCTGCAGAATATCCAGTTCAACCATGCAGGAAAATATGAGTTCAGGTTCTGGGCAAACAACACCATCGTCGCGCAAAAGGTCTTTCGTGTTATTCAGCTGGAGCAGGAGCCGCCAGGAGAAGGCGGCGATGCGTGAATTTCTCAGAGAGGGAGCGCAAACGTGACGCGTTACAGTGCGGAAGGAGAAGTGCCCTTTCTCAACTTCGAAGGCACATCGCACGAGTGCGGAATCCAGCTGGGCCTGGCATGGGCACACTCCCTGCGAGTTAACGCTGAACGTGCCAGAGAGGCCAACTGGACAGCGTGGTGGTGGAAAGGACGCGGGGGAGTGACCGCCAACCTCGTGGACCGCATGTGCCCGCACCTGGTGGACCTCATCCGGGGAATGGCGCAGGGAGCAGGGGTACCGGAGGAGTTGTGTGGCTGTTCGCCCATCGCAATGCCGCTGACGGAATGCACATCATTCTCTGTCCACAAAGATCACACCCTCGATGGCCGTGCCATTGCCGGGCAGACAAAAGATACATCAAACGCTCGGACGTACTTCTACCAAGTACTCAGGATCAAGCCCAACGACGCACCCGGGATTCTGACGCTGACGTATCCGGGAGAGTTGCTGGGACACGGGTTTGCGGGGACAGGAACGAGTGTCTTCCGGAACTCGCTCTATGTGACTCCCCGCACAAAAGGAGGGGACCTCCCCTTTGATGCTGCGTGCTTGATTGCGCTGTGCTCGAACAGGTTGGCGGAAGCAGTTGATGCGATCCGTAAACACGGCGTCAGGATCGTGGCGCACATCACGGTTGCTGATGTCGATGTAAGATGTTTTGGGCTGGAGCTCTGCCACGGACTGACGGAGGTCATCGAAGGACGCGGCGGCATTTACGTCCATGCAAACCACGCTGTTGCCGGAGCGTTCCGGACACTCGTAACCAAAGCAAACGAGGAGAGTCAGCGATCGGGTGGCTCCGAACACCGGCAGAAGAGGCTCTATGAACTCCTGGAAGCGGAACGCGGCCGGCTGACTCCTCAGGTCGCGCTTGCCGCCTTGTGCGACCACCAGAATTTTCCTTTGTCCATCTGCGCTCACCGGGGGAACGGCACGCACACGTCCGCTGCTGTTGTCGCCGAACCCAGCCGCGGGCTGCTGCACGTGACTCGCGGCGCGCCGTGTCAGAACTGGCCGAGAACGTATTCGCTCTGATTATCCGGTTTGCTGAGGGCCGAAAAATAATCCCCGCGAACCTGTGAAGCCGTTAACGGGATTGGTGTTGCGTGGACAGGGTGGCGGGTTTCTCAACCCGCCACCCAAGACGGTTGTGCAAGCCTTCGCGATGTGATATACCTGTCCTGATTTATAACGTCAGTGGTCGACCAGAATATACATGTGGGCCGCACGCCCCCATTCATCTGTTGCGAGGTGCATTATGCGAAAGCAAATTGTTGTCCGGCGCCGGAATCTGACTCGTCGTGTGTCGCTACCCCTGATTTTCCTTGTCGCTGGACTGCTATCTCAGTCCCCTAACGCCGTTGCCGTCACGCGCTCGTGGCAGTCTCCTGTCAGTGGGAACTGGAGCGACCCGAGCAAATGGGGGGGCGTGGCCCCCGCGACCGGAGACGACGTAAACATCATCGTGGATGGGACGTACACGGTTACGCTGGACGTGAACGCGACGGTGAATGTACTGGTGTTGGGTGGCATTTCGGCCGGGACCGAAACGTTGTCAGTCGGGGCGGGCAATACGTTGACGGTGAATGGTACCAGCGGCGTAACGACACCGGGAGTGCTGTTGCTGAATGGTGGAACACTGAGCGGCTCAGGGACCCTGAGCGTATACGGGAAGGTCACCTGGAATGGCGGAACCATGAACGGCTCTGGCACCACCGATATCTCGACGTCGGGAACGCTCACCGTCAACAGCGCATCTTCAGTCACGCTGAATCGACCCCTCACCAGTTCGGGAATCATTAACTGGGTCTCCGGATACATTTCGTGGCAAACAGGGGCGTCCATCACGAACTCCGGCACGTTTGACGTGCAGGGAAACAATAACATGGATGCTGTATCGAGCGGGCGAGTGTTCACCAACATGGGCACATTCAAGAAGACCGTGGCCGCTGCGACGGGCACAGCCGTCATCGGGCCGAACATTCAATTCAACAATTCAGGTACCGGGAGTGTGCTGGTCGAACATGGCGCGCTGAGTCTGCAAGGGGGAGGCACGCACAATGGCAGTTTCAACGCGAGCCTTCCTGGCACAGCCGGCGGATATGCCTACCTGCAGTTCGCGGGTGGCATCCACGACATAAACTCGAGCGTGAACACCGGATCGACCGGAACCGTTTACGTCACCGGTGGAACGGTGAACGTCAACGGAAGTTGGTATGTTAGCGATCAGACAAATCTTTCGGGAGGCACGACGAATTTCAACAACCCCTATCCCCAACTCGGTTCGTGCTACATCAACAACGCAGGAACGATGGTGAACTTCAACGTCGACGCAAGCCTCGCGACGACAACCCTGAACAATGGAACGCTCTCCGTCGCCAGTGGCAAGGCCGTTACGCTCAACTCAACTTTCGCATGGAATGGTGGAGCGCTGAGTGGCAGTGGCACATTCACATCCGGCAGCACCGGCAGCCTTAGTTTGGCTACTGCCGCCGACAAAACCATTGACGGGCTGTCGGTAAGCAATGGGGGAAGCATGCAGTGGACTGGGGGAAACCTCATCCTGAAGAACGGGGCGAGCCTTACAAACCAAACGGGCTGGACATTTGAGTGCAAAGGGGACCTCTCACTGCAAGGCGGCGGGGGTACAACGTCAGCGTTCACCAACAACGGGACCTTCCGGCGCTCGACTACGACAGGCATCGCGTCCATCACCGGCGTTACGTTCACCAACACGACGTACGCGACCGTGGATGTTCAGTCGGGAACGTTCCAAATCAGCAATGTGGGAACCACCAATAGTGATGGGATTTTCCAGGGGACTTCCGGAACTGTCCTCCAGTTCAGCGCCGGGACGATGAACCTGTTAGGCAACATTCAGGGAGACGGTAGTGGCGGCGCTCCGACGGTTCAGTTCGACGGCGCCACCGTCATCAGTAACGGGACATACAACCTCACAGGAGGGAGCACCAAGGTTCTCTCGGGTTCGCTGTCCTGCCCAGGTGCTGTGCTCAGTGTGGGTGATTCATTGACCGTTACCGGTGGAACTGCCGACTTTGGCAGCGCCAATCTGTCCGTAACGACCCTGGCACTTGGCGGAGGCACTCTGAAGAACTCCGGCAGTCTCACTCCCACCGAGGGTTTCGACTGGACAGGGGGCACACTGGGAGGCACGGGCAGCACCACCATCGGTAACGCCGTGGTTGCCAGTCTGACGGGAGCCACGGCCAAGGGATTGGACGGGCGTTCCCTGACCAATGCTGCGCCCGTTGCCTGGTCCGGCGGCAATCTGCTTCTCAGTAACAATGCAGTGTGGACAAACCAAACGGGAAGCACGCTTGACTGCCAGGGGGACTTATCGATCCTGCTGGACGCAGGTATTGGCGCTTCCGTCTCGAACTCGGGAACTTTGAAGAAGTCGGGCGGTGGAACGCTCACGCTCGGATCCGGTGTCTCCCTCTCAAACAGCGGACTGGTTGACGTTCAGAGCGGAACGCTGAAGGTCGCCGGCGGGGGAACCAATTCGGGGACGATACAGGGCGGCACAGCAACCACCCTGCAGTTTAGCGGAGGGATTTTCGGTTCAACGGGGGTCCCAGTGATCAGCGGCCCCACCGCGATTTTTGACGGCGCTACAGTGAGCCATTCGGGAACCTACAACATCACCGGCAGCACTACGGTGAGCGCCGGATCGCTGTCCTGCCCGGGTACGGTGACAAGTGTAGGGAGCTCTCTGACGGTTAGCGGAGGGGCTGCCGACTTTGGCAGCGCGAATATCTCGGTCGCGACCTTGACCCTTGGCGGCGGAGTTTTGAGGACCTCCGGCACTCTGACCCCCACGACAACGTTCGACTGGTCCGGCGGGGTATTGGGTGGTTCCGGAAGTACGGATATCGGGGCAGGACTAACGGTGAGCATGACCACCGGATCGGACAAGACGCTTGACGCCCGCACACTGAACAACTACGGCACGATGAACTGGTCGGCGGGTAATCTGTTGCTCAACAACGGGGCGAAGCTCTCCAATCTGTCCGGCGCGTCCCTGAACTGCCAAGGCGATCTGCTGTTGGATTCCACCGCGGGTACGGGCATGGTTTTTGATAACCAGGGCACCTTCACCAAATCCGCGGGACCAGGAACAACCGCAACACACGCCAACGTAGCCGTATCAAATGGCGGCACATTCGACATTCAGTCCGGCACACTGTACCTTCAAGGACCCTTCTCCAACTTCACGAGTAACACACTGACCAATGGATCGTACCTCGTAAAGGGCGTGCTGAAGTTCACTGGCGCCAACATCGCGACTAACGCAGCGTCCATTCTGCTTGACGGTGCGACAGCAAGCGTCGTCGATCAGACCGACACCGGCGCATTTTTGGGTTTGTCGCAGAACGTAGCCAGCTCAAGTATCGGGTTGCAGAACGGCGCCAGCTTGGCGACCGCATCGGCATTTTCCAACGTGGGGAGTGTGTCCATCGGTAACGGTTCAACCTTTTCTCTGACCTCCGGAGGCTATACGCAGAGCGGATCAGGAACCACAACGGTGAATGGAGCCCTGTCGGTTGCCGGGGGCAATACCGTAACGCTTTCCGGGGGGACGCTGAGTGGAACAGGGACGGTCTCCGGTAATGTCTCCAACGCGGCAACGTTGAACCCCGGGACTTCCCCAGGGACGCTTAGCATCACTGGAACCTATTCTCAGACAGCAACTGGAACTTTCAACGCCGAGATCGCAGGGATTTCCCAGCTCGACATTCTCAACGTCAGTGGCGCTGCGACCCTCAACGGGACGCTCAACGTTTCTCTCCTCGGTGGGTATGTCCCCAATGTGAACGACGCGTTCCAAATATTGAGCTTTGCCTCCCGGACAGGGAACTTCGCCACGGTGAATGGGCTCAACATTGGTGGCGGGAAAGTGTTCGAGCCGCAGTTTGCCGCAACCAACTTGAGGCTCTACACGACAATGGGGGGGGGGATCGTTACCACCACGGCGGATGCCGTGCCGGGGAGTCTGCGCGCAGCGATTAACTACGCTAATGCCAACCCGGACACGACAGTTACCTTTAATATTCCGACAGCCGATTCAGGTTACAACGCAATGACCGGCGTGTTCACCCTTCAGCCGACCACCGGCCTGCCAGCCATTACAGCGGCCGGAACCATTATTGATGGATCGACACAGACAACCTTCACGGGGAACACAAACACAGGCGGCCCGGAAGTCATTATCAATGGAGCGTCTGCTGGCAATGTCAACGGCATGGAGCTTCAGGGAGCAAACGGGATTGTGAAGAACCTGGTCGTCAACGGGTTCCAAGGCAGCGGGGTTTCCATCAGTGGATCCGCAGCCACCGGAAACACGGTTCAGGGGAATTTCATCGGGACAAATTCCGTGGGAACGGCGGGCGTGCCCCATGGAATCTGCGGCGTCCAGATCAGCGCCGGCGCGCAGTCCAATACCATCGGTGGGACCGGCATAGGAGAAGGGAATGTCGTCTCTGGAAACCAGGCCGATGGCGTGAGGATCACGGGAACGGGCACCACCACCAATCTGATTCAGGGGAACCGCATTGGCGTGCAGGCGGATGGCGTTTCCACGCTTGGCAATCTGGGCAACGGCGTGATGATCGATGCCGGCGCTCAGTCCAATGAAGTGGGACCGGACAATACCATCGCCAACAACGGCGTGGATGGTGTCCGTATCACAGGGATAGCCAGCACAAGCAACATCGTTACACAAAATACGATCAGCAACAGTGCATCGATGGGGATTGACTTACAGGGCGACGGGGTAACGGCCAACGACACAGGCGACGCCGATACCGGACCCAATGGACTTCAGAATTTCCCGGTGATTCATTCTGTCCTTGCGGTGGCCTCGACGACGATCACGGGAACCATCGACACCCCCAATCCGGGAAGCGCCATCCTTGAATTTTTCCAGAACGATACGGCGGATCTTTCCGGCAACGGCGAGGGACAAGTCTATCTGGGGAGTGGAACTCCCAACAGTGATGGCACGTTCTCTGTTACCATTGCTGCCATCGTGCCGAACGGTAAATGGGTGACGGCGACGGCGACGGACGCGAGTGGGAATACCTCCGAGTTCTCTGTAGCGCGGCAAATGGGCAGCAGCGCATGGACGGTGACCCACACGGGCGACAGCGGCTTTGGCAGCCTTCGGGAAGCGATCAACTATGCGAACGGCAATCCGGGCACGATCATCGCCTTCAATATTCCAGGCACGGGTCCGCATACCATCCAGCCCGCTGCGCCATTGCCCACCATCACCGGGTTCGGCACAACGATCGACGGCACCACCGAACCCGATTACGTGGACAAACCCGTGATTGAGATTGATGGGACCAACGCTGGCACCTCCGCCGTCGGTCTCCGCATCAACGCGAGCAGTTGCGTCGTAAAGGGACTGTGCATCAATCGCTTCGGAGGAGATGGAATCTTCGTTCAGGGGAGCAATTCAGACAATGCGATCACCGGCAATCGTATTGGCACGAACATCAATGGCAATGCGGCCTCAGCCAACGGCGGCAACGGCATTCTCCTATCAGGTTCATCCAACAACACCATTGGCGGAACCTCGGTGGCGGTTCGCAACGTGATTTCCGGGAACATGGGGAGCGGCGTCAAAATCACGGGGTCGAGCGCATCGGGGAACGTGCTGCAGGGGAACTATATCGGGACCGATGTCAGCGGCGCAGTAGCGTTGGTCAATGGATTTGGCGGCGTCCGTATTGACTCTGGGATGAACGTTATCGGCGGGTCGGTTTCCGGGGCAGGGAACATCATCTCCGGGAACACCGGGGTTGGCGTTTACATTGATGGCCTCAATGGCGATATGAGCAACACCATCCGGGGCAACTATATCGGCGTCGACAAGACCGGCGGCGTGGCGCTGGGCAACACCACGGAGGGGATTGTCCTCAGCAATGCGATGGGAACGACCGTCGGTGGTAGTTCAACTCTGGAGCGTAACGTGGTTTCCGGGAACCAGGGGGCAGGCGTCCAGATCACCGGTTCCAGTGCGTCCAGCAACATGCTTTCCGGCAACTACATTGGCGTCAACGCGTCCGGCGCCAACGCCCTGCCCAATGGGGCGGATGGCATCACGATGGAGTCTGGAGCGTCCGGCAACATCGTTGGCGGCGCCACCGCGGGTGAGGAAAATGTGATCTCGGGTAACACGCTGAACGGTGTAACGATGGCCGGAGCCGGCACCAGCAACAACCAGATCCAGAATAATCTGATCGGCGTAAAAGCCGATGGATCAGCGGCGATGAAGAACCTGCGCCACGGCGTCAACATCGCCTTCGGCGCCACATCCAACACGATTGGCAAGGGCAACCTTATTTCCGGCAACGGGATAAACGGAATCCTCCTGGGAGGCTCCGGTGTGTCGAGTAACGTCGTCTGGGGGAACAAGATTGGCACCAATGCTACAGGGACAAGCGCGATCCCCAACACAGTTCGGGGGATCGAGATCAATACGGGAGCCAGCAACAATACCATCGGCGGCAGCTCGGTTCCGGAACAGAACCTAATCTCAGGAAACGCGGCCGATGGCGTCCTGATTGACGGCAGTGGCACTAACGACAATCAGCTTTACGGGAACAGGATCGGGACACAGGCAGACGGGACCTCTGCCTTGGGCAACGGCGGTAGCGGTGTTGCGATTACCGGTTCGGCGAGTAACACCCTCATTGGCGACGCGGCGGCGGGTGGAAACACCATCGCCTATAACGCGCAGAATGGTGTTGGCATTGGTTCGGGTCTGGGTCATCGCATCACGTTCTGCAATATCTTCGCGAATGGTGGGTTGGGCATTGATCTCGGGATGAACGGGGTAACGGCCAACGATGCGGGCGACGCCGATACCGGTCCGAACAACCTCCAGAATTTCCCGGTGATCCATTCGGTGGTGGTCAACGGTTCCTCAACGACGGTCGGCGGTCTGCTGGACACGCCGAATCCCACCTCGACCTCCCTGGAATTTTTCAGAAACAGTGGCGCCGATTCGAGCGGGAATGGTGAAGGGCAGGAATACCTCGGCAGCGGCGCGCCGAATGCGGACGGAACCTTCGACGCAATCCTGCCGGTGTCTCTCGCAAATGGGGAATGGGTGACAGCCACCGCGACTGACACCAACGGCAACACCTCCGAGTTCTCCGCCGCGCGACAGGTGGGCGCACAGGCCTGGGTGGTGACCCACACCGGCGACATCGGTTTTGGTAGCCTGCGGGAAGCCATCGCTTATGCCAACACCCATGCGGGGACTACCGTTTCCTTCAATATCCCGGGCGCCGGTCCACACGTTATCTCCCCAAGTTCCTCTCTGCCGGTAGTCACGGCGACAGGGGCAATCATTGATGCCTCAACCCAACCTGGATACACCGGCCCCCCGTTGGTGCAACTGGACGGGGGATTTGCGGGGGCCAGCCACGGTCTGACGGTGAGTGGGTCAGGCTGCACGATCAAGGGGCTTTCCGTTACCGGATTTGACGGGACGGCCATTCAGATAACAGGCGACAACAATGTGGTCCAGTCCTGTGTCCTCGGGGTCGATCCTTCTGGAAACAGCGCCCCGGGCAATACGCAGGCAGGTGTCCACATTCTGAATGCTGCGGGGAACACCCTCGGTGGAACGATTGCCAGCACACGCAACGTCATCGCCGGCAACGAGTCGCAGGTGAAAATCGAGGGCGCCTCAGCGGCGAACAACACAGTCACCGGCAACTTCCTCGGCACCAACGCGACAGGGATGACTGACATAGGTACAGACATGTACGGCGTCTGGATGCTTGGTGGGGCGCACGACAACACTGTGGGCGGCTCGACAGCCGGGGTTGGGAACGTCATCTCTGGGCTGAGCGAGGGAGTCCGTCTGGAGGGCGCCGGCACCAGCGGGAACGCGATTCAGGGGAATTTCATCGGCGTGCAGGTGGATGAGATCACTCCTTTAGGAAATGCCTCACACGGGGTGCACATTCTTAATTCCGCGAGCAACAACACCATCGGGACAGGAATTCACAATGTGATCGCCAATAACGGTGGCGACGGCGTGCGGGTCGTCTCTGGCACAGGCAACCGCGTCCTGGCAAACCAGATTTATGCCAATGTGGGTCTGGGAATCGATCTGGGTGGCGACGGGGTGACGACGAACGAAGCCGGGGATACTGACATCGGTCCCAACAACCTGATGAACTTCCCGGTGATTACGAGCATCAACATGAATCCTGCGACCAACAAAGTATCGGGAACCATTGACACGGGCGCGTCGGGCCCCGTTCAGATTGATTTGTTTCTGGACGATGTTGCCGACCCCTCCGGCTATGGCGAGGGAAAGAACTATATCGGGTCCGCCACCGTGTCAGCCGGGAGCTGGTTTCTGACTCCTGCCAGCCCCGTCCCCTCCGACAAGGTGTTGACGGCTACAGCGACCGATGCAAATGGAAACACTTCCGAGTTTTCGCAGGCGAGGGAAACAACTCCGCCAACGGCGAACGGGGCTTCCGCAGGACAAACCGGTTCAGGCTATGTGAAGGTGATCTTCTCAGAAGATATGAACGCGACGGACGCAGCCAACCTGTCCAACTTCACTGTGGAGAGTCCCACGGGGACACTGTTGGACCTGAGCAGCGCAACCGCGACGTACGGCGCAGCAACTTACACTGTGACGATCAATAGTAGCGTCAATGTCACCGCTGGGAATACCTTCAAGGTGACGGTCGTGAATCTAAGGGACATTGCAGGAAACGCAATCGCTGTGGATGGGACCTCAAACGTCGCCTCTGGAGTGGTGGATGACGAGGCGCCGCCGACGGTGGTGTCGAGCAAGGCCGATAATGTCAGTTCGTCGGTGGAAGTTGTGTTTTCCGAGAACGTCAACTTGACTGATGCGACGACGAAGGCGAACTTTGCGCTGGAGAGTCCCGCAGGCACGGCGGTAGACCTGTCGCCAGCGGGCATCACTCTTGCCTACGATGCGGCGACGTTTACCACCACCATTGCGGGAACGACGCTCAAGTCGGGGGACACGTATAGGATCACGGTGACCCACGTGAAGGACACGGCGGGGAACGTGATCGTGGCCAACGACACGACCAACATTGCCAGCGGCACGGTGAGTGACGTGGTTCCTCCGACCGTGGTGTCGAGTTCCGCGGATAATTCTACTTCTTCCGTGCAGTTGACGTTCTCCGAGAACGTCAACTTGACTGATGCGACGACGAAGGCGAACTTTGCGCTGGAGAGCCCCGCAGGCACGGCGGTAGACCTCACCTCCACGACGTTAACCTACGATTCTGCGACCTTCGCGACGACGATCGGCGGCACGACGCTGACGGCGGGAAACAGCTATAAGGTGATTTTAACCAATGTAAAAGACCTGGCGAATAATGCCATCGTGGACAACGGTGAGACGAATGTTTCCAGCGGCACGGTGCTCGACGTCGTTGGTCCCACGGTCATCGCTTGCGACGCGGCACAGACGGGATCGGGTTATGGGAAGATTACGTTCTCCGAGGAAGTGCTGGCGACGACAGCCACTAACCGCAGCAATTACCAAGTGAGCCAGGACGGCGCGCCTCTGGACTTATCGACTGCTGTGTTTGAGTACGATGCGGCGACGAAGACTGTCAAGCTCAGCGGTCAGGGAGTCACCGTGCGCTCCGGCAAGACGGTGGAGGCGATCGTGCGGAACGTCAAGGATATGGTTGGCAACCCCATCGTGGCGGATGGCGTGGGGAACGTCTGCTCCACCGTCTGCCGTGATGAAGAGCCTCCCACGGTGGTTGGGAGTCGCGCTGATAACAGCAGCGCTTCAGTGCAGGTGCGGTTCTCCGAGGATGTCAACGTCACCGATGCTGCCACCCGCGCGAACTTTGCTTTGGAAAGCCCGGAAGGAACCTCGGTGAGTCTTGCCAGCGTCAGTTTTGCCTACGATGCCGCGACCTTCACGACCACCATCGGCGGCACTACTCTGAAGGGCGGGGACACCTACAAGATCACCGTGACGAACGTCAAGGATACCGCCGGGAACCCGATGATGACGGACGGCGCCGCCAACGTTTCCAGCGGCACGGTGCTGGATGTATTGCCTCCGAAGGTCACCGGCTGTGGCGCGGATAATGCGCGCATCACAGTGACATTCGGCAACGACGAATCCGGTCTCAGCGCCGGGACCGTTACCAACGCCCGGAACTACGAACTGCATTCACCGGCGGATTCGGCGACGCCGATTGACTTGAGCGGAGCGACGTTCACCTTTGATTCAGCCGCGAATAGTGTCAGCATTCTGCCGCTGTCCCTGCATAACGGTGACGGCTTCCGGGTGCGAATAACCAACGTGGCAGATAACTCGGAAAACGTCATATTGGACAACGGGTCCAGCAACGTTTGTGCGGGTACGATCCAGCTCGCGGCGGGAGCAACGCTGAGGGTGGTCGGCGGCAACGAGCAGAAGGGCGTCGCTGGCGAGGAACTGACCGATCCCTTGGAAGTTGAGGTGGTCGTTCCGGCCATGATTTCTACTGGGGCAGGCGGAGAAGACACCGCCCCCAAGACTGTCAGCGATCAGCCGGTTCCAGGCGTGGATGTCGTCTTCAGTATCAAGGAAGGCAAAGGAACCTTCGTGGCGACGCCGGACAATCCCACAACCCGGGTAGTCCGCACCGACGCCACCGGCAGGGCGAGTGTCCGCTGGATTCTGGGCGAGAAGACCGGGACGAACATTGCCGAGGCGACTGCTCCGGACATTGCAGACAGCCTCGTCTCCTTCACCGCCACCGCTCAAGCGGGAGAGCCGAGCATAATTTCGCTGGGAGCTAGTCCCAGCGAGGCGAGCCAGGGAGGCCAATCGCGTATCACTGCGACGGTGACTGACAGGAACAGCAACCGAGTGCCCAACACACCGCTGAAGTTTGAGGTCATCGCCGGACAGGGAGCGTTGGACAACGGATCATCCCGCGAGACCGCTGCGACGCTTTCCACCGGTGAGTATGGTGTGGCCGAGATCGACCTGCTCAACATCGGCTATGGCAGCAACAAGGTGCAGGTGAGCGACGCCAGAGAACCGGCGCCGGAAAATCCGGTTGCATCCCAAACGGTCGAGATTGTTGGCAAATTCACCATTTCATTGTGTCAGGGACTGAACCTGGTTGGGGTTCCATTTACGTTCAGCAACCCCGACCCGGCAAACATCTTCGGTGTGCCCGCGAATGAAT
Source organism: Armatimonadetes bacterium CG2_30_59_28 (assembly GCA_001872605.1). Lineage (GTDB taxonomy): Bacteria > Armatimonadota > Abditibacteriia > CG2-30-59-28 > CG2-30-59-28 > CG2-30-59-28. The sequence goes on along the minus strand of MNXM01000228.1, from coordinate 42,451 downwards.
TGCGGCTTGCTGGTTGGAGCGAAGCCGCGAACAACGACGCAGGCGATTACATTTTCTATAGCGGCAGCAACTACACCGTGCAACCCGGGCAAGGCTTCTGGGTACGCCGTCAGGATAGCTCCGACCTGAGCATCGCTTCCGGGACGGAGGTAGATTCCAGCCAGGAGTTCGTGATTCCCATCGGGAACGGCTATCAGATTATCGGTAATCCGTTTGCGGTTGACATTCCGTGGGACCTGACCAATATTCGCATCCGTCAGAACGGAGTGGACAAAGGCGACCTGAAAACCAACGGTGTGCCCGGCGGGGCATACCAGCAAACTTCGGTGGATCCGTATGCGTGGATGTGGAACTGTGCGACACAGGCCTATAATCTCGTGTTTGATCCACTGTTCATCGCGGAAGTGCCTGATACGCTCCGGTCCACAATGCGGTCCGCCTTACCGGTGGGAGCGGGCGCCTGGTATCGGAGCAATAAGCCCGGTGTAGAATTGGTGCTGCCCGCCCAACCCGTGGATCGGTCGGCAGTGACGGCGAGCCGCAACATCGCCTCTCGCAAAGCCGACGAGCAGCACTGGGGAGTGGAGTTGATTGCAGAAGCAGTTACACCCGAACGGAATGCCACGACGGTTTCGCTGCGAAGCGCCGGTAACATTTTCGGGGTTCTGGATTCCGGTCTGTTGAGGAATCGAGGGCTCCAGCTTGCGAAGCCGCCGTTGCCTGTGAGCGAGGACGGCTCGTTCGTTGACCTGGCGTTCGCCGGCAGAGAAAACCAGTCCTCCGGATTGGGTGGACAGTATGCCTGGGATTTGCGTCCAGCGCAGTTGGGCGTGGAGGCTCTCGGCACTGCGAGTTGGCGATTTACCGTGGGGACCAATCTGAAAGATACCGAAATTCGCGTTACCTACCCCAACCTCAGCGCGGTACCGAAGGAATACCGGCTGTACCTGATTGACGAGGCAACGAATCGCAAGCAAGCCCTGCGGACAACAACGGGCTACACTTTCAGGTCGCAGTCCACGCCACAGACCGTTCGTCACTTCCGACTGGAGGTCACCAAGCTTCCAGGGAGTCGGCTGCGCATCGCCAATTTCAGCGCCGGCAGCAGTGAATTGAGGAACCTCACCTCCGGACTGCGGATATCCTTCTCCCTGTCACAAACCGCGCAGGCTCAACTGCGCATCCGCGCCGCCAGCGGTCGTGTCATGTACGCGTTCCCCATGGCGGAACTCCGAGCGGGACTCAATACCGCGCAATGGGATGGCAGAAACGCGCTGGGCGCCTACGTGCCGCGCGGAGTCTACATCATCGAGCTTATTGCCAGTAACGACTTTGGCGAACAAGTGAAAGCTGTCCGCACGGTACGCGTGCATTAGACAGGAGGGCGGTTTTTCCAATCCGCCATTCCGGACCCGAAGTTCCAGCATAAGAATGACCCCACTTTGAGATGCTCCCGAACTCATAGCGGGGGTACCCACCACCGTGCTGGGGTTTCAACAAACAGATTGTGTTCGGTAGGGAGTCGATCCTTCTCCCATCTCAGGTCGTCGACACCAGCCTGTTTATTTGTCCACCGCGCCAGAACAAAGAGGAGATCGGAGAGGCGGTTGAGGTATTTGAGGGTGTTCAGGCTGACGGGGTCAGATCGATTCAAAGCAACAGTTCTTCGCTCTGCGCGTCGACAGACCGCGCGGGCGTGATGGAGATGCGCGGCTGCCGGAGATCCCCCGGGAACGATGAACTCCTTCAGGGGATTGAGGTCTGCCTCAAACCGGTCTATCTGCTTCTCGACATCGTCCACTTGCGTGGATCGAATCGATAGCTTCATCCCCTGGGCCCCGCGCCCCGCGCTGGGGGGAGTCGCCAACTCGGATCCCAACACGAGCAATTCGCGCTGGATGCGCTGAATGAGGGACGTAAGTTCGTTGCTATCGAGGAAGCTGAGGCATACTCCCAGCGTAGTGTTCAGTTCATCGACGGACCCACAGGCCTCAACGCGGAGATTGTCTTTGGGCACACGTGGACCGCCGCGCAACCCCGTTTCTCCGTTATCTCCGGATCGTGTGTAAATCATGTCATTCCCCCCGTCCCGACTTGCCCAGCGACTCAATCAGCCCACCGCCAACTTACCCCGATTACCCTCTCTTCATTCGCTTCCGCACAAACTCGATCACGTATTCGGCTTCCTCGATTTTTATCGCCTTCGCCACCGCGATATGAACCAACAGACCCCCCCCCAACGTTACTGCAACGGCAGCCAGCCGCTCGATGCGTATCAGTTTAGTGTATTCTGCAGTCCAGATCGGAGCAGTCACGTGCATTGCCAATGATCCGAACGCGGCCAGTGCCGCGGAAGAGACAAGCACTTTTAGAAGAAATGGCCCCTGCTTCCGGAGGCGCATATTGGCCATGCAGCCACGGAGAAGGAAGATCAGGATGATGACCTTCGTCGATTTCGCCAGCGTCTCGGAGAGGGCAATGCCTTCCAGTCCATGACCAGTCTCAACCGCGCACCAGGCGAAGAGTACCGCAAGGAGGCTGGTGACGATGCCAACCGTGTTCGGCACCAGGGTGTTGGCCGTGGAGTACCATGTTTGGTTGACGATGGTTTCAGATGCAAAGAACACCATGCCAGCGCTGAAGCAGACAAACGGCCCAACCGTCAGCGCGAGGGATTCCGCGCCAAATTTCCCCCCCTCGAAGACTGCCCGGATGATGGGCTGGCAGAACATGATAAATCCCACGGTGAGGGGAATAAAGAAGAATGCACAGACCCTCAACGCGCCCATAAAGGTGTCCGTGAACGCTTGTTTCTCTTTGGAAACGTGCAATTGGGAGAGATAGGGGAAAATTGCGATACTCATGGCGTATGGGAAGATAAAGATGAGAGCGTCAATGAGCGGCCGGGAATACTGGTTCAGCGCCGCTCGTCCCCCTTCCCCGATTTGTGGCGCATTCGCGAACTTGACCATCATCATGCCGCGGAATTCGGAGACAATGATTCCTGCCAGCAGGGGAGGAATCAGCAGTCCCATCCGGCGCAAAGTGGGGTCGTCCCACAACACCGAGAAGCGGAACAGGTGACGCTTGTGATAAAGACCAATAAGCTGGGGGAGAAGCTTCCCGAAACTTCCCACGAGGAAACCGACCGCGAGGGCAACAACGGCAACGGACTCAAGCCCTTGCGAGTGCTTGAGGAGATAGGGAACGCCAAAGACCACCGCGGCAAGGATGGATCCTTTCCAGATGGTATCCCCCATCGCGGCGAGGGCGAAGCGCTTGTACCCATTCAGAATGACGTAGGTGAGGGAGGACAACCCAAGGAAGAGCAGACCAAAGATCATGGTCCGGGTTAACAGAATGGTCAGCTCAATTTCTCCCCGCTGCGGATTGCGGGTGTAGAAATTAACAAGGGGAGGAGTGATGAACCAGGCCACTGTGATTGTGACGACCAATAGCGCGGTCATGATAGTGGCCACAGTATTGGTGAAGCTCCAAGCGCGTTCCTCTCCATCATCTTTCAGCGATTGGATGAAGCACGGAAGGAACGAGGGATTGACCACCTTCTCGAAGATAAGCCAGATGCGATTCACGATGTCACGGGCCACGGTGTACGCGTCGGCTACGGAGGTGGTCCCGAAGTAATGCGCGATAAGCGGCTTCTCCATGAATCCCAGCATGAATCGCAGGACATGAAAGATCATGATCCCGCCGGTCGCCTTCGCGATGTGCTTCCCGGTGGACGCGCCCGACGGTGTGTCTGTTGTCGTTTCTGTTCCAGTGAGGTTGCTGGTTGGGCTGTTTTCTTCGTTCATGTACCTTCCTGTTCCATGCTGTGGGTGAATCGCTCGACCAGCGGCCGTATGTTCTGCGAAATATCGTATTCCGTTTCGATCTTTCGTCGAGCATTGTGGCGCAGCTGTTCAGTCATTGTATCATCCTCTTCGAGGAGTGCCCGAATGGCCTGTGCAAGGGACTCCACATCTCCCGACGCAGTGACAAGTCCGGTGTCCCGGTGATCCACGAACTCGCGTATTCCCGGCAGGTCGCTGGCGATGATGGGGATGCCGAGAGCGGCGGCCTCCAATATCACGTTCGGCAACCCGTCGCGGTCGCCCTCCGGTGTGACCACCGACGGCACAATGAGCGCATCGGCCTGCCGAAGTTGATCAATAGCGTCAGAGTGTAACAGCGCGCCGCGGAAGTGCACGCAATCTTGGACACCCGCGGCGACCACGAGTTCTTCGAGAAGCATCCTCTGCGATCCTTCGCCGATGATGGCGCACTCGACGTGCAGAGACATTTCCCTCAACGACGCCATTGCCGTGATCAGTGTGCCGAATCCCTTCTTGTCGATGAGCCTCCCGATGGCCACACAACGGAAGGGACTCTGTGGATCGCGCCGTTGTCCGGAGCGATACGTTACCGGACGCGGGAAGTCACTGAGGTCCAACCCGTGCCGGACAAGGTTAATCCTGTTGACGTCGTTTTGACGGCAGACCAAACGGAGATGATCGACGTTCATCTGCGTGCACGTCGTAACGAACGAGGCTTCCTGGATGAGTTGACGCAACGGGGCGTCGGAGCAGTAGATATCCCACGCATGGGCCGAAAAGCTGAATGGCAACCCGGTCGCCCGACTCAACGCCATCGAGGTGAGGGACGGTTCATTCGCGAAGTGGGCGTGAAGGTGACATATCTCCGGATGGGCTCTCAACAGGGGCAGCCACGCCTGCGATGCCGCGGCTACGGTGGGACTGCCGCGTCCGGCAAGGAGCGCTCTGTGCGCGGCTGCGACCCAGAATCTCCCCGCAAACTTCGTTGGGGCATAGTGCACCTCAACGTCCTGTAACGCGGGAGGCAGTGATGCGAACCGACTCGCGGGTTTCCTCAGTGAGAATATCCGGAGCGCCACGCCCTGTCGCGCCAGTTCCCGTATCTCCCGCAGGATAAAGGTCTCCGTGAGCGATGGGAATTGACCGAGGATGTAGCCGATGGTTTTGCCACTCACGTTAGAGGCGCCCCTTGTCGTTGCTGGCCCCGGCGTCAAAGGCTTCCCGATAAATCGCCATCACCCGTCTTGCCGCGGTCTTCCATGTGAACTGCCGGGCGCGAATTCTGCCTGCCTCGATGAGGCGGTCCCGAAGACCCTCGTCGGTGATGAGGCGCAGGAGTGCATCGGTGAGAGATACTCTGTCCTCCGGATCGCACAGCAGACCGGCGTCGGCGACGATTTCCGGAAGCGCGCCTCGATTGGAGGCAACTACCGGTGTTCCGAGAGCCATTGACTCCAGCACAGGGAGCCCGAATCCCTCCACGAGAGAAGGGAGCACAAACACGTCCGCCAGTTGATAGAGTGACGGGAGGTCTTCGCCCGGGACGTAATCGAGCAGGCGAATGGTGGCCCCTGCTGCCGTGTCCTCAATGGATTTGTGCAGGTCCTCTGTTGCAGTCTTCAGGCACCCCGCGAGAACGAGGCGATGAGGGATTACGCTCGCGGCTTTCAGTTCGCTGAACGCCTGGACAAGCAGGGAGAGATTCTTCTTCCTCTCCAGGTTCCCCAGGAACAGTATAAAGTGCTCCGGCAGATGGTACTTCGCCCGCACACGCCCCAGCGTTTCCGTGTCCGGCTGGTCGAAGAAAGCTCCGTCAATGCCCAACGGAACAACTCGAATCCTGTCTGTGATCTCGGGGAAGAGATGGAGGACATCGTCTCTTACAGCTTCCGAGGGGACGATCGCTCGCGTGGCGCGTCGCAGCACTCTGGGGAGCATCCATCGGTAGTGCAGCCGGTTACCCATGCTGCAAAGTTCAGGATGAGTAAGTGCGATGACGTCGTAAACTGTAACGACGGACGGAACCGGACAGTGGACGGGCGTGATGTAGCCGGGGCCGTGAAAGACGTCTACACCATCGAGCAGAAGCTGCGGTGGTAGCTGCCACTGTTGCCAGAAGATTCTCCTCAATCGGCGGGTCGCGGGAAACGAGGTGTGTTTCCACTCGAAGTTGGTCGGGCTCGTGGGGTCCGGCTGGAAGTTGGCGCCAACGTGAATGATATACTTGTTCTCGCGGTCATCCGCAACCAGCGCATTCAGCAGGTGGTGGATGGAGTACTCGACTCCCGAGTAGTTGCCATGCAGAAGCGTTCCGTCTATCCCAATCTTCATGGTGATGTGCTCCTGACGTTGTCAGGTCGGAGGAGCTCCTCGTAGAGTTGGCAGGTATTCGTCGTGTTTTTTGTCAGGCTGAAATTGTTACAGACATGCTCCCGCGCTTCGCGTCCGAGGCGGTCCCGCCATTGGGATCGTTTCAGCAGCTCCTGCATGGCGTCGGTCAGTGCGTTGATGTTATCAGGCGGGATCAGAATACCGGTATGATGGTTCTCGATGATCTCGACCGGCCCTCCCGCGCGCGTCGCAATGACCGGCTTCGCCGCCGCCATGCACTCGATAACGACGCGCCCAAAAGGCTCGTTGTCCGATGGCACCACAACGGCCTGAACGGAGGACAGGACACGATCAATCGCCTCAATAAAGCCGGTGAAAACAACGCGAGCTCTCAAATCTGGCTCATCTGCGCGGCGTCTCAGTTGTCGGCAGTATTCGGGGTGATCGTTGAACAGGTCGTCTCCAATGATCCAGAACCGCGCCTGCGGGAAGGCCGGAGCTATTCGAGCAGCGGCGGCGAGAAAAAGGTCGTGCCGCTTCCAGGGCACTATCTGACCAATGATGGCAAAGACAAAGCCGTTCTCCGGTACGGCGTATCGCCGGCAAAGCTCCTCGTCCGGGGGACGCGGCTGGAAGCGATCGACATCGACTCCGTTATGGATCACGCGTATCTTCGTTGGCGAAAACGCCTGTCGGACGAGGGAAAGCCGGACGGCCTCGGAGATGGCCACGATGCTTGTGGCTGTTCGTCCCAACATCCCCTTGCAAATAGGGATGTCCGTGAGGTCGCGGCAATGCCAGATTGCGGGAAGGCCGAGCAACCGGGCGGCGTGGCCGCCCGCGAAGTGCGCTCGTGTGCTGTTGGAATGTATCAGGCAAATGTCTCGCTGTTGGCAGAACGCCTTGAGCGCTTGTCTGGACCGATATATCCTGTTCAAGGAATCCAGCATGTGCGTCGGCTGCAAAGACCTCTTGAGACGCCCAAGGGGAACGCTGACAGTCTCGATCCCCAACCCTTCCACGCGATTACGCAACGGACCCTCATCAGGCAGGGCCACAATTGGCTCAAAACGGTCCCGCGGCAGTGTCGTCAGAAGTCCGAGGAGGCTGTGCTCGGCCCCGCTCATCTGTGAGACATGGTTGACGTAGAGAATCCGAGCGGGCACGGTTTTATCGGTTCTCCTTCAGCCAGGATAACGTCTTCTCCATGACCTCTCGCTCCCACACCAGTGAGTAGTAACTGTGATTGGCGCCCTGAACGAGGTGGTGGGAGTATGGGATTGCGTAATCCGTGCAGAGCGATTGATACCATTGCAGCGCCTGTCCCGTGGTGGGATCATGCGCACCGTAGACGCCCAGCACCTTCCCGCCGAAGCCTGCGAACTCGCGGAGGACATTCCGCCTCCATTCCTGCGGTGTGGTCGCGCTATCTATGTCGGTCGTTGACTTCCTGCGTGCCAGGAGAACTCGTGCAACAATCCCGAACTGGATGCGGCCGCTGAAGAGCTTACTCCAGGTTTCAGGTCGGAGGAGTTTGCGGAGGTATTCTGCTGCATAGTACCTCTTCTTTCTCGAGGCAACTTCCGCGGTGTTGATCTCTTCTCCCTCCGCCGCGTCAGCCCAGAAGACGGGCGCAGACCAGAGCGCCAGTCCGGCGATGGCCGAGTGGCATGTCGCCGCGGCGAAGGCCACCTCGGCGCCGGAACAGATGCCCACCAGGAAGACCTGGTTGGCGCCCGTACGCTCGATGAGGCAATCTACGGCAGGACTCATGTCAGCCGCCATGGTGATGAGGCTGGCGTCCTCCAGTTCACCCTCGCTGTCCCCGCGGCCGCGGAAGTCAAAGCGAAGTGAGGGAATCCCTTCGATGGCAAGGCGCCGCGCGCAATGCACAAACATCCCGTGCGGCCCAACACGGTAACCGGACCAGCCATGTGCAAACACGACCCCGGCGCCGCACGGCGCCCCCGCACGCTGGATGACGCCCACCAGTTGTTTCCCGGCCGACTTAAAGGTGACGGTCTGCTGAACGCTCATCGCTCCACCACGCATCTGTTGCGCGCCAGCATCCAGTCGATGGTCGAGTCAATCAGTTGGGTGGGGTGGAACAGGTCGAGCAGGTTCCAGATGGGCTGCTCCACCACTGCCTCGACCGCAACGCTCGCGCCAGCCGACGCGTATCTGTCCTCGAGGGAACGGATCGTCTTGCCGGGGCTGCTTTGAGAAGAAATCTGTGTCAGCAGAACCTCGCCGCGGAATCTCTTCGCATCAGCAATGAGATCAATCTCCCCGATCTGCGTCTGCATCTCGGCGGAGATCCAGTAGCCTTCGAAGTCGATCCCCGTCCGTCCGTCCGTCATGGTTGCCTGAGAAGCGGGAGGGGACTCTCCACCTTCCTTATCCGTCAGCATCCTTCGGAGCAACTTGCGGCGAAGGTTGAGGGACATGTATTGCCGCCCGTTGACAATGGGTTCCCAGAGGATCAGATTCTGCACGTCGCCCGTACTCTCGGCAACCCGGCCTGCCAAGGACGCCCCCAACCGCAGGCCGAGCAGACCCAGCCTGGGGCGGCCCTGCCGCCGCAGGAAGGCAAGAGCGTTGTTGATATCTTGCTCCCAGTCTGCACAGGAGAAGTCGCCGAAATCGCCCTCGCTGTCACCACACCCCCGGTACTGGATTCTCAGCACGGGGTGTCCGCGACTGCACAACTTCCGCGCCATGTCCACGAACGCGCGATGGCAGCACTTTTCCTCCTCGGCAAATGGAGGGCAGAAAACGAAAGCGGTATCGGTTACCTTCCCCGCATCGGCAGCCGGTTGATGCCACACCGCGAAGATCCGACGGCCTTCGCTTGCGAGGAACATCGGTGTCTCGATGCCGGACAAGCCCTACGCTCCCTGTTTCCGTTCCACCAGTGCAGCGACGGAATTGACGTTCTCAAAGAGGTCCAGACTGAACTCCTCATCCTCAAGAGTGATGCCGAAGTCTTCCTCCAGCCCCACCACCAACTCGAAAAGGGCCACCGAGTCGATGCCATAGGTTGCCATGAGCGGAGCGTCGTCGGTCATCGCGACGGGGTCGACTTTCAGGAACAGACGCTCCACGATCATCTGTTTGAGGTTCTGTCTCAGTTCGTCTCCGTTAGCCATCGTGTACCCTCCATTTTTCGTCTTCCATTCTCTCTCATCTATCTCCTTAATGCTCTTCTTCTCGATCGCGGCCCAGGCGCATTCCTCGTCCGGTGGTCCGCTTTCGGTCTCGAACATGTGCCGCCAGCGTTTCTTGAAGAGTTTCCCGTTCTTGATGGTCACGTACCTGAAGTTAATGTCGGGCGACCCACCGGTTGTCGTGTGCTCGAAGTGATACATCTCCACCTTGTGCGTGTAGACAACTCGATGGCCTGCCCGGCGCGTCCGGTAACAGAAGTCCAGATCTTCATACTGGACTGGGCTGAATGCCTCATCCAGATTCCCTATCTCCTCCACCAGCCCGCGACGGAAAAGGATACACGCGCTGATCAGGCACTGAACCTCGCGTTCCGTGTTGAACGCAGGGTCGTCACGCGTCGCGCCGCGTCCCATGTACTGAATCCGCCCCGAGGGTGAAACCGCACATCCCGCAAACTCGATCAGATGGGGTTCCCACGGGAAGAGCAGCTTGGGGCCGATGATCCCAATGGACGCGTCCGCGTCCAGACGAGACCGCAGTGCAGCCAGCCAGCCGTCGTCTCCGGCGACGACGTCATTGTCCATGAAAAGGAAGTCGTCGCCTCCTGCAATCTCCATCGCCTGATTGCGCCCGATGATGGCTCCCACGTTCTCCGCGTTCGTGACGATCTTTATTTCCGAACCCGCGCGTGCAAAGTCAGGCTTGAGCGACTCCAGCAGCTCCGGTGTTTCATCCCGCGACCCGTTGTCCACCGCGATAACCTCGAACTTCTCTCCTGCTCCAACCTGCAACAGGCTCTGCAAACACGCGCGCGTGTAGGCTGCTTTGTCGTGATTGAGAATGATGATGCTGACTGCCGGAGAGGTCACGGCACCCCCAGTTCCCGGAGAACGTCCAGCGGGTTTGGCAGTGGTTCCTCCCACAGCCATTCTGTCTTCAATCGGAAGCCCTCGATGGCCTGCGAAATCAGGTAGCCATCGTCTTCCTCAACAGATTCGTACCGGCCGCCTTCATCGAGCACATTCAGGTCGGCGCGTTGATGAGGGGAGTCGATCACCCAGTACTCGCTCACCCCGGCTTCTGCGTATTCTGCGAACTTCTCTCTCCAGTCCCGAGAGACGCTATCAGGGGAGACGATCTCGAAGACGGCGTCCGGGGCGCCCTCGATATGGTTCTGGCGCAAAATGCCCCGGCGCTCCTCGGCAACAAAGATGAGGTCAGGCAGGCGCCGCAACCCGGGGCGGAGCCGGAGCATCACTTCACTGCCCAACACAACTCCCAAGCCACGGTGCTCGACAAAGAGTCCCAGAACACGAGTCAACCAGTTGAAGGTCAGAGAATGGTCAATTGAAACTGGGGACATGAAGACGATCCTCCCATCAGTGAATTCTGCCCGCGTGTCTTTGTTACACCACTCCACAAATTCATCTTCGGCCATCGTCGGGAATTCCGTGTCGCGGGCGACATCGAGAGTTTCTTCGCGAGTTGCCATAGTGACCGGCATCACTGATCACCCCTTTCAGCCGTATTTCTGCATCAATTGTCGCACAGTTGCCATAACCTTTCCAGCGTCCGGCAAGGCGGCGCGCTCCAGAGCGTCGGCGCAGGGAACCGCGACATCCAAAGCCGCAACGCGCTGGACGGGGGCATTGAGGTAGTCAAAGCAGTTCTCCACGATCTGCGCGCTTACCTCTGCGCCGACGCCACCCGTCAGGCATCCTTCTTCCACCACCACGGCCCGTCCGGTCTTCACCACCGAGTCTGCGATGGACTGGAGATCGAGGGGAGCGAGAGTTCGCAGATCGATGACTTCACAGGATATCCCTTCTCGATCCAGGGCGGTGGCGGCGCGCTCTGCCTCTCCCACCATGCGGGAATAGGCGATCAGGGTGAGGTGTTCGCCTTCCCGGACGACCCTCGCCTGGCCCAGTGGAACCACATAGTCCTCTTCGGGCACGAGTCCCTTCTGCCCGTACAACAGCTTGCTTTCAACAAATACTACGGGGTTGTTGTCTCGTATGGCTGCCTTCAGCATTCCTTTGGCGTCGTGGGCTGTTGCGGGAGCAGCCACCTTGAGTCCCGGCACGTGCATGAACCAGGCTTCCAGACTTTGCGAATGGGTCGGTCCGTAGCAGCGTCCTCCTCCCGCCGGCGTGCGGATGACGATGGGCACACTCAACTGACCACCGTACATGTAATGAATTTTCGAGGCATGATTGACGATCTGGTCCATCGCCAGAGTGATGAAATCCTGAAACATGATGTCGACGACAGGGCGCATGCCAAGCATCGCAGCTCCAACCGCAACTCCGACAAACGAGTTTTCGCAGATAGGGGTGTTGCGGATCCGGCCCTTCCCGAATTGCCCCACCAGCCCTTGAGTCACTTTAAACGCGCCGCCGTACTCGGCCACGTCTTCGCCGAGAAGGAAGACATTGGGGTCGCGCTCCATCTCCTCAGCGATGGCTTCACGGATAGCGTGGGAGTAGAACATTTCTCGCATGAGTCAGGCAAACACCTCATCAAGCACCGCAGCGGGATCAGGTTCCGGGCTGTTGTCCGCGAACTCCACCGCGGCCTCAACCTCTGCATCCACTTCGTGAAGTGCTTGCAGCTGGGCATCTTTGGTTAAGACGTCTGTCTCCAGCAGCTTCGTTCCCAGCAGGAGGATGGGATCACGGTTCTTCCAGGACGCTTCCTCTTCGCGTGTGCGGTACTCCCGTTTGTCCGATTTGCTGTGTCCGTAGTATCGGTAGGTCTTCGCCTCCAGTAGCGACGGCCCTTCGCCTGCCCTTGCGCGTGCAGCAGCTTCGGCGACCGCCCGGGCGACGGCAAAGTAGTCGCAGCCGTCCACAATCACGCCGGGCATCCCGTACGACTCAGCTCGGTGGGCAATGTCTTGAACCGCAGATTCCTCATGCAGTGGGACCGACATCGCATAGAGGTTGTTTTCGCAAACATAGATGATCGGCAGTTTCCAGATTCCCGCCATGTTGAGGCTCTCGTGAAACATGCCGATGCTGGCCCCGCCCTCGCCGAAGAAGCACACAACGACAGCGTCGGGGTGCGCGCGGTTCCTTCCCGCGTGTCCGTCTTTCGTCAGCGGCGCTGACGCCGTCATCTGCACGGCCAGCGCGGCGCCGGTGGCAATGGGGATTCCTCCGCCAGTAATGCCGTTGGAGCCGAGAAAGCCCACCGCCGCACAGGCGGTATGTTGACTGCCGCCGCGGCCCTTGCTGTAACCGGTGGATTTTCCGAAGAGTTCGGCCATTACTCGCTTCGGGTCCGCACCCTTTGCCAACAGGTGTCCATGCCCGCGGTGCGTACTGGTCATGAAGTCGTTTGATCGAAGCGCCGCGCAGACGCCCACCGCCACGGCCTCCTGGCCCGCGTAGAGGTGCGACGTGCCCTTGATGACACCGGATGTGAAGAGCGAGTCCAGCTTTTCCTCGAACCGCCGAATGAGCAGCATCCGACGGTAGTCTGCGAGAAGTTGTTTGTCGTCCACGATTAATCCCTTGACAGGAGAATCTGATATTGCGGTGTGCTGTTAGACAACGCCGCGACCTGCTTCGATGCGGCGTCCTCGAGTTCCCCCATGGCCGTGGCGGTGTTGAATGCGTCCATGGCTCCCACGACAAACCCGATGTCGCGCTCGATGGAATCAGCGGCCGGAGATGCACCGTCGCAGTGGGCGGACTGTACAACGATCCGGGGGAATGCCGCCGGCTGGAGACCGCGCTCCACGACTGCGGTTTCCGTCTCGAGAACGAACACCGCGGCCCCCTCGCCCGGCATTCGGTCGGGGTATATCTGCGCCCAGACACGCTGAAGCGCTTCGGACAGCGCGTCTACTCCACCAGTGACGATGCGCTCCGCATACCCCAAACGCAGAGCATTGAGAGACTGCATTAATGCGATCAGGCTTGAGCTCTCGCCCGATGTGGCGGTGGAGTGGTAACCGGCAAGCCCAAATTCGATCGCCGCGAGGCTGGTCGGGGAGTTGGCATAGGAATGACTGAACAGCAGCGAATTCGCGTAGCGAGGTCCCTTCTCGATCACGCGTAGAAAAAAATCCTCCATCGTCTGCAGGCATCCCAGGGCGGTGCCGAGGCAAATGCCGGACGAAGCTGACGGATGATGGATGCATGATGGGGGCAATTGGGCGTCTTTAAGGGCCATGGCGCAAGCGGCGAGCGCAAATGCGGAACAGTGGTCGAGGTAGGTCTTCTCCGTCTCGAGATAATCCTCGATGCAGAAGTCCTCAATCTTTCCTGACCTGCGGCGCCCATCGCGTACCGCCGCGAAAAACTCGTCTCGACCGATCCCGATCGAGGACACAATGCCGATTCCGGTGACGTGTATTGGCGTATTCATGCCAGTCTGGGGATCAGTCCATCGATCGAACGATGATCGCCCCGTTGTTCCCTCCAATCCCTGCCGAGAGTGACATCGCGGCAGTCACCGGCCACGGCTTCGACTGGTTGGGGACAATGTCCAGGTCGCAATCGGGGTCCGGTGTCTCGTAATTGACCGTGGGCGGCACAATGTCATCCCGTGTGGCGAGTACGGTCGCTATCAACTCGATAGCGCCGGCGGGCCCCAGCGTATGGGCAGTGGCGGCCTTGATGGAACTCACCGGTATCTTGTACGCGTGGTCTCCCAGCACTGCCTTGATCGCCAGAATCTCGGCGGGATCGTGGTACTGGGTCCCCGTGCCGTGGGCGTTGATATAGTCAATCGCGTCGGGCGAAATGCCCGCGTGGCCAATCGCCCGCTGAATCACCTGCACCATCCCTTCTCCTTCCTTATCAGGAGCAGTCAGATGATAGGCATTATTGTTGAGGGAGTACCCCAATACCTCGGCGTAGATACTGGCCCCACGCGCCTTTGCGTGGTCAAGCTCTTCGAGCACCACCATCCCCGCGCCTTCACCAAAGATGGTTCCGCTGCGATTCTTGTCGAAAGGCCGACACTTCTCAGCGGTGATGGTTCGCAGAATGCTGAGGCCGCTCAGACTCGAGAGACCGAGACTGTCGTAGCCCCCCGCGACGATGACCGCCGCGTCGCCGAGACGGAGCTGGTCAAACGCCATCCCCACTGCGCTGACGCCCGACGAGCAGGAATTGGAGAGCGTCGCCGCCAGCCCACCCAGCTCCAACTCTTGTCTAACGTATTCCGATGCGCTCTGGAACTGGAACTGTCTGAAATCATTGGCTGCTTCATCCGCGCCGGTCGACGCGTCCCGCGACGCAACTACGAAGCTTTCCCATGAGTACGCCCCCCCGAAGTTTGTGGAGTAAACGAGACCGATATCGGGAATGGCGGCGGAGAGGCGCGCGCCGCGCGTTGTCAGACCAGCATCCATCAGCGCATCCGCAGTTGCGGCAAACGCAAATTGCGTTGCCTCGTCAACCTCGTCGTCCGCGTAGCGGGACCAGTCGAAGTCAACAACCTCGCCGGCCTCTTCATTCCGCAGTCCCGTGGGATCGAACTTGGTAATTGGTCCGATGCCCGACTCACCCGCGAGCAGACGCTCCCAGAAAGACTCAAGATCGCTTCCCAGGCAACAGATGAGACCTGCTCCTGTGATGACAACTCGGTTCATGGCAGGTGACAAGCAACAGGCAGCCCGTGACCAGTGTCCAGTGACGTGACCTTCATCGCTTATCCCTCCTCCAGATCAGCGTTTCGTCGAGTTTCCAGTTTGTGTCAAAGAATCCTGCCACAAGGTACTCATTCGTTTTGTCGGAGTAGTCAACTTTGTCATTGTAGACGATATAGTCGGGTAAAAGGTCAAACTTATGGTTGATGGGCAAAGCGTCTCCCCAGAACAGGCCGCTTTGTATCAGAACAGATCGACCGGAATTCAGTGGATTCGGATAGACCATCATGAACCCGATGTCGTCACCGCGGTAAGTATTGCCGGCGATCGCGTACTCGCCTTCCTTCACGGTGAATGGGAGTTGCTCCCGCAGACGCGCGACAATTTCGTTCTGATTTTCGTCGCCAAACAACACCAGGTTGAAGCGCTCGATGTCCTCTTCCGTTACTTCCGAGTCTGGCTTGATTGTTGGGACGCCGTCGGCGAACCGGCTCCACTCCTCCGCCATCCGTACCGCGTTGTTCTGGAGGCGAGTATTGCTGCGATCCGTCCCCTTTGTGCCAAATACAAGGATATGCGGCCCATTGAAGACCTCCTTGATCGGCCCCCATCGGTGACCCGCCTTGTGGACGCCGGTCGGCACCGTCGCCTCTGCAGACGACCACTGCCCCGGGTTCCCTATCTTCCCCTCGTACACCACCTTTCCGTTCCAGCGAAGCGTGACAGGTTTCTTCTCGTCAAGACGGGGCGTGGGGAAGTGAATGACGACATCTTTCACGTTGTCTGTCATCAATTCGATCGTGTTCCCGTCAGTCACCTCCGCTCGCACTTCGGCGGGATTCCCCCATCGCTCGAACGCGGTAATCTCCGCCCAGTAGGCTCTCCCGTACTTTGGGGAGAAGGTGTGGTGAGTAATCACCTTTGGGGAGAGGTCGCGTCGATGCTTGTCGAACCAGTTAAACGCTCGTTCGTAGCAGTCGGTTCCGAAGTATATCCAGTGGTCCTCGTTCTTCAACTCATCGAATTGATAGGTAAATCCGAGGTCCTTCAGTGTCGCCGCCATCCTTCGAGAGTGGCGAATATCCACCAGGCTGTCGTCCCCGCCCTGAACAATGAGTATCGGCAGGTTGCGGGCGTTCTCCACCAGTGTCAGTGGGTTGTCCGCGTCAATCAGCCACTGCTTGAAGCCCGCAACCTTGGGGCGCTCCAGCTTCTGCCAGAAGTAGTGATCCGTTCGCCCCGACACTACCATGATCGCGGCAAACAGATCGGGGTAATGCAGTCCAACGGTGTAAGCGCCGTAGCCCCCCATGGAGACCCCTATGAGACAGACTCGATCCGCGTCCACACGAAACAGCCGTTGCAGTTCAGCAATAACGGCAAGAACGTCCACTTCGCCAATCGAGACGAAGTCCGTGTTACGTCTTCCGTATGGCACCGCCACGATGTAGCCGCGTTGATCGGCCAGTTCGAGGATCGACTGACTCAGCGTCCAGGGGTCTGCCTTCGTGAGACTGGTGTCGTACCCGTGCAGAAACACCATCACCGGGTACCTCCGGTCCCGATACTCCGGCTGCGTGTAGGAGCGCGGCAGATACACCCAGAAGGGCTGAGCCGAACCGTCCGCCTCCGAGATGTACGCGCGCTCATGCCATCCCGTTGCGTTGTCGTAGGCGAGGCGGTTTTCTTTAAGAAGCCGAAGCAGAACCTCGCCTTCGCGAATCTCAAACTCGGCGTCCTTGGTGTATGACTTCCAGTAGGAGCTTTGCTTGTCGAGCAGGAATCGTGCCTTCTCGATCTTCAGCATCAGGAGTGGGTAGTTGGTGCGGTGGACCGCTTCGGAGAGCTTGCCCGTCGGTTGGGAGAGCGAGCGAGCTGATATTTCGAGAGCGGAAAGCCGGTCGCGCAGACCGGAGCTCGCTTCCTGCCCCGAAACATGACCGGCAGTCAGACTGAGAATTAGCGAGAGAACGAGTGGGACAGGAAATCGCTCAGGGTCAATTGCCATCCGCCTACATGTGCAAACCGCCATCGACACTGAGTACCTGCCCTGTGACATAGGATGCCTGTTCGCTGGCGAGATATGCAGCCGCCCGAGCAACTTCCTGCGGTGAGCCAAGTCGCTGCATGGGGATTCGCTCCAGCATCTGCTTCCGTTTCTGGTCCGCCCATTCACTCGTCATGTCCGTTTCAATGTAGCCGGGAGCAATCGCATTGGCTGTTATTCCGCGAGCGGCAAGCTCGCGGGCAGTCGACTTGGTCAAGCCGATCAGTCCGGCTTTTGCTGCGGAGTAGTTAGTCCGCAGCATGTCTCCCATCAGACCCGCGTCGGAACTGATATTGATGATCCGCCCCCAGCGTTGCTTCGCCATCTGCTTACTGGCGTGCTTGGTGCAGAAGAAGGCGCTTTTGAGGTTCACGTCAAGGACCAAGTCCCACTGTTCTTCTGACATGAAGGAGACGAAGTTGTCTTGCAGGACTCCGGCATTGTTGACGAGAATGTCCAGTCTGGAGAACTGCTCGATGGTCTTCTCCATCATGGTGCGCACGTCTGCCTCGACGCTCACGTCTGCTCGAACGACGAGCGCTTCCCCTCCAGACAACTCAATTTCGCGCCGAACCGCTTCCGCAGCGTCTTTTCCCGCCCTGTAGTTGATGACGACGCGGCTACCGCGGTGTGCCAACTCCAGCGCAATGGCGCGCCCGATCCCTCGTGAGCTTCCCGTGACTATAGCAACTCTGGGCGTTCCGTCGTGTGCCATATCAGTCCCTCACCTCAAGGATCACATGAGCCACGGCCAGACCTCCGTCGTGCGACAGGGACAGAGTGCTGTTGACGACCCCGGCCTCTTCCATGATTTCCAGGGCGCGTCCATAGACGATGAGAACCGGCTTTCCGCTACGTTCGTGCTCCACCTCGAAGTTCTTCCAGTGGACCCCCTGTCGCCAGCCCGTGCCGACGGCCTTGGCGCCGGCCTCTTTGGCGGCGACGCGGGCCGCAAAGTTCTCATGCTGGTTGCGTCCGCGCTGGCAATAGGCGATTTCGTTGGGAGTGAAAACCTTGCGGAGGAACCGTTCCCCGTGTCTGTCGATCATCTGGCGGATGCGTTCCGTATCGACGATGTCCACCCCGCTGCCCCAGATCATGTGCTGCTTCCTCTCCGCTCAATCCACCGCTGCACGTCTTCCTCCTGAATGAGTCCGCCACCGATAGAGGCAGCGACTTCGGCAAGGTCCATGCCATTTTCCCTTGCCACCCGACGGGCCGCGGGAGTGGCGCGCACTTTGCCACGATCCCGGACGCGCTCGCTGACAGAGGCTTCGGGAGCCACTGTCTCCGGCGAGGGAATGAGCGCCTGCGACTCGACCTCCCTCTGACGGCGTTCGAGCGTTGCCCGGTTTTCCGCGGACACGTCGGGCAATGGATCGTCAGGCTCACCGAGAAGTCCGATGACGCAGCCTACCGGAACAACGCTCTTCTCGCGGGAGATGATTGAGCGAACGACGCCCGACCCGGGAGCCGGCAGCTCAAAGGTGATCTTGTCGGTAATGATCTCGACCAGTGGCTCTTGGTCGCCAACGCGGTCCCCCTCAGCCTTGAGCCAGCGGCCAATGGTCGCCTCTTCCAGGTTCTCGTAGAACTGCTCGATGAACACGCGGATTATCAGGGATTTTCCCTCCAATGATTTTGTTGGAATCGGGTTCACCAGGGGCAAGCCCGGGAACGAAGAGATTATACAATGGAGGACGAAGGAGTGACAAATGCCGAGAGATTCTACTGCTGCGATGTTCTGGGAGGCAGTCCAGGGCGATTTTCTGCTATAATGATAACCGTTCTGAATCAGGGAGTGGGCGAAGCATGAATAGAACGGCACTTGGCGTACTGTCGGGGCAGGGGCTTTCCATCCTTTTCACAATGGTTGCTGTCGGCACGGCATTCGCTGAACCGCCAGGAATGGCGATGGCGGGACTTGTCAGCCCGTCGGTTCGCTACACCCTTATCGCACTGGCTCTTGCCGTGCTGATCGTCGAGACGCTGCCGAGAAGCCTCCTCCTGAAAGTGATGCCTGAGAACCTCAGTTTCCCTCTTGCCATGCCGGAGTATGTGGAAGGGCTTGATCTGGAGGCGTTGCAGAAGTACACCAACTCTCTGGAGGCATCGGGCTTTGTCAGAGCCATGGACTATCGTTTGGAAGCCGAGGGGGAGGTTTCCTTTCCTGGTTTTGGGCGTCTCTTTATCCATCCGGCTCACCAGTGCTACGGAGAGGTCAACCAGGTAGTGCTGCCCAATGGCAGGGGCCTCCCGATGCGTTGCGCGATCGCCAGTTCGTTGGAGAGGGGGTGGCTCATCTGCACCACGGATCGGGATCCGGACCCTGTCAACCACGTATTGCGCAACCCTCAAGTGCTGTGGGTCAGTCGTCCTGATGAGTTAGTGCAGGACTTGCTGCACGGCCACATCGTTACCCGGGGCCAGATCGCCAGCGACCTGAATGCCGGTGTAACCGAAGAGCTGTCCACCGCCGCCTACCTTGCCCTGCAACAGCAGGAAATTGTGGCGCAGCGCGAAGTGATAAAGCGCCGAAGCATGTCGGTGGCGCTTGTTGAGGCATTCCTCTTCGCGCTTCGGCCAAGGTACGAATGGTTGGGCGACTATCCTCGGATTGCCGCAGGCACAACCACAAAGGCAGCGAAGGTCCGTCGTCGGGATGCGAGGAGTGACGCGGCACGCGCGTGAAGGGCGCTTGCAGTGCCGGGCACGGTCAACGCGCGCCTCGGTCAGCGTTTGACAACTCCTGAAAGTCTCTTTATAATACGCAGACTGCTCGGACGAAGGGTCCGGCGCTACGGTGCAAATCGGTCCGTAGTCTCCAGGCAGAGCCTTAGCTCTGCCTTTTTTGTGTCTGTCTGGTTCAGCGGGCAGCAACATGTTGCGGAGCAGCCACAACCAGACAAATTGGGGAGGACGGGAGGCTGGAGGAACGGAAGTACCCAGCCTCTTCCGCTCTTCCGTGCTGCGCGCAAGAGATAGGGATGCGTGTTGCGGGTGATTTCCGCAACGGACGCGGACCTCACAGTTAGAAGCGGAATTTAACAGGCTTTTCTTATGCTTCGTGGATTCTTCAAGAAGCTTGGGGCGGTGTTCTCCGGGAAGCAGATCGATGAAGATCTGTGGCTGGAGTTGGAGGAGGCGATGGTCCTCTCCGACATCAGCATCACAACAGCCGAGCAGGTCATCGGCGAACTCAAGGCGATGGTGGAGAAGCGCCAGTGCAGGGATACTGAAGAGGTCAGGGAATTCCTGAAGTACGAGTTGATACGGATTCTGGGCGTTGAGCCTGCGCGATTGACCACGCGCGGGGAGTACCCGTTGACTTGGATTGTCATGGGAGTCAACGGGACAGGGAAGACCACTACCGTCGGGAAGCTGGCGCACTGGCTGAAACAACGAGGATTCCGTCCTCTGCTTGTTGCCGCCGACACCTTTCGTGCTGCGGCGATGGAGCAGTTGCAGGAATGGGGCGACCGCGCCGGCGTTCCGGTGTTGACGCACCAGATGAACGCCGACCCCGCAGCCGTATGCTTTGACGCATGGCAGTCGGCGAAGTCGAGAGGGTTCGACATCGTAGTGGTCGATACGGCCGGGCGCCTGCACACCAAGTCGAATCTGATGGAGGAGTTGCGGAAGATCTTTCGTGTCGTTGAACGCGCACAGGGACGCCCTCCGGACGAGTGTCTGCTGGTGCTCGATGGATCGACCGGCCAGAACGGTCTGCAACAGGCGGAGAGCTTTCTGAAGGCTGTTCCAGTCTCAGGTGTCATTGTGACCAAGTTGGATGGAACCGCCAAGGGAGGCATCGTGATAACCATTCGCGATCGTCACCAGATACCCATCAAGATGATCGGTACCGGGGAGAAGATTGATGACATTGAAGAGTTTGATCCGCGGAGGTTCGTGGACGGCATCTTCGAGGACGATGAGTGAGCGCATTCGTTGAGTGGGTTCGGTACGGGGAGTCGATTGACCATTGCCGGTCGAGGGACTATACTGAGCTTCGGTAAATTGCATGTTTGAGGGACTAACAGCCAAACTCCAGAATACTTTCAGCAAGCTCCAGAAGAAGGGAACCCTGACGGAAGCCGACGTTGACGCGGCGTTGCGAGACATCCGTCTCACGTTGCTGGAGGCAGACGCGAACTTCCACGTTGTTCGGGAGTTTGTCGGTCGCGTCCGTCAGCGTTCGATTGGCGAAGACATTCTGCGAGGATTGAATCCGGCGCAGCAGGTGGTCAAGGTCGTCAACGACGAACTGGTCGAGTTGCTGGGGGGTGGCAGCGAGAAACCTTTTGCGTTTTCTTCACAGCCGCCAACGGTGATTATGCTGGTGGGCTTGCAGGGAACCGGCAAGACGACAACAGCGGGGAAACTGGCTGTGTGGGCGCGGAAGGAACGGAAGAATCCTCTGCTGGTAGCCACGGACATCCACCGACCGGCCGCAATTGAGCAGTTGAGGCAGGTCGGGAAGTCGGCAGGGGTTCCCGTTTTCGACATGGGGCAGAAGACATCTCCGGCGGACACGGCGCGGGCCGCAATGTCTCATGCGCGGTCCAACTCGCTGGATACGGTCATCATCGACACCGCCGGGCGTTTGCACGTTGATACAGAGATGATGGAAGAGATTCGCGCGGTCAAGGAAGCGGTCTCCCCCCACGAGACGTTGCTGGTCGTTGACGCGATGACCGGTCAGGATGCGGTGAACGCGGCGACCGCGTTCGACAAGGCCGTCGATCTCACTGGCACTATTCTGACAAAACTCGACGGGGATGCGCGTGGTGGCGCGGTGCTGTCCATTCGTCACGTGACGGGGAAGCCTGTCAAGTTTGTTGGCGTTGGGGAGAAGCTGGACGCGTTCGAGTTTTTCTATCCCGACCGCATGGCCTCAAGAATATTGGGGATGGGAGACGTGTTGTCTCTCATAGAGAAAGCTGAATCCGCGATCAGCGAAGAACAAGCTCTGGAGATGGAACGGAAGCTCCGGAGCAACCAGTTTGGGTTCGACGATTTCCTGGAACAATTGCAGCAAATCAAGCAGTTGGGGCCGCTGGACCAGATACTCGAAATGATCCCGGGGTTAAGTCCCAAGAAGGGGATGAAATTGGCGGTGGACGAAGACGCACTACGTCACACCGAAGCTATCATTTACTCCATGACCCCGCAGGAGCGGCGGGATCCAGGAATGTTGAACGGTAGTCGGCGGCGACGCATTGCCATCGGAAGCGGCATGTCGGTTCAAGATGTCAATCGTCTGCTGAATCAGTTCCGCCAGATGAAAAAGATGGTGCGCCAACTGGGCGGCGGCAAGAGGCTTCCAAAGGGATTTCAGATGCCGATGGGGTAGTGGCGCAGCAGTCGAGTAGCCTGGCGAGAAGTTAGGCGATTGGACTGTCGAACGACTGAGCCACTTCGGCTCGAAAGGAGTAAGGAATTGGTCAAGATTCGTTTACGCAGGACGGGCAGCCGGAACCAACCGTCCTATCGAGTGGTCGTTGCCGAGGCGTCCTCGCCGCGTGATGGCGGTTTTATCGAAACCATTGGACACTACGGCCCTCTACGGAACCCGGCGTTGGTCGAGATCGAGGAAGACAAGGCCCTGCATTGGCTGCGCCAGGGAGCCCAGCCGACAGAGACCGTGCGCGGTCTGATGAAGAAACTGGGAATCTGGCGGAAGTTCCAGTCCGCGGAATCCGCATCCGGATGATTCCCTAACCCCGAAAAGTCTGGGGTTTCGATGCGGGATATGGCATCAGGACACATCTTCTTGAGTGGACGGGGCCCAATGATTTGGGTTCTCGCGCCATGGATTGGAGGGAACACACATGAAGGAATTGGTGGATACCCTTGTGCGGGCACTGGTGGAAACTCCCGAGGAGGTTGACGTACAACAGATCGACGGGGAGAGAACAACCATCTATGAGGTCCGAGTTGCCCCGGATGATCTGGGTAGAGTCATCGGCAAACACGGACGAATCGCCAATGCGCTCCGGACCGTCGTGAGGACGGCCGCTATCAAAGATGGCCGCAGAGTCTCCGTGGAAATTCTGGCCTGAAAAGTCGACGTACCGGCTCGCAGTCGGAAGGAGAGGGAATTGGGTCTGACGATAAAGCGCCCGGTCACGGTAAGAGCGATCGTGACCCCGGCCTTCAGGGAAAAACTTCTGCGTGAGCTGCGGTATGCTGCCCAGCGGGTGGAAATGCAGATGCAACAGTTGGAGTTTCAAGGCAAACGACACCTGATGGATCTGCAGAAACGGAACGTGTCGCAGGCGATGGCAACTCGCAGGCAATTGGAGGAAGAGCGAGAAAAGCACGACAGCGCGTTGCAGGACCTCAACCAGCGCATCGAGCAGGTTGAGCAGTTTCCCTTGGGAAGCGAGTTCGTTCAAGGCGCACTTGAGAGTTTCACGCAAATCGACGTCGGGGATAACATCGACGAGAAACTCTCCGAAGTTGAAGTTATCGTCAAGGACGATGTCATTGTTGAGATTCGCGAGGGTCGGCCGGCGGATGAGCCGGTAGCCCGTGTCGAGGCATTCAACGCCGGACTACGTATTGTGGGTGACGACGAGGAAGTCTCCAGCCTGGGCTCGATAGCATAAAATGGATGGTGAAGCCGCAAACCTCGATCGGTGGAACATCCTGGTGGGAGAAATCGCGGCTCCCTTCGGAGTGCAGGGCGAGGTCAAGGTGCTCCCTGCCACCCAGAACGAGCGCAGATTTGACCCGCACAGCAGGCTTTGCCTGGCATCCCCCGAGGGACTGCGGAGAATTGTCGTGGTTGAGTCCTCCCGACGCGACCGAAGAGCCGTCGTTCTCCGCTTGGAGGGAATCAGAGACCGCGCGGAGGCTGAGGCGTTACGAGGCGCGGATTTATTCGTATCGGAAGAGATGCTGCCACCCTTGCCGGAGGGACGGTTCTATATCAAGGATATATTGGGTATGGAAGTTTGTTCTACGGAAGGGGAACCGTTGGGGATCGTTGATGAGGTGCTGGAGACCGGTGGGAACGATGTCTTTGTCACTCATCGAGGGCTGATACCTGCAACGAAAGAGGTCGTCCGGAGCATTGACTTTGAGTCGCGGCAGATGGTCGTCAATCTGCTTCCGGGCTTGCTGGACGGATGAATCGATGCGTGACGGCGATGCACTTTGATATCTTTACACTGTTTCCCGAAGCGTTCGATGGCCCGCTGAGGTGCAGCATTGTCGGGCGAGCTATTGACCGGGGACTCCTCTCCGTGGGAGTCCACAATATCCGGGACTATGCCTCGGACCGCCATCGCGTTTGCGATGACTATCCCTACGGTGGCGGTGCGGGTATGGTGCTCAAACCGGAACCCGTCTTTGTCGCCGCGGAAAGCGTGCTGAACTGGTCGGCAGCGGACGGTGAACCTCCCTGCCCAATCGTTCTCATGACTCCGCAGGGACGGACACTAACGCAGAACTTGGTGAGCGAACTTGCGGAGAGTCCGCGGTTGGCGCTCGTGTGCGGACACTATGAGGGTGTGGATGAGAGAATCCGGGAGCATCTCGTCACCGATGAGATTTCCATCGGCGATTATGTGCTTACGGGTGGTGAACTGCCGGCGCTGATTATTCTGGACGCCGTCAGTCGTTGGATCCCCGGCGTTCTGGGCGACGAGGATTCAGTTCAGGAAGATTCCTTTGCGAACGGTCTCATTGAACACCCGCATTATACGCGTCCGGTGGCCTATCGGGACTGGACGGTGCCGGAAGTGTTGCGTTCGGGAGACCACGGAGAGATTGCGCGCTGGCGACGACAACAGTCACTGCTGAGAACCCAACAGCGCCGTCCGGATTTGCTCGAGAGAATATCGCTCACCCGGGAGGACACAAAGCTTCTGGATGCGCAAACGTAGTTTCAGTTGTCTCCGGTGGGTATTCGAGACGGGGCGCTATTAGGTTGGTACCTTTCACTTGGGAGGATGGATTATGGATGCTGGTATATTGAGGTCGGTTGAGGAAAAGTATCTGAAGGGAGATATCCCCGACTTCCGACCGGGAGACGCGGTGCGCGTTAATGTGAAGGTGGTCGAGGGCGGGCGCGAGAGAGTTCAGGCGTTCGAGGGCACGGTCATAGCGCGACGCGGCCGCGGCACCGGGGAGAGTTTTACGGTGCGCCGCGTCACTCATGGAGTAGGAGTTGAGAGGACTTTCCCGCTGCATTCGCCGCGCGTTGAGGACATCGAGGTCCGCCGACGTGGCAAAGTGCGTCGGGCGAAACTTTACTACCTTCGCGGTCGTATTGGCAGCAAAGCGATCCGGATCAAGGAAGCCACGCGGAAGTAAATCGCGCGGATGGGTCCGGTGACGTTCGAGGGAGGATCGGGCAACCCGCGTGGTGCGCCCGACCCTCGACGGTGGCGGCCCTTCATCACAATCGGTGCCCCGGGGTGCAATTCAATGGAAACAGACAATCTGTGGTGGGTAATTGTTGCATTAGTCGTCCTGGTGGTGGCGCGGCTGGTTGTGCCGAATATGGGCTCTCTGAAGGATGAAACGCGGCACTCGGTACTGGAGTTTGTGGACTCAGGACTGATCGCTCTGGTGCTGGTGTTCTTCTTTATCCGCCCTTTTGTCGTGCAGGCGTTTTACATCCCCTCCGGTTCCATGCGGATGACACTTCTGGAGAACGACCGCATTTTGGTCAACAAATGGATCTACCGGATACGACCTCCCCATCGACAGGACATCGTCGTCTTCAAGGCCCCACCAAAGGCTCTCGGGAACAGCAAGGAGAAGAAGGATTTTATCAAACGTCTCGTCGGTCTTCCGGGCGATGCGGTGGAGGTCCGCAGCGGGGCGGTGTATGTGAACGACAAGGCATTGGCCGAACCCTACCTGCAGGAACCTCCCGACTACGATATGAAAATCGTGGACGGGCAAGTGTACGAGATACTTCCCTATAGCCAGTATCCGGTGCAGCGTAACAGTGAGCCCGTTCAGGATGAGCGAGAGATGGAGAGAATTCTCGTTGCCGCGCCCGGTAGAGTCCCGCACGGATCTCTGCTGGTCTTCGGAGACAATCGCAACGATAGCAACGACGGACATAAGTGGGGCTTCCTCCCCAAAGAGAACCTCCTGGGTAAGGCGATGGTGATCTTCTACCCGCTTCAGCGTGCTCGCCTGCTGGATCACAAATGGAAATCAGTTGCCCGGCGGGGGGGAAAGAACTCAGACGCAGACTACCAGGCGTGGCGGCCGATGATGCCCTCCCGCGCGCTTCTCTGACATGCCTGGAGGCAAGGGCAAGCATACGGGGCCGGCAACGCATTACGAAGATGGGTGGCGCGCGCGTGGTTGTGAAGTGGTGGCGGGAGTGGATGAGGCGGGGAGAGGACCCCTTGCCGGCCCGGTCGTTGCTGCGGCGGTGGTGCTGCCAGTGGGATACTCGCTGCCGGGGATTCAGGACTCCAAGCTGTTGACCCCGAACACGCGACAGCGGCTGTACGAGTCTCTGGTCAAGGAGGTTAGCTATGCTGTCGGGCTCCAGCAGCCACCAGCGATTGACCAACTCAACATTCTGAACGCCACGCACGCGGCGATGCGAGAGGCCGTTCATAAACTCGTTCCACGCCCACAGCACGTTTTGGTGGACGGACTTCCTATCGGGGATGCAGGCTTCTCCTACACCGCTCTTGTCAAAGGGGACCGCATCAGTCTGTCGATTGCCGCAGCGTCCATCATCGCAAAAGTGACGCGTGATGGAATCATGGAACAACTCGACCAGCAGTACCCCCAGTATGGGTTCGCGAAGCACAAGGGATACGCGGCGCGCCAGCACTTGAGCGCGCTGGAAGCACACGGGCCTTGCGTTGAGCACCGTTTCTCTTTTTCGCCCGTGCGCCGGGCCTGCAGAGAGGCTCATCGCGCCCTGTTGGAGGAGAGACTCGGGAACCGCCAACTTGATCTGCGAATGGACTCCTGAATTGTCTGTGCCTCAAATTCAGCGGGGTGAGAGATGACGGGTTCGGAAAACGGAGCGCAAACCAGCGCCCGCAAGAGCGGAGAGTTTGGCGAAGACGTTGCCGAACGCTACCTTGTCTCCGAGGGCTATACGATCCTCGAGAGGAACTTCGGGACGCGATACGGAGAGATCGATCTCATAGCAGAAGAGAAAGGCGTGCTGGTCTTCGTGGAGGTGAAGGCACGTCGGTCGGAGGAATTTGGTCTCCCCGGTGACGCCGTTGACCGACACAAGCAGCGGCAAATTTCGAAGATGGCTGTTGCCTATGTTTGCGACAATGGCATTCGTGACCGCGATTGTCGATTCGACATCGTCGAAATTCATCTGGGCGAAGGCAAACGCGTGTTGTCCGTCAACCTGATTCGCGACGCGTTCGATCTTGCCCACCGCCCTTTTGTGTAGTATCAACCGCCGTTGCCGCGCACGAATTTGTAGGACTTCAGCCGTGTCCGTCAGGCGATACAGAACGGCCAACTCCGGCGACTCTATAGGGAATGATTCATGCTGACCTGCCGGCGCCACGGGAGATGAAAACGAGTATAACCGCGAAGCCGCCAAGGCCGCAAAGAGCCTTTGCGGCATATTTTGGGAGGCGTGGAACCATGTTCAGGAATATTGCTCCGGAAGCTATCGGGATATCCGCGGAGTGGCGGGGTGTGCTGCCTTTGGCCCGGGAAGCCGGATTTCAAGGGGTCGACCTGAACCTTGATCAGGTGGCGAAGATGGTCGCCGAGGAGTCCGTGGATACTGTCAAGGAACTCCTTGCCAATTCCCACCTGCGCGCGGGGGGCTGGGGTCTGCCAGTTGCATGCTTCGGAACCGACGAGAATTTCCGTTCCGGACTGGCCACGCTTCCTCAAAAGGCAAAGCTTGCGTCGGAGTTGGGTAGCTCATGGTGCTACACTTGGGTTTTGTCGTGGATCGACGACCTCACTTTCGACGAATTGTTCGAGAAACTCACACGGCGTTTTCGGGCGGTCGCCGAGGTCCTTAAAGACTACGGGCAGCGAATCGGGCTGGAATTCCTCGAGCCGAAGACGCTCCGCGATGGTCACCAGGGAGAATTCATCCACACGATGGATGGTATGCTGGAGCTTTGTGATGCCATTGCGGTTGGCAACGTGGGACTGCTGCTCGATTCCTGGCACTGGCACACGTCGCGCGGCACCGTGGACGACCTCAAGCGCCTTTCTGCCGGTGACGTTGTCTACGTTCACGTCAACGATGCGCCAGCGGGCGTCGAGGTGGACGAACTCGTCGACAACCGGCGCAAGCTCCCCGGCGAGACGGGCGTGATCGACCTTGTTGGGTTTCTCCGCGTCCTGAGCGATATCGGCTATGACGGCCCGGTCACTCCTGAGCCTTTCAGCAAGCGCATTGCCGAACTGCCCGACGACGAAGCTGCACGGGAAACCGGGCACGCGTTGCTACGCGTCTGGCAGCGGGCCTTGGGCGTGGACTGAAATCATCGTTGCTGAAGTCCTGGTGGTGCGGGGCGGGCCTTCGCTGTCACCTCAACATGTTGGCGGTTTTACTTTGACACGATCTCCAGTGAGCACACTTCTTCGCAGGACAGCCGTCCACTACATCACCATGCTGGGGCTTTTTTCGGTGGCCGGGTGCGTGTTCGTGCGACACCCCTTTTACAACGGCGGGGATAATCAGGACATCCTTATCTTCTTCACCCCCTTCTATCGGCTGTTCCTGACATACGGGTGGTTGTACTATCTGCTTGAGGGTTTTCTCTTCGCGAAGATACTGAAACGCTCTCGACTGCCGTTGTTCACAACCCCCAACATTACTCTTCTGATTCTGCGCCGAATCAGTGATTCGCTGTCGCGGAAGACGCCCGGTCCTCTCCTTTCCTGGCGGGCGTTCTTCTTCAACAAACACATTCGGTCGAAGCTGCTTGGTTTCGTCGTCAAGGCATACTTCGGCTCTCTGATGTTGATCTTCGCAACCAATCACTACAGGACGGTCGCAGAGGCTCTCCGCCAAGTTGCGTTGCCCACGGCGGATCTTGATACGCGCTACAATCTGGTCTACCACTCCCTGTTCCTGATCGACGCGGGTCTCGCCTCCATTGGCTATTTCAGCGAGTCCGTACTGTTAAAGAATCGGCTGAAGTCGGTGGACCCGTACCCGCTCTCGTGGATGGTTACCCTGGCGTGCTATCCTCCCTTCAATGGTGGGACCGGTGAGTTGTTGCCGCTGCACATGGGTGATGAGTGCCAACTTGCCTTCTCCGCGTCGGCGCTTGTCGCCCTGAAAGTTGGGACCATTGTTCTCTATGTCATCTACGTGTGGGCGACGATTGCGCTGAATGTGAAATTCAGCAACCTTACCCATAGAGGGGTTGTCGCAACGGGGCCCTATGCGGTCATCCGCCATCCTGCTTATATTGGCAAGAATATGGCCTGGTGGCTTGAGTACCTGCCCTACCTGCGGAACGGAGCCAACATCCTGCCGCTGATCGGTTGGAACATTATCTACCTGCTCCGCGCTCTCTACGAAGAGAAGCACCTCAGCGCAGATCCGGAGTATGTGGAGTACGCGAAGCAGGTGAAATACCGGTTCATTCCGTGGGTCGTATAGGTCGCTCTCGCTCCCGCGTTTCTGAAATCCCAGAGCAGTGATTGAGGTATTTTCCTCAGAGTGCTATCCTATGAGTGCGTCGAGAGAGGAGGTATCGAGATGCCGGTTGCAGAACCGAGAATCCGTGAATGGACGACTGATGAGTACTACAAGATGGCCAGCGTCGGGCTGTTTGACAAAACGCACGTGGAGTTGATTGAGGGGAGCGTAGTCGAGATGAGTCCGATGGGGAGTATGCACTGGACTGCCGTTGTTCTGGTCGCGGATGTATTGCGGGGATCGTGCCACGGGAATGCCTTTGTTGCGACTCAGGTTCCGTTGACTCTTGGTGACGCTTCAGAACCGGAGCCAGACATCGCTGTGATACGTGGGAATGCACGCGATTATAGACGCGCCCATCCCTCCACCGCTGAGTTGATCGTCGAGGTCGCGGACACCTCGCTGGAGTTCGACCGGACCGCGAAGGCCAGCCTGTATGCGAAGGCAGGTATCGAGGACTACTGGATACTCAACCTGGTGGACCGTCAGTTGGAGGTTCAGCGGGAGCCTGTCGAGGACGACTCCCAGCCTCACGGCTTCGGGTACTCCACCGTCACCATCGTGAAGGAGACAGGGTCGGCACGACCTCTGAACGCTCCTCACCAAGAGATCGCCGTCGCCGATTTGCTGCCGTGAACAAAGAGGGCCTGAATCTCCGTCCGACTGACGACGGCTACGAAATTCTGATATGCTCAGTCGCCCTGATTCCGTTTCCTGCCGCCGACATTCCGCAATCCGCAATCCGCACTCAATTCAGGTCCCACAACTCGTTGCTTCTCGACCACCCCGCGCCCTTCCGCATCCATTTGACGTGACCGTCCATGAAGAGGAAGTTGGCGCCCTCGTTGTGGCGGGTATCGACGTTGTATGGCCACGATGATGAGCCAGAGAAGCTCTGACCGACCATGTAGACGTTCCCCTGGTTCTTGTCCGCCCCGCCGATGGTTTCGGAGGGACTGCCGATCTCCGCCAGCGCTATGGCAGCGGGAGGATTCGGCGACCCTAAACCCGAAGGAAAGACCGTTTCGTTCAATCCGTAGCCGGTCTTGTGCGTGGCATCGTCCGGGTTCCATTCCGACTTGCTGGGGCAGACAATGATCTGGCGGTTCTTTAGATACGGCTGCAGGTCGTCGTACCACGCTAACCCGAACGGGTGCTGATAGTAGGGTAACACCCCGTCATAGTCTTGAGTGTACATCATGATCGCCAGCCCGAGCTGCTTCATGTTCGACGCACACGCGCTCTGCCGCGCCTTCTCCCTTGCCTTGGCAAACACGGGAAACAAAATGGAGGCCAGAATGGCGATGATCGCGATCACGGTGAGAAGCTCTATGAGGGTAAAGCCGGAATTTTGTTGCGGAACGGTATATCGAGAGCGCATGAACCTATCTCCTTTAGGGACGCACAGCAATGCTATCTTACCCGACGAAACTGGGACAATAACAGAATCTCTGACATTTTCCCTGCGGGCAGTTGATCCTCGATTGTGCCTTCGACTTGACGGCCCGTTTAATCCGTGCCAACAACGCTCCCCATCCCTGTTCGGGGAGAGCGGTTTCCCCGCCAAGTGACCTTTTGGTCTTACGCTTGCGCACTCTCGAAGGAACGCGGTGAGCGTAGCCATGCGCACGTGTGTTTTCAACGAAACGCGTTGTTTCACTGGAGTGCATGGGAGTCACGCGTCCTTCCCGTCTCGCTGATCTCTACGCGATCCCCAGCTTTGTCTCTGCCGTAGGATAAAGCTCCAGCTTTGTCTTTACCGTGGGATGAAGCTCCAGTTTTGTCTCTGCCTTGTTTCGGTTAAGAAGCCACCTTTTGCAACTTTCGATGGGGGCGGTCTTCGACACGCCCACCACGACGAACACCGAAGACAAGTGGCGCTTGGTGGGGCGTATGCTCTACGCCAGCAAACACATCAGCGCGGCGGCGGATGCGGTGAGGAGGAGGTTGCGGACGGGGTTGGTGAGGGCGGGGGCTTGGGTGGATAGTTCGCCAAGGATGCTCTCGACGGACACTGCGAGAAGCACCGACAGCATTAGTGGGGGGAAGATTCGTGGAGGGATCACGCCCATCGCCGACGCGAAGGCGCCTACCAATGCCGCTCCGAGCAGACCCGCAAATATGCCTTGCAGGGAAACGGCACCGGGCGTTCCGGGCGGTACTGCCTTCCGCTGCAACAGCAGCACCGGGCGACCTGAGAGTAGCTGACCCAATTCCGTTCCCAGGGTATCGGCCAACGCGCTAGCGACGGACGCCACAAACGCCGCGCGCAGAACTGCGGCCGCCGGGAACAGAGCGTACCCCAACGCGCAGGCTGCGGGCACTCCCAGATTGACGAGGGCATGTCTCGCGCCGCGGTGGCCCTTATTGGGTTGTGCGATGCCTCGCGCCAGCTTTACCCGAAAGCCCACCCTCGTGGCCGCGGAGCCGAGCACCACAAACACGATGACCACACCATAGGCATTCGTCCCCATTGACCAGACGATGACCAGCGACAGGGCAATACCCGCCAGACATCCCCCGAGGTCAAAGGCCTTGAGGTACAGGCCAATGAGACCGAGTGCGACGGCAAGGGATATCCCGATAATCGTGTCAGGCAATTTATATCCAGAAGATGAAGTTGCCTTGCTTTCCGGTGGCCATGTCAATGAGAATCCACAAGCCATTCACGGTGAACTGCCCGGCAATGAGTCCCAGGAAGAACGGGCGCATACGGTGGTAGGAGCTGAAGCCTCCGTAGCGCAAGATGATCGCTTTCAGCAGCCACGCGATCATGCAGGTGAGCCACAATTGATCCATGATCCATACGGTTCCTACACAGAAACCAATTGGGTGGAACGGCCACCACAAGAACCTCTGACGCACGACCTGAAGAGTCCACATGATGGCAACGCCAATAGCGGTGGCGCTCCACCCCGCCAGCACTGGACCGCGCGGGTTCCTGATCTTGTCTGCGATGTAGCTCCAACAGGCATTGGGACCGCCCTGAAAGAACCAGCCGCTCAACTTGAGACCACCGTGAATGTAGCTGAGTGCGATGGTCAGCGCAATCGACGACACCGCCGAGAGCGCCACCGCGAAAGCCATGCACCAGAAGAGGTTTCGACGGCGCGGCGGCGTCAACTCCGCCAATTTGAGGCTCGTGGCGGCAGACGCCATCACAAACGTTCGGATGTCGGAGCACCAGATATAGGTCAGTCCCGTCGCGCCCAGTCCGGCGTCTGTGAAAGCGCGCGTTCCCAGTCCGGCGACGGCGAAGGACGATCCCGTTGTGGAGGCCACCGCTTCGGAAAGACCGCTCTCGGAAACGACACGGGTAAGGCCGATGAAGATGACAAACGTCGTCAGCAGAAACAGCAGCATCGGCGCCACCGGCATCCCCGACCAGCATAGCCAGACGGCGATGACCACGGAACTGATGGCCGTGCCGATGACGGCGAATCGGTAGGACATGACTTCCTCCGAGTCGTCCACGGAGGGGTCGTTGAGAAGCGCCTTGCGGAAGACATTCCGCAGGTGTTCCCGTGCCTGCCAGAAACCGCCGACAACGAGCGCAACCATCGCTCCCATTCCCAGTTGCTTGAAGAGTGGATCGGGGGAACCGTAGATGCCCATATCCTCCGTCATTTTGAGGGCGCCCATGCCGAACGCATTGATGTTGACGAGCCCACGGAAGATTTGCGACAACAGGTTGAAGAACCAGATACTAAATGCCGTCTCGAGATTCACCAGATAAAAGAAGCCGAGCATGGGAAAGCTCAACCGGAACGGGAGGCTCATGGTGCCGCGGAACCAGGGGATTCCGCTGGAGTACTTCACCTCGGGGAAAGCGGGGTAGTAGTTGTGGAGCGCCACGAGGCAACCAAAGGAAAAAGCAATCCCGAACCCGATCCACATGATGGGATTGCGGAAGAAAGGGGGGATCGGTGACTTGCTGTCGTCGTGCACCATCTCCATCGGGAGGGTTGTCAGGGGATAGACAAGTTTTTCGTTCTCCGACCACTGCTTGCGCAGGATCACCATGAGGGCGATCATCACAAAGTACAACGGGCACAGCAGCAATCC
Organism: Armatimonadetes bacterium CG2_30_59_28; assembly: GCA_001872605.1. Classification (GTDB taxonomy): domain Bacteria; phylum Armatimonadota; class Abditibacteriia; order CG2-30-59-28; family CG2-30-59-28; genus CG2-30-59-28. The sequence goes on along the minus strand of MNXM01000228.1, from coordinate 8,765 downwards.
CCAGAAGAAGAGCGGCTGCACCCATGCTCTCCACGGAATTGCTGCCCCTCGGGGGAGCTTCTCAAAGAAGTACCGCACGGCGCCTTCGCCATGCGGGATCAATTCCGGCTTGATATAGGGCAGTAGAACTTCATCCCAGCGATTCTCCACGGACGCGTAATAGGCGGGTGCGGCGAGAATGGCGGGTAACTGCGATGCCAGCCCCATGTCGGCAATGGCGGAGGCGATCAGCATCATCATGTAGACGATGAGCAGTTCCCACGGTGCGAGTCTCCATCGAGGACGCAGGAGACCCGGAATTACGTTCGCCACGGCGGTCAGAACGAGAAGCAGGAATACTGCTCCGGGAGTGGTGAAGTCGTAGGCGAGAGCGGAGCCTTTGACAACGTTGGTCACATAGGGCGCGCCGAGGCTGATCAGCAGCGTCCCGATGACCCCGATGGTGAGCGCGCGGACACTGAAGGCGGAGGAATTGACGCTGCTCAGATGGTGCGCTCCCGGATCAGCGAAGGTGTTCGGTTGAGTACTGTTGGTCACGCAACCTCCTGTCGTCACTCGGAAATCGCCCTCACCAGAATCTCGACCGCCGCACGCACTTCGTCCAGCGGGACATACTCGTGCGACGTATGCGCCAGTCGGATGTCGCCCGGACCAAAGACGACGGCTGGGATGCCTTTCGCCGCGATTTTGCTCGCATCGGTCCCAAACGGAACGCCGTTGACCGTGGCTTCACCATAAACCTTCTCGCAAGCGCGCTCGAAGCGTCGCACGATCGCCGAGCAAGGAGACGTTTCCATCGCCACATCCCGAACGAATGGTGTTACGTGCTCGAGGTCAAACTCGATTTCCGGACGGCATAGCAGATAGTGGGCGACCTCCTCCATCGCCGCTTCGGGATCTTCCCCCGGCAGCAGACGGCGGTCGACCTGAATTTCGCAATGATCGGGAACGACGTTCACCACCTGCCCGCCGGCGATGGTTCCCACACTCAGCGTCGCGCCGCCGAGGAGGGAGTGGGGCGCGTAACGGACGGGAAGCTCTTCTCGGTTGAACTGGTCGAGCGCCTGCACCACGCGGGACATCCGGTAAATGGCATTCACTCCGTTGGAGGGGTTGGAGCTGTGCGCCGCTGTTCCTTGCGTCCGCAGAATCCAGCGCACACATCCCTTATGCGCAATGATGATCTCTCGCGCTGTGGGTTCGCCAACAACCGCCTCGGTGATGCCACCGGGACGCGTCAAATCTTCGTTCCGGACGAAGTGCATGACTCCGGTAAACTGGTATTCCTCGTCCACCGCCGCCAGCACGGTGATCGAGCAGAGGGGATTTCCCCCCTCCGTCACTTGCTTCACGGCACACAGCATGGCGGCGAGGGAACCCTTCGTGTCGCAGGAGCCTCGGCCATACAGCCGCCCGTCTTTCACAAACGGACTGAATGCATCGAACTCCATGTTGTCGCCGGGCATCGTGTCCATGTGGGCTTCCAGGAGAACGTGTCTGGACGGGTCCCTCCCGACGACCCGTCCGACCACATTGTCCCTTCCCGGATGGACTTGCTGCCGCTCCACGTCGACACCGATCTCCCTCAGGTAACCCTCCACATAATCAGCGACGCGCGTCTCGAGGTACTCGTCCCCGCTGACCTCCCTGCCACATGGGTTGACGCTGGGAATGGAAACGAGGTCTGCGAGCAAGCGGGTCACTTCATCCATAGTGTTACAGAGTTTACGGAATTCTGCTCCCGTCGTCAATGGAGCCCTGCCCGTCTGGGCAATTCGCAGCAAAGTCGTCGTTGTAAACACTTCGGCGGAGTGCGTGCAATGCACAAGTCAAATTTCCCCAAAATGGACGTGGCGCTGCCGTATCGCGTGGCAGTCTACAACACCGCGGGCGAGCACGCGGAGAGTAACATGATGTATCTCACGGGCGGGACGCCCGTGCCACCGGGCGAGTGCGCTCCGCCGCTGGAAGCGGGGATGCTGTTCCGCATGAACGCGCATCTTAACAGCGGACAGATATTGACGAGCAACGAAGTGTCGATTGCGTTGATGCCGTGATTTGGAGTGCGGTGGCAGAGCGGAGCGGCGACACTGCCGCCGCACTCCACAAGGTAAGTAACGAGGTAGCGCTTGCGCTCGGAGGGTAATTGGGTGATGGTGGCAGGTTTCAGGTGTCGGGTTTCAGGTGTCAGGTAATACCTGCTATTCGCTAACTGCTAACTGCTATCTGCTATCGGCTATTCGCGATTGTGGCGGGCCTTTCCTTGTCGATGCCGTGAACGGGGTGCTATAATCACAGCACTTTGTGAAGGGAAGGCGGAGGACCCCGCGGCATTACCATGATTCCTGTCGATCAGCAACTGGAGATCGTTCGGCGCGGCGTGGCCGAAATCGTGCCCGATGATGAACTGGCAAGCAAGCTGGAGAAATCGCTCAAGGAAGGGCGTCCCCTGCGTGTGAAACTGGGGCTGGATCCCACCGCTCCCGACATTCACCTCGGCTGGAGTGTGGTGCTCAGGAAACTGCGGCAGTTCCAGGACCTCGGTCACGAGGCCTGTCTCATCATCGGCGACTTCACGGCGCAGATCGGCGACCCCAGCGGCAAGTCGAAGACACGGAAACAGCTCACCAGCGAGGAAGTCAGGAAGAATGCCAAAGACTACGAAGAGCAACTCTTCAAGATTCTCGACCCGGAGAAGACGCGCTTTTTCTTCAACAGTGACTGGCTGGGGACAATGACCTTTGCGGATGTCATCAAGTTGGGAGCGAAATACACTCTCGCCCGGATGCTGGAGCGGGAGGATTTCGCGAAACGTTTCGCAGGACAGCAGCCGATCAGCATTCACGAACTGCTCTACCCGCTCTGTCAGGGGTACGACTCGGTCGCCATCGAGGCGGATATCGAGATGGGCGGGATGGATCAGAAGTTCAACAACCTCGTCGGGCGCGACTTGCAGCGGGAGTATGGTCAGGAACCCCAGGTAGCTCTGATGATGCCGCTTCTCATCGGTCTGGACGGCGTCGAGAAAATGAGCCAGTCGCTGGGGAACTACGTGGGCATCATGGAACCGCCCAACGAGATCTACGGCAAGCTCATGTCGATCTCGGACGAGATGATGGAACAATACTTTGAGCTTTGCACCGACATCCCCATGGTGGAGGTCCAGCAGGTACTCTCCGGACATCCCAAAGAGGCGAAGCAACGACTGGCGCGAGAAATCGTGTCTCTGTACCACAGCGTCGAGGACGCAGCGCACGCCGAAGCTGAGTTCAGCCGAGTGTTCTCGCAACGGGACGTCCCCACTGAAATGGATGCGTTGCGCATCACCTCCGAGGATCTCGACGGCGGCAAGGTCTCGATTCTAAAGCTCATCCGCAAGGCGGGTTTCGCCCCCAGCAACAACGAGGCTCGCCGACTCGTTGAGCAGGGCGGTGTTTCCATCGACGGAATGACGGTGAGCGACCCATATGCTCAGCTTGCGCCACCGGACGGCGGCGTTCTGAAAGTTGGGAAGAGGAAGTTCGCGCGAGTATCGCTGGGCTGATTAGCGGCGGTCAGAAGCAGGCATTGACCGATACCCGGCGTGGGTCTGTGCGCCGGCGGGAAGGACAGCTACTTGTTTAGGTTGGAAATCCACCTTTGGTCTCCTCGGTAGGGACGGTCTCCGACCTGCCCACCACGGAGATGTCTTATACTCGTTACGGGTGAAAACACCCCCTCACCCTCGAAACCAAAGGGTTCGAGGGTGAGGGGGAAAGATGGATTTTCATCCGTAACGAGTATACGCAAACGTGGGCACGTCGGAGACTGCCCTTACGAAAGTCGCCAAACGTATGCGAGCTACATTCCGCGCATTTATCAAGGAACGTGGAAGGCATCTTCTTTGGGGTGCCGTCCTATCGGCAGCAGTGTCAACAGTTGTCTGTCTCTACCTGATCGACTTTGAGCATCGCTACGACGAGCATTTCTGCGACACCACGCGCCATGAAAGCGAAACCGACGAGGGCTACCAGAAGAGACTGAATCGGGAACGCCAGTTCTACAAGAGGCACCAGTACTGGGAGTTTTTTGAAAATCTGGAACTAAAACTGTATGACATGCATTTCCGGTCCCGCGGCAGGCTTCCCGTAGAAGACAATATTGTCATTGTTGCCATCGATACCCCGTCCTTCTCCCAGATGAATATCTGGCCGTGGCCGCGTAGCGTGTATGGCAAAGTCCTTCAACGTCTCCACAAAGCGGGCGCCAAGGTCATCGCCTTTGACGTTCTCTTCAGCGATCCTTCGGACGCGGAGGAAGACGGTTCCCTGAGCAAGGCCATCAAGGGCACTCCTGGGAAAGTCATCCTCTCCGGTGACTTCGACGAGGAAGAACGCGACGACCGGCTAACGGTTTCCGCTGCTTTTCCCATCACGGAATTTGACGAGTTTGCGCGTGATGTTGGCATTACGCGAATGCCCCAGGATTCCGACAATTTCATTCGATCTTTTGTGGTGTACCTGGAGCACCTCGAGCCTGCGGATACGCCCACCGGTGAGGCATGGAACGCTTACCCGTCCTTCGCCACCGCCGTCGCCGGAGCGTATCTGAACCTCCCTCCAGAACAGGTGCGCAAAGATATCAAGGAGGGCCGTTTGGGGAAAGCCCGAATACCCATCGTCCGCAACATCCGTGACAAAGAGCGATCCCTGCACGCATACTTGTCGCTGATGAACTTCGCAGGGCCGTCGACACACTTCCGAACTCACTCCTTCTTTGAGGTCATGATGGAAGACGCCCTGAGTGATGCGGACCTCAAGCAAATATTCAACGGGAAGATTGTGCTCATCGGTGCCAGCGCGCCGATCCTGCATGACATCTTTCCGACTCCCTTCATGGACTACGGCCAGACTCCGGGAGTCGAAATCCATGCAAACGCAATTCATAATCTTCTTACACGGGGGTTCATTCGAAGCACCGCGCTTCCCACGAATCTATCCGCTGTCTTCCTGCTTTCTCTGCTGACGGCGCTTCTGACCATCACCGTCAGCAAACCGGTGAGTCGCGCGGCGACTCTGATTGACGCCAAACTCGCGTTCAGTGTCAAAGGCTTTCGCGTGGGCACATACAGCATCGTGTGGTTTTTGCTCTACTTCGGGGGCGGACTACTCCCGCCCGCCTGGGGTTACTGGACCTATTCCTTTACGGCCTTCAGGCTCCAGAACCTGTGGGTTCCGCTGGCGTACCCCCTCATAGCGATGTGCATCTCCTATCTATTGTGTGTGGCGTACATGTTCCTGACGGAAGAGCAGGAAAAGAAGAAGATGCACAGTCGCTTCCAGCGTTTTGTGGCGCCGACTGTACTGACTGAGATTCTTGCTCACCCAACCGAGGAATACCCCAAGGCGCGGCGGGTGGACGCCACCCTCGTCTTCACCGACCTCCAGGGATTTACCACGCTCTCAGAAGCAAACGAACCCGAAGTGGTCGTGCAGGTTCTCAACGAGTACCTCACGCGCATGAGCAAGGTTGTTTTCAAGTATCAAGGCACCATCGACAAATACATTGGCGACGCAATCATGGTCATTTTCGGAGCGCCCGTCCCGTTCCCGGACCACGCCGAGCGCGCCATCCGCACGGCCGTCGAGATGCAGGAAGCGTGCGCCGAATTCCGCGAATACGGACGCACCCAGGGGTGGCCGGATTTCTACATGAGGGTCGGCGTGCATTCGGGCAGACCGATGGTGGGGAGTGTGGGATCGGAATATCGACTCGACTACACCGCCATCGGCGACGACGTGAACCTGGCCGCGCGGCTGGAAGGTATCAACAAACAATACGGCAGTTGGGTCATGTGCAGCAGCGTGACCCACGAAATCGTTAAAGACCTGGTCATCTCGGAGTTCGTTCCGGCAGCACAGGTCAAAGGGAAGACCAGCGCCGTTGATATCTTCAAAGTGTTGGGGCTGAAGGAAGTCGGTCGCAGGGACGACATCTGGGGAGCGGGTTCTGACAAGACACCCGACAAGAAGGCTTACGGGGCGAACATTGTGAAGTGACCCGTGCATCGGAGTGTTTTATACTCGTTACGGATGAAAATCCACCTTTCCCCCTCACCCTCGAACCCAAAGGGGTCGGGGTGAGGGGGTGTTTTCACCCGTAACGAGTATAACGTCGGCATCACTTTCGGTGCTTGACATTTCCCGGCAAAAACGTGAGAATTCTTCCATGCTGAAAAGATACTGGGGAGGATACCGCGATGAATCAACCACTTCTAACCCGCGCTGGAATCATCACCCTGTGCGTCTGCGCGGCAATTTGTGCTCAGCCGCGCGCGGCATGGTCGCAAGTTGCCAAAGTCACAGTGGTCATGCACGTGGTGCAGCACGCCAAGACCGGAGCAGCTTGGACCGCGAGCAAGGTTGGCACGCAACTGGGAAATGGTGACAAGGTCCGCACCGGCCAGCGATCAAAGGCCGAGGTGCGGTTTGACGACAAGAGCGTGGTCCGACTTGCGGCATTGTCGGACATTGTCGTCCGCGCGGGCAAGGATATCAGTCTCAACAAGGGGAAGATCTTCGGCAACTTCAAGTCCCCGGGGAAGATCAAGAGCGGTTCCGTTGTAGCCAACGTCAAAGGCACCACCTTCACACTCACCCGCCTGCCGGATGGCAGCTTTGAAATCATTCTCTACGATGGAGGTTTGAGCATCGACACTCCCCTGGGATCTAATGAGTTCAACGTGCAGCCGGGAGGCCAACCGCAGAAGATCATTATCCCTCCTCAGCCCGCGCCCGAGGATGTTGAAGAAGGCGTCGAAGAAGGAACGGGTATTATCGCATCGGACGCGCCCGATAGCGTATTGATCGATCCTGACATCGATGTTCCTCCTCCCGGCACCACTGTCTACGAGACCCCGGGTTCGAACACCCAACTCAATATCAAAGAGGGGACCTTACAGATCAACGACGGCGCGAAAAAGGAGGACGAGAAGGAGGCCGGGGAAATCATCCAGCAAACAGGCATCGATTTTGTGGACCCTCCCCCTCCCCCGCCACTCCCAGACCCGGGAGATGAGACCGGAGGCATCGGCGTCATCGTCAAGAATATCAAGTCCCATGTCCAGGCTAATCCCGGTGTTGCACGCGTGGTGTGTCAGAAAGCCCAATCATTTAACGGCGCCATCCCGATGGGCCTGAGAGACAAGCTACGTCAACTGAAGATGAGTGGCTTCCAGATCCCTCCCAACACTGCGGATATTGGGCTTCGCTCTCAAACCGGAACGGGCGACAGCGCTGCCTACGAAGCCGGGAAGAGCGGTGGAAAGGCATCTACCTCGGCGCTCGCGTCAGCGACTATGGGCGCGTTGCCTCAGTACTTCGCGCCACACATTGACGCCGAACTTTCCGCCTTTGTGTTTGAGGGCGGCTCGTCGCTGGGTGGTCGCACGCACGTCAACGGAATGAACGATGGGTACTACTGGGACTTCGCGGTAGCGCCAACGACGCTCTTTGAGAACGGAGTCGAGGCCGACTTGACAGACGCGTTTGTCGCAAGGCGGACCGAAGAGCTGGGGACTTTCATCGCAGGCCGGCAGCGGTTTCTCAAAGGGCCGGTACAGAATACCATTTTTGGGACCCTGATACGCCAGTTCGGGCGGGATATCCAAGACGCCGTGACGTGGATTGCGCCGCCCATGATCCAACGGTCTGAGCTCCAACTCTCCTACCTTGTTGACGCCTATCCATCGGGATTGCCAACGGCAGTATCGGGACTGCAGGGAGGATGGTATGCGCGACTCTCCTACCAGACGCCCAAGTTCGGGAACTTCGCGCTCAACCTTAGCAACGACGAATTCTCCGACCACACCGGCATGACTGTGGATTTCGGCGTCCCTCTCCTCCCGAACGAGATTGACCTCTACGGCGAGGTGGGCTGGGACAACTTCAACGGCAACATTCGAACCTTCGGGCTTTATTTTGGTGGACTGTTCCAGCGATACGGCGTCGATATGTTCCTTGAGCACGCCGCCCTCAACCGTACCATTAACGGCACGTTCGTTCCCACGGAAACACTCCTTCGGGTCTATCGCAAGTTCACCGACCAATACTCGGCGGTGTTGCTTGTGGACAAGAAGAGCGGGAGCAATGTCGACTTGGGAATCGGGGTCGTGTCGAAGCTGCCGCAGTTCTAACGCGGCCGCGTGGCGAGGGATATGGGCCCAATAATCGTGCGCTACTCCCATGACCGCCGTCTGCATCGTTGACCTGTTTTCGAAGGTTCATGTTCTTCACTGGGCGGAGGTGCGACGTTGAATGACGGACGAAGTCGAAGATCCCGATTCGATCGGGAGGGCAAAGCTGCCCCCCCCCGACGCGTCGGTTCAAGTAAGCGGCTGATTCGGGAAACAGTCGGACCGCTCGTGGTTGTCGCGCTGCTGATTCTTGTTTGCACCGGTGTCTCTCCGTCGTTGGGAGAACCTTTTGACGGGTCGTCTTCCACCGAGCTTTCCCCCGAAGCGCTGCTCCAGGCATCCGAGCGCCACCTCCACCAGGGCGATGTCCATCTTGCCGCATACTATCTGCAACTTCTGCTGACTCATTACCCGCTTTCCCCCTCTGGAAAGACCGCCTTCCAGAATGCAACACGGTCTCCGATGAAGGCACAGTGCCGCCTGCTGCATCCCGACTACCTGTTACTCCTGGGGAGCGTGCTTACCAGTGGCAGGACCGGACGGTAGACCCCTCCGTCGCTGCCTGGCGGCAAACCCGGCAGCAGTTCCGGGA
>MNXM01000028.1 GCA_001872605.1 Armatimonadetes bacterium CG2_30_59_28 | reverse complement strand
CAAGCGCGCAAGGCACAGGGTGAACGGGAATCCCCCCGAACTTGTTTCGGGGGAAGGTTAGGACCAAGCTACAAGCGCGCAAGGCACAGGGTGAACGGGAATCCCCCCGAACTGGTTTCGGGGGATCGTTAGGTTCGGCCTACAGCAGCACGGGACGGTGGCCTGGCATGAAGCGGTATGGCGAGTTGTTCGATACAATCGTTTCCTTTGAGAACCTTCTTGCTGCGGAGGCAGCGGCTTACAAGGGCAAGAGGCTGCGGCCGGACCCCGCGGCCTTCCACTTCAATCTGGAACGCAATCTTTTCAGCCTGCAAAGGGACCTCGTTTCCGGGGATTACCATCCGGGGGACTACCGGAGTTTCCGGGTCTACGACCCGAAGCCGCGGCTTATTTCTGCCGCGCCCTACCGGGATCGCGTGGTGCACCACGCCGTGTGTCGTGTGATTGAACCTGTCTTTGACCGGAGGTTTATCTTCGACAGTTATGCGAACCGACTCGGCAAGGGGACTCACCGAGCGCTGAACCGCTGCACCCGATTCTGCCAACGCGCCCGCTTCGTACTCAAGGGTGACGTCGTGAAGTTCTTCCCGTCCATGGACCAGGAGCTTCTATTCGGGCTGCTGCAGCGCAAAATCAAGTGCCAACGCACTCTCGGCCTGCTGCGAACGATTATTGCCTCCAGCAACCCGCAGGAGCCGGTCGAGACCTACTTCCCGAAGGACGATTTGTTCACCCCGTTCGAGCGCACGCGGGGTATCCCGATTGGCAACCTGACCAGCCAGTTTTTCGGGAACGTCATGCTCGACCCCCTGGATCATTTCGCGAAGGAAACGAAAGGCTGGAGAATGTACGTCCGCTATGCCGATGATTTTCTGGCTTTCGCCGACAGCAAAGACCGTTTGCACGCCCTCCTTGACGAAATGCGAGAGTTCCTCGTATCCTACCGGCTGTCGCTGCACCCCCGCAAGTGTGTGGTGCTTCCGGTCGCCGCCGGCGTTCCCTTCCTGGGTTGGACGGTGTTCCGCGACCATCGCCGGCTGAGGAGGGCTACCGGACTTCGCTTCCAGCGGCGGCTGCGCGAGTTGACGGAAGACTATCGTGAAGGGTCGGTAACACAGGAGGGGGTGAGAGCCTCGGCGATGAGCTGGATAGGACATCTCGACCACGGCGACACGTGGCGCCTGCGCACAAAGCTCCTGCACGCGGCGCCCTTCGTCCGCCATCCCACCAGTCCCCCGTAGGATAAAGCTCCAGCTTTGTCGCGGTGGCGCGCGTCGGATAAAGCTCCAGCTTTGTCGAGGTGGCGGGGTAGTGGGGTCGGGAATACCGGCGACAAAGCTGGAGCTTTATCCTACGGGGAACGACGGTCTATGATACAATTCCAGTGCAGAAGAGAATTGACACCTCAACGCTTGTGGTGGTATTTTCGGTCAGGTCTTTGCGTGAGTCTCAAGCGAGTTTCCCGCTTTCTTGAGGCTGTGCAGACACTGCTTTGGGCATACGGAGGCAGGAATGAGAAATTTGTGTTACCGGTGGTTAGCAATGGTGGGAGGGCTTTCACTGGTGTTGGTTTCCGCGGGGTGTTTCAAGGCGTCCACGATTATGAAGGTGAACCAGGATGGCGCTGGGACGATCTTCGAGTCGATGGCAATGCGGGAAGCCACTGTGCAGCAGATCATCGGCATGATGTCTGGATTTGCAGGGGCGGGAAAGGGTCCAACGGTGGATGAATTCATGCCTCTGGACCAGTTCAAAGGCAAGGCAGGCGACTACGGCCCCGGCGTGAAGTATGTGAAGGCGAACAAGTCCAGGGAGAACGGTTTCATCAAGGTGGAGGCCGAGTATTCCTTTTCTGATGTCACGAAGGTTAAGTTGCCCACCAGCAATCAGCCGGACATGCCGGGTTCCACGAACGAGGGCAAGCCGGAGTATTTGGCCTTTGGTCTGGTCCGGAACGTACGCGACGGCAACAGTGAACTGACCATCCGCATGCCGCCTCCCAAACCGGAAACCACGCGTGGCGGAACCGAGACCGATACGCAGCCTCAGCAGGGAGAAGGTGATGCCGAAGGCGGGGAGGCGCTGCTTGCCCTCTTCAAGGACATGGAAGTCACGGTGGCCGTGGAGTGCGGGAAAGAGGTTCTGTCCACCAATGCCACCAACCGGGAGGGCAATCGCGTTACACTGCTCCACTTCGCCTTTGACAAGCTGCTGGCGCATCCTGAGAAGCTGAAGGAATTGCAGAAGCGATCACCCAAACCTGAAAGCCTCGACGCAATCAAGGACCTGCTCAAAGACATCGAGGGCATTAAGATTGAAGTGCAGCAGGAAGTAAAGGTGAAGTACCAGTAAACGTTGGGTTGGTGTGTAAGAAAAGGGGATAGGGAGATAGTGGAGATGAGGGAGATCGGATTCTCTGGGCGATCCCGCCGATGCGGTCTGGAACCTGCCTTGGCAAAAGCAATCCCCGCACCTCCTATCCCCATATCTACCTCATCCCCACATCCCTTTTTTTACGCCGATCTGTGATCTCCAGGTGAACGATCATGCCTTTGATTCTTCATCGCGATGGTGTGTTGTCGGCCTACGAAGCGGCCGTCACGCGCGGCTGGGTGATTCCTGCGTTTGGTGTGGAGAACCTGACGACCATTGAGGCCGTTCTCGCTGCGACGCGGGACTGCGGGCAACGCGTCGGGCGGGCCGACTTGCCCGTTATCCTCGCCCTGACAAACCTCTACGAACACCGCACGCAATCCCGTTACTATACCCACACCCGCCGCTGGGATGTCGGGATGAAGCTTTTCCTCGCGGATGTTGCCGTGCTGACCGCGGCGGATTCCCCGTTTGCAGACCTGAGTGTGATGATTCACCTGGATCACATCCAGCCCGACCTCGACGCCGACCTGCTGACCTGGGACATGGGTCAGTTCTCATCTATCATGTTCGACGCGTCCAAGCTGCCGCTCGAAGAGAACATGGAAGCAACGGCGCGTTTCGTGAGAGAGCATGGTGACCGCATCGTGATCGAGGGCGCGTGCGACGAGATCGTGGACGCGACGGGAGACGAGATCAGCGTCTTGACCACCCCGGAACGTGCGGAGGAATTTGTTGGGCGGACGGGAGTGGACCTGATCGTTGCGAACCTCGGCACCGAGCACCGTGCCAGCGCGGCGGACTTGTGGTATCACGGCGACCTCGCCAGACAGATCAAAGAAGTCGTCGGGCGCAAACTGGTGCTGCACGGCACTTCATCCGTCCCAAACGATCAGATTGGGAGACTCTTTGATGACGGTATCTGCAAGGTGAACATCTGGACCGCCCTGGAACGGGATAGCAGTCCGGCGTTGCTGGAGCAGATGGTTCGCCACGCCTCCAAAGTCGGCGGTCCGCAGATGGCGCAGCGGCTGAACGATGATCGTCTGCTGGGGAATGGCGCCCTGCTCGCCGACCCATTCCATCTCGACTTTTTCACGACGGCCTATCGACAAGGGATTGTGTTTGAGGAGATGAAGAGGGTTGTGACCCGCTATTTGGGGCTGTGGTATGGCTGACCGAGATGGTTTTGGCGCACTTCACAGATAGTTGTATCGGTGCAGAAATGTTGGTTTGATGTCAGCAAAGAGGGGTATACAAATATCTCAAACTGCAGATTCTCGGTCGTCGTTGAGACAGACGAAGACGGTGTCTATATCGCCTCATGTCCGGCGCTTAAGGGATGCTATACGCAAGGCGACACGTATGAGGAAGCAATGGAGAACATCAGAGATGCCATACGCCTCCACATCGATGCTCGACAGGCGATAGGGGAGGTCGCCGGTTCCAGAGCGTAACGGATTAGGCGGAGGCAGTTCTGCTGGTGGTCGGTGCAGTTCGTCAGTGGTATACTCCATCGGATGCAAGGTGGTGCAATGCGTGGCAAACGAAGAACTCCTCAAGGAATTGGTACGGGACGGACGTTTCACGGTCTCCAAGCACAGCCTGCCCCACCGCCTCAAAGAGGGGTTCTCTGCTGGTGATATGGTTCAGGCAGTACTGCGCGGGAGTATTATCGAGGACTATCCAGAGCGAAGCCGGTGTCTGTTCTACGGACAGGCGAAGATATCGACTCGCACGACGATCGACCTGCATGGAGTGTGCGACTACTCGGATGAGAATTGGGCCGATTTCGTTACGGGTTACATTCCGGACCCTCTTGAATGGCATTCACCACCTACTGAAAGAAGGTGAAACTATGACTTCACACGATACACGTAAATGCACCAAGTGCGGAGCACAAACCGAGTGGACCCTCACGTCGGTGGAAATGACCGATGAGCAATCATCGGTCACTGTGAATGGGGTGCCAGCAATGGCCTGCCCTCGCTGTGGAGAGGAGTATATTCCCGGACTGCAAGCGATGTCTCTCTCCAAAGCTGCAGAAGAGATCTTCAGCATTCTCCGCACGACCCAACCGGCGGAGGCTGTCGCGTAGCGAGTGCCTGTTGGGGCACGACGATGGCGCAATGGAATGCACGGAGTCAGCCCCGACGAAGACAGAGATATGTGGAGACAGTCTATGAGCTACATGGGTGTAGATGTCGGCACGACCGGCTGCAAGGCGGTCATCTTTGATGAGCGGGGGAAGCAAATAGCCTCCGCATACCGCGAGTATCCTGTGTTGTCGCCGCAGGAGGGGTTTGCCGAGCTGGACTCGCGGCATGTGGGTGATTGCTGTCTGGAGTCCATCGCCGAAGCGACCGCGGTTTGTCCCGGGGATCCGGTGTGCGCCATCGGTGTCTCCAGCCAGGGGGAAGCTTTTACGGCCATCGGCGCCGACGGGGCGGTAATGGGCAATGGCATGGTGTCGTCTGATGCGCGGGCGTCGCGCATCGCCGTGGAGTGGAGCGAGGAGTTTGGTCGAGAACGCCTGTACCAGATTACCGGGCATACCGCACACCCGATGTTCTCCGTGTTCAAGCTGCTGTGGGTTCGCGATAACCAACCGGATGTGTGGTCGGGCGCGGCGAAGTTCCTCTGCTATGAAGATTTCCTGCACCATCGGTTGGGAGTGGAGCCAGCGATCAGTTGGCCGCTTGCCGGCAGAACAATGTTGTTCGACATCCGCAGGCACATCTGGAGCCAGGAAATACTGGAATCGATTGGGCTGGAAGAAGAACATCTGTCACGAGTGCTGCCTTCGGGCGAAATCGTCGGGAAGGTTGCTGCGCCTGCCGCGTTCGCGTTGGGGCTGGCCGATGACGTGATCGTCGTGACCGGCGGGCACGACCAGCCGTGCGGCGCGCTGGGAGCGGGTGTGATGCAGTCGGGGCGGTCGATGTACGCGACGGGGACGGTGGAATGTCTCTGCCCGATGTTTGCGGAACCGGTGTTGAGCGATTCCCTGATGGGGAGTAATCTATGCACGTATGACTACACGGTGCGGGGAAAATACACGACCGTGGCCTTCAACCTGACCGGCGGCAACCTACTCAAGTGGTTCCGGGATGAATGGGGCAGGGGAGAAGTTGATGAAGCGCGCCGCACCGGAAGTGATCCCTACGCGCTCGTACTTGACCAGATGCCGGAAGAACCGACCCGACTGATGGCGTTGCCGTATTTCACTCCATCGGGTACGCCCTACTTCGACCCGGATGTGTCGGGTGCCATTCTGGGTTTGCGTTTGACGACCACGCGTGGAGAGGTACTCAAGGCGCTGCTGGAAGGGCTGTCGTTTGAGATGCGACTCAATCTGGATATCATGGCGCGGTCCGGGATCGCCATCGATCAACTGCTGGCCATCGGAGGCGGAGCGAAGAACCGTAAGTGGCTGCAACTGAAGTCGGATGTGATGAACAAACCGATCACAACCGTTGCCGTCACCGAGGCCGCTTGCTTCGGCGCGGCCATGCTCGCGTGCGCGGCGCATCAACGTGAAGACGTCACAGCCATTGCGTCGGGATGGGTTCGGGAAGTTGATTGCATCGAACCCAACCCCGCCCGCGCAGCCTACTACGACGAAAGGTTTGAGAAGTATGTAGAGCTATATCCGAAGCTGAAACGGATAGAGGTCTGACGAGCAGCAAGTGACAAGTGACAAGTGACAAGTGGCAGGCTGCCTAACCCAGTTACACAATTACCCAATTACCCACAGAGGAGGCATTCCATGATTGCCCCAACAGCAGGCTTCATCGTGTACGGTGTCCACAAGGACGGGCTGCAAGACCCGATGGGCACGCCCTTCATCGATGACGCGATCGTCGAGAACTCCAGGAAGGCGCTCGCGGAGCGCGGCGTCAACCTGGTCGAGCATGACGTCATTATTGCATCCAAAGAAGAGGCGCGTATTGCCTTGAAGAAGATGAAGGACGACGACAGCGTTGACTGCGTCATTCTCTTTTCGGGCACGTGGGTCTGGGCGGCCCATCTCATCGCCGCGGTGCGGGATTTTGCGAAGACGGGCAAGGGAGTTCTGATCTGGACGCACCCCGGTTCACAGGGCTGGCGGCCGGTGGGCGGGCTCGTGTTGCACGGCGCTCTGCTGGAAGTGGGCATCGAGCACAAGTTCGTCTACGGCGCGGCGGATGCCCCAAAGGAGATCGACCGCGTCGTCAGCTTCTGTCAGGCAGCGCATCTGAAGAACTGGCTGAACATGTGCACCATCGGCACGTTTGGCGGGCGCGGCATGGGGCAGACCTGCGGCGTGGCCGACCCGTCGCAGTGGATGAAGATGTTCGGGGTGGACATCGACTCCCGCGAAACCACGGAGTTGATCCGAACTGCGCAGAATGTGACTGCGGACGAGCTCGCGGCCTTGGAGCCGCGCATCGAGCAGCTCTTCGGGAAGCTGCCGGAGAAGAGCGTTGTAAACGAAAGATCGCTGCGCCTGTATCTCGCCATCAAGAAGATTGTGGAGAAGGAGAAGTGGGACTTCTACACCATGCAATCTTTCCCCGGTCTGGGTGACGACTATTCCGCCACCTGCTTCGCTCAAAGTATGATGCTGGAAGACGGCGTCGGCACTTCCACCCTGGGCGACTTCAACACCGCTCTGTCGGTTCTGTTGTTGACCAAGTTGAGTTCGGAGCCAGTTTACTATGGCGACCTGCAGCACATCGACAAAGCCACGAAGGAAATCAAGATCATCGGCGATGGCGCCTGCCCGCCTTCCCTGGCTGGCAAGCTCGGCCCTGCCGGTTTTGCTGAGCATGGCATCCCCACGGAAGGCGAAGCTGGAGGGCTGTCTGTGAGTCTGGTGTGCAAGGTGGGTGAGGGAGCGCTTGCCCGCGCCGGCCGCGTGGACGGTGAGTTCGAGATGGTTATCACGCGCTGTTCGATCTTCGAGCCACCTGCGGACCAGCTTGAGGCGCGTCGACTGGAGTGCGGCATTCCCTTCTGGCCCCACGGCTTCGTCACAGCACACTGCGACGTGGATGTGATGCTCGAGCACTGGACGAACGAGTACGCCTGCCTCGGCTACGGCGACCACCTCTACGACGCGCTGGTTGACTTTTGCAAGCAGACGGGGATCAAACCCATACTTCCTTGAGGAAGTGGCAAGTGACAAGTGGCAAGTGACAAAGCAAGTGTTCGGTATTCAGTGTTCAGGCATGAGTGGATGTCGGAGCTTGCTTCAGCTTGCTTTCGGATTAGCACGATGCTTTAACATCATGGGAGCTCCGGTTATCAGCAGAGCGTGCTTCAGCTTGCTTCCGATTAGCATGATGCTTTAACATCATGGGAGAGAAAACATGACAACCAACGGGAAGACCTATACGCGGGGTGAGCTCCTCCAGCGCGTTGGCCGCCTACAGCAGATCGGCGGGACGCGGCGGTTCGTGCTGAACGAGGGACGTGCGAAAGGCGTCGAGGCTATTGAGGTTAACACCGGCGCTGGTCTGGTCTTTACCATCCTCCCGGATCGCGGTCTGGACATCTGTCAGGCCACGTACAAGGGCACGAACCTCGTCTTTCACACGCCCAACGGCGAGGCGCATCCGGCTTTCTATGAACCCGAAGGGATGGGTTGGCTGCGCACTTTCTTTGGTGGGCTGTTGACCACGTGCGGCCTGACCTATCTGGGACAGCCTGGCAAAGATGGCGATGCCGACCTCGGGCTTCACGGTCGCTACACCAACTCTCCTGCCTGCCAGGTGTGTGACCGATCTCGCTGGGATGGCGACGAGTACCTCATCGAGGTGTCCGGCATGGTGGAAGAGTGCCGGATCTTTGGCGATAAGATGCGGATGACGCGAACCATTTCGACCCAGATTGGCTCGAGGTCGGTACAGATACACGACATCGTCGAGAATTTCGGTTACCAGTCCTCGCCATTCTGCATCCTGTATCACGTCAACCCTGGCTTCCCCTTGCTGGATGCGGCAAGTAGATTCTGGCTGACTGCGGCAACGACTTCCGCGTACGACGCGAAGTCCGAACGGAACATGCAGGACATGTATGTTTTCTCCGATCCCGTTCCCGGATTTGACGAGGAGAACTTCCTGCACACCATGCAGGGCGACGACGCCGGAAAGGGACACGCGGTCTTCTCCAACCCCAAACTGAACGGTGGGTTGGGGATGCACCTGCGCTTCGATGTCTCAACATTGCCCTACCTGAACGAGTGGAAGATGATGGGCCAGGGCGACTATGTGGTTGGCGTCGAACCGGCGAACGTCCCGTGCCTCAACCGTGCCGAACTGCGAGAGAAGGGATTGCTGCCCATGCTGGAACCGGGAGCGGCGAGAGCGATGCTGGTGGAGATCAACGTTCTCGACGGCATGGACGAGATCGAGAGACGTGCAACATCCATGACCTCCGACCGCTGACGATGCAGGTGACATTCGTGCCCCCCCACATCCCCGACATTTTGCTCAAGGACTTCCAGCCCAGGTCCCTCCTGAAGCGCCCGGACAATACGCCGGAGAAGGCCAGGTTCCTGGTAGTGGACGCACACAACCATCTCTTTGGTGACCTTCCGCCGGAGGAGTTGCTGCGGATCATGGACGCGGTGGGTGTGCAGACGTGGGTGAATGTGACTGGCAATGTGGTGCTGCCATTCGACGAAGCGGGCTACACCATCGAGCGGCGCCCCATTGAGGGTTTCATCGACCATTACGTCAAGGCGTATCCGGGCAGGTTCACTTGCCTGACTATGTCTGAGTTTGCGCGTTGGGAAAATTTCGGCATCCTTGCCGAAGACGATTTTGTTGACAGAGCCATCCAGACTTTCGAAGCGGACGTGGCCAAGGGAGCATGCGGGTTCAAACTCACCAAGGAATTGGGACTCCGGTTCCGAGACAAGACAGGAGCGATGATTCCGGTGGATGACGCGCGTCTGGAACCCATCTTCCGACGCGTGGAGGAGATGGGATTGCCCACGCTGATCCACGTATCCGACCCGGAAGGATTCTTCATCCCCATGGATGAGACCAACGAGCACTATCCCGTATTGCAGGAATTCCCCAGTTGGGCGTTTCAGGATTCCTTCTTCTCCAAGAACGAGCTGCTGGAGCAGCGCAACCGGCTCATCGCGCGGCATCCGAAGATGAACTTCATCCTGCCGCACGTGGCCAACTCACCCGAAGACCTCGACCGCGTCGCTTCGTGGCTTGATACCTATTCGAACACGTACATCGACATCTCTGCCCGCGTCGATGAGCTTGGGCGTCAGCCTTACACGGCGCGCGACTTCTTCATCGAATACCAGGATCGCATCCTCTTCGGCATCGACATGCCCGTCTCCGAGGGTGCGTACCGCGCCTACTTCCGCTTCCTGGAAACACGCGACGAATACTTCGAGTACCCCGACTACCTCGGCCGCTGGGGACACTGCCGGTGGAGGATTTACGGCCTCGACCTGCCGGACGAAGCGTTGCGGAAGGTCTACCACGAGAATGCAGAACGGGTGGCGCAGGGACGGTGAGTGAGGGGTGATGAGGGACGAGGAATGAGAATGTGATCGCGCCCATCGTGACTCCTCAGGCAGGGTGTAAGTAAGATTTGTGAGAATCCACCCCAGCCGGAACGATAGGCGCCTATAGTCTGAAACCCGACAGTGATTGTGTAACGCAGTTCGCGGTTCGTCGGTCCTGAGTGAGTTCGTTACTGTCCCCTTTCACTCGCGTAGGTTTCCCCAACCTTTCGTTTACGCCTGGCCGACCCCAGGGCGCTGATTACCTCCACGCGTCATAAATCTTACTTACACCCCCTCAGGCATGACATCTTGACAGAATTCACAGGATGCACAGGATGAGGCAGTTCGGCAGGGGTCTTACACGCGCGGCGGTTCGTAGGAGTCGGCTTGGCGTAGCATGCAAGTCTACACGCAACCGCCACGGTGTTCATTCACCGCTCTCTCCTGCCAATCCTGTACATCCTGTCCGAGTACGTGAGTAGTCCTCACCCATCACAGTCTCGGTCCCACGATCGCTGCGAGGTCGATCTCCAGTTCCTGGAAGACACCTGGGTGAAAGACTTCACCTTCGGCCACCGTCGCCGTCCGGACGTAGTGCTGCTCCACCAGATGGTACTCCTCAATCCCAAGAACGTCGGGGTCGATGATCCAGTACCATTTCACGCCCGCCGACAGGTAGTTGTTGAATTTGCGGAAGCGATCTCTGGCAGCGCTGCTGGGAGCACCCACCTCCACCACCAAATCAGGGGCGCCGCAAATCCGCCCCGTCTTGCGGTCGAAGATATCCTGACACTCATTCGACAGGTACAGGATATCAGGAGCATATACGAGATTTCCACCAAGTTGTACCTCAACATCCGCAAACACCAAACCGCGGCGATGCTGAGTCACAAAGTCCACGAGAAAGGACGTAAGTCTGATAACGATGTGATTGTGCCAGGGATGCGGGCGCGGCATTTCAATGACCTCCCCGTGTTCGTATTCGTAGTAAGGTGGGCCTTCTGGGAGCTCTTTGAATTCATCGATGGTCAGAGTTTCAGAAATCCGCGCTGCGACGGCCTCCATGCTTCATCTCTCCTTGTCACGGTGGTGTCATTATAGCAAAACCACGGTAGTCAGTCATCCACCGCCGGTGAAGTGGTGCGGACGGCAAAGTTGATCGCCAGCGCCCCATCCACCCGCAGGACCGCGCCGGAGACATACTCGGCGTCGTCTGAGGCGAGATAGACGGCGGCCTTGCCGATGTCCTCAATGGTCGCCATTCGTCCCCACGGCAACAGCCTGGCTCTTTTCCGGATCTCCTTTTCCTCGGTGAAGGTGCGTTCCCCGGGAGTGTCTGTCCATCCGGGTTCAATGACGTTGACATTGATGCGATAGGGCGCAAGCTCGGCGGCGAGGGTCGCCGCCATGTGGTTGAGCGCCGCTTTGGCGCAGTTGTAGGCCAGCGCAGTGGGAAAGGGGATGGTCGAGTGGATGGAGGACATCATGATGATCTTGCCCGGATGCTTGTCCCTGACCCATCGTTGCGCCACGAGTTGGGAGCAGTGGAACGGCCCCCACAGGCTCACTCCCCATGTGTGCTCAACGTCTTCCACGGTCAACTCCACGAATGGTTTGCGGATGCTACTCGCCGCGTTGTTGATCAGGAAGTCGATCTTCCCAAAATACGCGATGGAACGTTCCACCATCGCCTCGACCTGTGCGCGCTGCGACACGTCCGCCTGAACTACCAACGCTTCTCTCCCGAGAGATTCCACAGCGCTGGCCACTTCTTCCGCCTCTTCGCGGTGTCCTCGATAGTTGACGGCGATGGCCGCGCCTTCCTTCGCCATTTCAAGGGCGCAGCCGCGACCGATACCGCGATTCGCGCCGGTGATCAATGCCACCTTCCCCTCAAGTCTCATCGTCGCGCTCCCGTTGCTGGTTTTCATTGTCATCCAGTTCGTCCGCCGTGAGGTGTTGCATCAGCCAGTTGTAATTCATGGCGTTTCCCTCTTTGGGGGAACGCGGCGTGGTGTCCAACTCACTGATGATCCAGCCGTGGTAATCGGACTTGCGGAGGACGTTCAGCACCGTAACCAGTCCCTTGTCGCCAATGCAACCTTCGCCCAGCTCGACAAAAACGTGTTCCGGTCTGTTGGCGTTTTTCGCCGCGATGCTTCGGTGTCGTTTCAGATCGGGGTTGAGGTCCTTGATATGGACGTACCTGACGCGGTCGACGTGCTTGCGGAAGACTTTGGCCGGGTTTCCTCCGCCGTACGCGAGGTGAGCAGTGTCAAATCCCATGCCGATGAGTTGTGGGTCCGTCATCTCGCACAGGAGATCAATCTCGTGCGGTGATTCCACGAGTGTCCACGCATGATTGTGGAAGACGGTTTCCACGCCGAAGTCTCCGAAACACCGCCGCGCCGTCTCGTTGCACCCATCCGCAAACCTTTCGTACACTTCCCGCTCGTGCACTTGGTCAACCATGCGCGTGCGGGATGCCAGGACGATCCGGTAGCAGCCGACCACGGGAAGTCTGGAGGCCAGGGAAGTTGCCGCGGTGATCTCCGCTTCCATTTTGTCGGGGTCGAGAAACGAACATGACAGGTACGCCCCGGTAGCAGCGAGACCATACGTGTCAAGCAACGCGCGAAGCTCCTCAGTCCGCGCCTCGTAACCCAGCATCACAGGCTCAATGCCGCGGTACCCAATCTCTGCGATCTCCTTAACGGCGGTCTCAAAATCGTCTCCCCAAGTGATAGGCTCACAACCCAGCTTCACTTTCATTGGTTCCATCCTTGCGGCCAAGTACAGATAGAGCGAGCATTACATACCGGTTCGCGGCATTTTAGCACAGCCGCTCGTTGTTGTCATTCCTGCCGCGGGTTTACGATGTTCGTCGAAGCTGTTATATTATCTCAACAGAATTCTTTCCTGTCTGGGATGCCGCGCAGAATACAGGCTGTCTGCGGGGTGACGCGCGACAAGGCAAACCTGCGGCAGAGTTTGTCGGAATGATGGCCAGAGCAGTGCCTTGCGTACAACGAAGCGCGCTGCTTTTTGTGTTTGACGAGTATGGCAAACCACGTTGAGAGATGACATATTGATGGATGATTCGGAGCTTATGAAACAGGGACTTTATGACCCTCGGTACGAACACGATTCCTGTGGTGTAGGGTTCCTCGTTCACCTGAAAGGGGAGCGATCCCACCGGATCGTGAGAGATGCCATTACGGCCCTCAATAACCTTAATCACCGCGGCGCGTGTGGTTGCGAGGTCAACACCGGGGACGGCGCCGGAGTCCTGATACAGATACCGCATGAATTCTTTCTCGAGAAGTGCACGCCCTGGGGAATCCGGCTCCCCGGCGCGCGGGAGTATGGTGCGGGGTGTTTGTTCATGCCTAAACACCCCGATCAGGCAATTCACGGGAAGCGGTTGTTTGAGGAGATTGTGGTCGAGGAGGGCCAGCGGTTTCTCGGTTGGCGCCCCGTCCCCACCAGCAATCACAGCCTTGGGGCGAGCGCGATCACGCGTGAGCCGGCGATGGCGCAGGCTTTTGTCGGATGCGGGAGCGGCATCGATGCAACGGATCAGTTCGAACGGAAGCTGTACGTGATCCGGAAACGGTTTGAGTCGGCGCTGAATGCCTCAGGAATGCACGGCTACCGGCAGTTCTACTTTTGCAGTCTCTCCTGCCATACCCTCGTATACAAGGGAATGCTGACTCCGTGGCAGTTGGACCTCTATTTCCCCGACCTGCGGGAACCGAGCCTGCGCTCGTCCTTTTGCATGTTCCACTCCCGGTTCAGCACCAATACGTTTCCGAACTGGCAGCTTGCGCATCCTTACCGAATGATTGCACACAACGGAGAGATCAACACCCTGCGGGGCAACATCAACTGGATGCGCGCTCGTGAGACTCTGATGGAGTCCGAGTTGTTTGATCCGGGCGACGTTCGGAAACTACTCCCGATCATCGCGGAAGGGCAGAGCGATACCGCCAGCATCGACAACGTCGTCGAGCTTCTCGTTAAAGCGGGACGTAGCCCGGCGCAGGCAATGACCATGTTGATTCCGGAGGCGTGGGAAAATCATCAGTCCATGTCCCAGGAGAAAAAGGACTTTTACGATTTCCAGTCACGCCTCATGGAACCGTGGGACGGCCCCGCGTCCATCGTGGTGACAGACGGCAAGACCATCGGGGCGACACTGGACCGCAACGGGCTGCGACCGTCGAGATACTGGGTCAGCAGGGATGCCCTTGTCATCATGGCCTCCGAAGTGGGCGTCCTTGACATCCCGCCCGACCAGATCGCCGGAAAGGGACGACTGGAGCCGGGCAAGATGTTTCTCATCGACCTGGATAGCCAGCGTATTGTAGATGACGAGGAGTTGAAGTCGGGTCTGGCAGCGTCACGTCCCTATTCAACGTGGTTGCGTGAGCGCCGAGTGACACTGGATGGTCTGCCGGAGGCGCCTTATGTTCCGCAGTCCGACGCCGAATCGCTGTTGCGTCGGCAGTTAACTTTCGGTTACACGCAGGAGGACTTAAAGTATATCCTGGGGCCGATGGCGAAGGATGGACTTTGGGCCATCGGCTCGATGGGAACGGACACACCTCTCGCCGTGCTCTCCGATCGGCCTCAGTTGCTTTACAACTATTTCAAACAGCTCTTTGCCCAGGTAACCAACCCACCTCTGGACCCGATCCGCGAAGAATTGGTGACCACGGTTTCCACCAGCCTGGGTCCGGAGGACAATCTCCTTGCGGAGAGAGTCAATGCGCTGCAGCAGATCAGCCTGCCCAGCTTCGTTCTGACCAACAGGGACGCTGCTCGCATTCGCTACCTGGATGGTTGGCGCGGGTTCAGAACCGAGATCCTCCCCATGCTCTTCCGCGCGGAAGAGGGGTCCGCAGGGATGCGATGGGCGCTGGAAAATCTCTTCCGCAAGGCCAAGGCTGCCATCGAGAGCGGGGCGAGCATCCTGTTTCTTTCAGATCGCGGGACAGATGCAGAGCACGCTCCCATTCCCTCTCTTCTCGCGTGTTCGGGGCTCCACCATTTTCTTGTTCGCGAGCAGATACGCACGCGGGCCGGGCTTGTGGTGGAGAGTGGGGATTGCCGCGAGGTCCATCATTTCTGCCTGCTGCTTGGATACGGAGCAGCCGCCATCAACCCGTACCTCGCATTCGAGTCCATCGAGAGGATGGTTGCAGAGGGGCAGCTCGAGGGAATCGACACCGGCGAGGCGGTTGAGAGCTTCATCAAGGCGGTGTACAAGGGCGTTGTGAAGGTGATGTCCAAAATGGGCATCAGCACAATCTCAGGCTATCACGGAGCGCAGATATTTGAGGCCATCGGACTCAATGAGCGTTTCATCGACAGGTATTTCCCGAACACGCCATCTCGCATTCGTGGCATCGGGGTTGAAGAAATCACCCGCGAGACTCTCACGCATCACTGTTCGGCATTCCCAAAGCGACCCCACGCGCGTAAATCGCTGCCGTGCGGTGGTCAGTACCAGTGGAGGCGCAATGGGGAACACCATCTATTCAATCCGGAAACTGTCTACACGCTTCAGCGCGCGACGCGATCCGGGAACTATGAAGTCTTCAAGTCCTACTCAGATAGAGTCAACGATCAGGGCAAACGTCTGTGTACCCTTCGGGGGCTGATGGAATTCAATTTTGATCAACGACGACCCATTCCCGTCGATGAGGTCGAGTCGGTCGACAGCATTGTAAAGCGTTTCTGTACAGGCGCCATGTCCTATGGTTCCATCAGCGCGGAGGCGCATTCGACACTGGCCATTGCCATGAATCGGTTGGGGGGCTGGAGCAACACCGGGGAGGGCGGAGAAGACCCGGAGCGCTTTCTTCCCCTGCCCAATGGAGACAGCCGCAGGAGCCGCATCAAGCAGGTGGCATCGGGCCGGTTTGGTGTTACCAGTGGATACCTCGTCAGCGCCGATGAATTGCAAATCAAGATGGCTCAAGGAGCCAAGCCCGGCGAGGGCGGAGAACTCCCCGGGCACAAGGTGTACCCGTGGATTGCAAAGACGCGCCACACCACACCCGGAGTGGGGCTGATCAGTCCGCCTCCTCATCACGACATCTACTCCATCGAGGATCTGGCGCAACTCATTTTTGACCTGAAGAACGCGAACCCCCGCGCTCGCATCTCTGTGAAGCTGGTGGCTGAGGTTGGCGTGGGAACCGTCGCCGCAGGTGTTGCGAAGGCACATGCCGACGTGGTGCTCGTCAGCGGCCACGACGGGGGAACCGGTGCCAGTCCGCTTACTTCCATCAAGCATGCCGGAATCCCCTGGGAGCTTGGGCTGGCTGAGACTCAGCAGACTTTGGTGTTGAACAACCTGAGGGACCGGATTGTTGTGCAGACCGACGGGCAGTTGAAAACGGGCCGCGACGTCGTGGTCGCCGCCTTGCTGGGAGCGGAGGAATTTGGTTTTGCGTCTGCTCCCCTCGTTACGCTGGGATGCGTTATGATGCGTGTCTGCCATCAGGACACCTGTCCCGTGGGCGTGGCGACGCAGAACCCTGAATTGCGGAAGAGATTCCAAGGAAGACCGGAGCACGTGGTCAACTTCTTCCGGTTCATCGCCCAGGAAGTTCGAGAGCTGATGGCCCAACTCGGGTTCCGCACGATGGACGCCATGATCGGTCGCAGCGACCTGCTGGACATGCGGGAAGCCATTGATCACCACAAGGCGCGAGGATTGGATTTCAGTGAGATATTTCATCGACCGGTTCCCGGTCAGACCGTGGAGTATCGTCGCACGATGCCCCAGGATCACGGGCTGGCCGACGCCCTGGACCTCCAGTTACTCCAGCACTTCGCGATCCGCCGTATTTTGGACCTGCCGCAGCGGGTTCGGTGGTGCCCGGCCGTTCAGGAGGAGATGGCTACGAAGAAGGTGGTGCCGAACCTTAGCGAGGTTGAAATCCCGCGCGCGGAGCTGGAGCTTCCCATCCGCAACGTCAATCGCACTCTGGGCACTCTCTTGGGAAGCGAGATCACCAGACGGTTCGGCCTGGAAGGTTTGCCGGATGATTCCATTCGCATCAAATTTGGCGGTTCTGCCGGGCAGAGCTTCGGGGCGTTTTTGCCGCGAGGAATCACCTTGATCCTCGAGGGCGACTCCAACGACTATGTGGGCAAAGGACTTTCCGGAGGGAAGATTGTTGCGTTCCCGCCGAAGACCTCCACTTTCAGAGCAGAGGACAATGTTCTGATCGGGAACGTGGCTCTCTATGGAGCCACGGGTGGCCGCGCTTTCTTTCGGGGGCGGGCTGGAGAAAGGTTCTGTGTGCGCAACTCGGGCGCTTTCGCAGTGGCAGAAGGAACGGGAGACCACTGCTGCGAATACATGACAGGCGGTGTCGTGGTTGTGCTCGGACCCACCGGACGGAATTTCGCCGCGGGAATGAGTGGCGGCGTAGCATTCGTGCTCGACGAAGCAGGAGACTTTGGTGTTCGATGCAACCCCGAGATGGTGAACATTGAGCCGGTCGACGATCCCGAGGATCATCAGGTAATTCTCCAGCTACTGAGGGAGCACCTGGAGAACACGGGGAGCTCCGTGGCACTGCGTTTGCTGGGTGACTGGGATGATGCCGTGCGGAAATTGGTTAAGGTAATGCCGAAAGAGTGTGGTCGGGACCTGCAGGACGAGGGGCGTGCCCGTCTCCATCCTGAGTGGGTGGTTAACGCAGAGGCAGCCGGCCAGACTGAGGCGGCGGACCGCCAGATTGAGGCGGCGGGGGTGCCCCATGGGTAAGGTCACCGGGTTTCTTGAATTTGAGCGAGAGGGGGCCGCATCGCGCGCGGTCAGTGAGCGGATTCGGGACTGGAAGGAAGTTCCTCTCCCTGTCGACGGAGCGTTGTTGCGTCAGCAGGGCGCCCGGTGCATGGATTGCGGCATCCCTTTCTGCCATCAGGGGTGTCCCCTTGGAAACATCATTCCCGACTGGAATGACCTCGTCTACCGGAATCACTGGCGGGATGCAATCGACGCTCTGCACGCTACCAACAATTTCCCCGAGTTCACCGGGCGATTGTGTCCCGCTCCCTGTGAAGCGTCGTGTGTCGTCGCCATCGGTAGTGAAGCCGTAAGCATTAAGCTGATCGAGAAGACGATTATCGAGCGCGCCTGGGAGGAAGGTTGGGTCGTCCCCGAGCCTCCTGCCTCGGAGACTGGAAGAAGTGTTGCCGTGGTCGGGTCGGGTCCTGCGGGGCTTGCGTGCGCACAGCAACTTCGCCGCGTGGGGCATCGTGTGACTGTGCTCGAGCGGGCCGACAAGGTCGGTGGTCTGCTGCGGTATGGCATTCCCGAGTTCAAGATGGAGAAGCGAGTGCTCGATCGTCGTCTCGCGCAAATGGAAGCGGAGGGCATCGAGTTCAAGACGGGCGTGCATGTGGGTGTCAATCTCGACGCGGCTACGCTGCGCGCAAAATACGACGCTCTCGTGCTGTGCGGCGGAGCGTGCCAGGCGCGTGACCTGCCGATACCGGGACGTGAACTCGAGGGCATACACTTTGCACTGGAGTACCTCTCGCAGGCAAACCGGAGAGCTTCGGGAGAATCGGTCCCCGAAGCCGAGGCCATCAGCGCCGAGGGGAAGAAAGTCGTCATCATTGGTGGCGGAGACACAGGCGCCGACTGCCTGGGCACGGCGCACCGTCAGCATTGCGCGAGCGTGCACCAGTTTGAGATTGTCCCTCGTCCGCCCGACACACGCTCGCCCGAGAATCCGTGGCCGCAATGGAACAACGTCTTTCGTGTATCCAGCGCCCACGAAGAGGGCGGTGTCCGTGAGTATCAGATTAGCACGAAGGAGTTCCTCGGAGACGACAGCGGCCGGGTAATGGCGCTGCGCACTGTTCGTGTCAACATGGAAGCACGCGACGGACGGATGAGCTTCTCGGAGATGCCCGGAATGGAGCGAGTATATCCGGCGGACCTGGTTCTTCTGGCGATGGGGTTTGTTGGCCCCGAACGCCACGGAATGCTGTCACAGTTGGGGGTGGCGCTGAATCCCCGGGGGAACGTGAGGCAGGACGAGAATCGTATGACCAATGTTGCGGGAGTGTTTGCCGCAGGCGACATGGCCCGTGGACAAAGTTTGGTAGTGTGGGCGATCGTGGAAGGTTGTCACACCGCGCATTTCATTGACAAGTACCTGATGGGGGAAAGCGACTTGCCCAAACCCTTGGAGTTTGGGAACGACCGGAGGCCATTTGCATAGAGAAGCGCTTAGGCTGAAGGCGCGGAAGTCTGGAAGGATGGAAGCAACTGCGCACTTTCAATCATCCATCCCCCCAAGTCCCCAACCTTCCATTCTCCAATCTATACTCGTTAAGGTTGAGGAATGGCCATGCGGAATTTGATGGGACGCTGTCCTGCCCCAACATGCGCCTGCCGTAGGATCAAGCTCCAGCTTTGTCAATCAGCAGACTCGCCTCACCGGGAGACAAAGCTGGAGCTTGATCCTACGGCAGAAAACGTGGATTCTCAACCTTAACGAGTATAGCCACCATGCCACTCTACGAATACGAATGCAGGAAGTGCGGGAAGGAGTTCACCTTCCTTGTCGGAGTGATTGCGGAGAACACCGACCCTCGGTGTCCACACTGCCGCAGCAAACGTCTCACTAAATTGATCAGTCGCGTCAGTCGAGTGCGCGGTGAAGAAGAAGCACTCGACCGCCTGACTGACATGGCTGAACATCTGGACCTCGACGACCCCAAAGCCGTCCGCGACCTGACTCGCAAGATGGGCAAGGAACTCGGTGGCGAGATGGGCGAGGACCTCGGGGACGAGTTCGAGGAGATGTTCGAAGAAGAAATGGGCGGCGACCGCGGTGGCGCGGCAAAGGATGAGACGATTTACTGAAGGCCCTCCATGCGGTCTGCGACTCGGACAGCGCCAAGGGGCATCACGTCTGACATGGAGTATCCCCCACCCGTCTTTCCTTCACGTGTAGTAGCGAATTTGTTCGCTCTTGGGGTGTGACGGAGCGTCAAAGCGCAGCCTCGGAGCTGCGATAAGGAGCCGACGTAGAAACCCCACGCGCCTCAGGGCCTGCCCGCCCCTACGGTCCCACGGATTCGAGGAATACTTCCCCCTCTAAGTAGATCGTCATGAATTCTGTCCCCATTTTCTCACCACAGAGATCACGGAGAACACGGAAATGAAGGCAAGTCTTTGCAGGCATTGCGGTTTTTGGGGGGACAATATATTTGATGATTTACGGGACAAGTGCAAGTAACTGCCGGTCACTTGAAGTGTCGGAGCATGACAAAGTGCAAGTAACTGCCGGTCACTCACGGAAGCGTTTATTGGGAAACACATAGGGAACTTCTTTCAGCAAAGGTTGGTCCGTGGGAGCGCGTCGTCGCAAAGCGTAGAACCGGATGACTTGTTCGTTGAATCGGACCTCACATCGGACTAACCGATTGGGCCACTTCCGGTCAACTTCAAGAGCGTGCCCCAGCAGAGAGACCTGTCCAGCTCCGGTGGTCCGCCGCAAGAAGATAATCCT
>MNXM01000323.1 GCA_001872605.1 Armatimonadetes bacterium CG2_30_59_28 | reverse complement strand
TACCCGACGTTGAAACATCGGGAGTCCTTTTCTGCATGTCGGTCCGCAATAACGATATTGAAGAATCCAGCCTCCCGGCCGGCAAGCTTGCCAAAGTGCCGCTCGGTGGCATGTTTAGCCAGCTTTCACATGGATAAAGTCCAGGTTACAGCATGTCCAATTAAGGCACCGAATCGGTACGCGGGAAGGTGAGACTCTTGTCGGACTGACAGTGGGTGAGCATCCCCCTATCCCCACCATCTCCATATCCCCATTGCTTACACATCACTGACGCCAATCGTCATCTCCCACACAAATGCTTCTCCCGGCTCCAGGAACACCAACCCTCGCTGGTCATTGAAAGAGTTGGGGCCGCCGTACCACGGCTCCAGGCAGAAGTACGTGGACGGTTGGTCCTTCTGCGGATCGAAGGGACTGTAGAAAACGAAGTAGCAATCATCCGGTGACGTTCGAGGAGACGCGCCAGGCTGCACAACTTCCTGCTGGCTGACTCGCAGACCAAAGGAGGCGGGATCGATGAAGTCTACGTAGCATTCTCCCTCCGGGAAACTCCCCAGCACGAAGTTACCCAGCCCCGGATAGTCGCGCAAACGAACCCCGTTACGAAAATCGACGGGAATCGACTCGCCGGAGAAGAGGCTTTGCCTGGATATCTGGAGGTTGAGCGTCGCTGGAGTGCGCACCCGGCAGGAACCTGCATCCCCTGCGCTGGTGAAGGGCGCGATCACCGTGGTGTGGTTTCCGAGACTGAAGAACATATCGCCGTCATTTGCAGCATCAGCGCACACTGTGAGACGAGCGGACACCCCACGCTCCCACAGGGAGTATTCCGCTGACAACTCGTAGCCGAAGGGATAGTACTGGCGCGTCGCCTCGTCGCTGCGCGTCACACAGGTGAGCGTCGAACTCAGAGTTCGCGTCACATCGTCCGCTACGGGCGCCACTTCCCAGACCCGATTCATGACGAACCCGTGACAGGGGATTTCGTAGGTCTTTCCGCCGTATTGGTAGGTCCCCATACGTTCATCAACGCCGCTGGCCTTCACCCGCTCCAGTTGTTGCGGCGCGTAGTTGCGCCCTGCGGCGGGGAATATCCAGGGAGACCGGCCGCGCCATGTCTCGTCCGTTGGGACAAACAGGTTGGCGCGGTGTATCAACTCCAGCCACTGGTCGTTCCAGCGATATTGGAGACTGGACATCTCGGCCCCCGATTCCGGCGCGACACCCACTTTGATCCCCCGATCTTCATCGGTCAGATAGATCACCGGCTGGCCGCAATGCGCAATGACTTCCTGTTGCGCCACTCCTGTTCCTCCTCAGTCGCTCACCTTCAGCACACTCATAAATGCTTCCTGCGGGATTTCCACATTGCCGACCACTTTCATGCGTTTCTTTCCCTCTTTTTGTTTCTCCAGCAGTTTGCGCTTGCGGGTAATGTCGCCGCCGTAGCACTTGGCGGTAACGTCTTTGCGACGGGCGCTGATGCTCTCGCTGGCGACGATCTTCGTGCCGATGGCCGCCTGAATGCGGATCTGGAACATCTGTCGGGGTAGAATCTCCTTCATCTTGACAGCGATATCCTTCCCGCGCTTGTGGGCCATTTCTCGCGGACAGATGAACGAGAGGGCGTCCACAGCATCTCCGTTGACCAGCATGTCCACGCGAACGAGCTTCGATGCGTGAAAACCGGCGAGTTCGTAGTCGAGAGACGCGTACCCCTTTGAGCGGGACTTCAACTGGTCGAAGAAGTCCAGCAGAATTTCGCTCAAAGGCAACTGGTATGCCAGGCTCACGCGTTGGGTATGGGTGTAGTCCATTCGCTTGTAGACTCCCCGCCGTGATTCGCACAGCTCCATACACGGGCCGACGAAGCTATCGGGCATGAGGATGGTCGCGTTCACCACGGGTTCCTCGATCTTCTCGATCTGATTCTGCGGTGGAAGCTTCGTTGGGTTGTCGATCTCGATCACGGTTCCGTCGGTTCGGGTAATGCGATAGATCACACTGGGCGCAGTAGCGATCAGGTTAACCTCATACTCTCGTTCCAGCCGTTCCTGCACGATGTCCATGTGCAGCAGACCAAGGAATCCGCAGCGAAAGCCAAAACCCAGCGCGACGGAACTTTCCGGCTCGAAGGTGAGAGACGCGTCGTTTAAGCGCAGCTTCTCCAACGCATCCCGCAGTTCCGAGAAGTCCGCCCCTTCCGTCGGGTACAGTCCGCAAAACACCATCGGCTTCGGTTCCCGGTAGGGAGCCAGCGGTACGGACGATGGCCGCGCGGTGTCGGTGACGGTGTCCCCGATGCGCATGTCGTGGACATCCTTAATTCCTGCGATGACGTAGCCCACGTCACCGGCGCTCAGTCGCTGCGTTGCAGTCATGCTCGGCGTGAAGACGCCGACTTCATTCACCTCGAAGATACGCTTGTTCGACATCAGCCGTATCTTCATGCCCGGCTCGATGGCGCCTTCCCGCACGCGCACGTAGGTCACCACCCCGCGATAGGCATCGAAAGAGGAGTCGAAGATCAGCGCGCGCAGAGGCGCGGCGGGATCGCCAATCGGGGCTGGCACGCGTTCCACAATCGCTTCCAGAATCTCGCTGACCCCGGTGCCGTCCTTGGCGCTGCAGCAGAGGGCCTCCAATGCGTTAATGCCAACGAGGTCTTCCACCTCGGTCAGCACGCGTTCAGGGTCCGCAGCCGGCAGGTCGATCTTGTTCAGGACCGGAATGATCTCCAATCCATGATCCACCGCAAGGTACACATTGGCGACGGTCTGCGCTTCGACTCCCTGCGCCGCATCGATCACCAGCAACGCCCCCTCGCACGCGGCGAGGCTGCGAGAGACTTCGTAAGTGAAATCGACGTGCCCGGGCGTATCGATCAGGTTGAGGATGTAGGTCCGCCCATCCTGCGCGTCGTACTCCAGCCGAACCGCGCTGGCTTTGATGGTGATGCCGCGCTCTCGTTCGAGGTCCATGCTGTCCAGCAACTGCTCCTTCATCTCTCTGCCGGAGACGGCGTGAGTCATCTCCATCATTCGATCGGCAAGGGTCGATTTGCCGTGATCGATGTGGGCGATAATGGAGAAGTTGCGAAGATTCTGCTGTGACTGGTTCATCGTTCATTGGGTCCGCGCTGCCGCGTTCTGATGCTGTGGGTGCCTGATAATGGAGTCCGCGCAAGCGGAATGTTACCACACGCTCAGGCAACCGTCCACCCCGCTGCGTCCGTCGGCGGGTTTGCCGAACAGGGGCGCGCCTTGACGTGGCTGATTCTGGCACGTATAATCCCTCCCTGTCGGGATCCTTCAGGATTCTTTTATGTTTGCGCGTCTGCAAGATGCGCGGAGGGTTGGGGCTGTTGTCTATGGCAGAGGTCGGCATCCTTCAACAGTGGTGTGAGCAGTTCATCCCGGTGCTGGAACTCGGTGACTTGTCGCGGGGCATTCTCCACAATTTTGTGACGCTCGCGGGCATGGAACACGGATTTCTGCTGGCACGAGACCTCGATACGGGCGATGGTGGCTTCACAATCCGGGCTTGCGCCGGACTCCGCATGCCGAGCAGCTCCCTCCGGATTGACGAAGCGTCTCTTGCACCCCTGCTCCACTGGGAGGAACCGGTTGTGTTATCCCAATTGCCTCCTGGATCGCCGGAACGTGACGCGATTAAGGGACTGGAGAACGTGTTGCATGGTTGGGGGGAGCGATGGGAACGGGCGAATATTGCACTCTGCTTTCCACTTGTTCGGCAGGAAACGACGATAGCGATCATCTGTGTTGGCAGGCTGGACACCTCTGACTTCATCGTCCACCCTACCTCCGTGGAGTCGTTGGGGTCGATCTCCAAACAGGCGCTGTCTTTCATCGAGAACGCTCAGACTTTCGAAAAAGTCTGCCTGTCCTACCGCCAGATGATCGAGGCATTCGCGGACGCCATTGATTCTCGGAACCCGTACGCAAGAGGGCATTCGAGAGCGGTAGCGTACTACAGTGGGCTCATCGCTCGACAGATGATTCTGCCAGACAGGGAAACGGAAACCATCGAAATTGCCGCCCTCTGCCATGACATTGGCCGGTTGTCCATCTCCGACGAAGTGCTTTACAAGCCCCCTCCTCTCACTGCGTCGGAGATGCAGACAATCCGCACCTATCCGGTGCGGGGCGCTGAGATAATTGACCAGGTGGGGGAATTCGGGACAGTGGCCGTCATCGTTCGACACCATTGCGAATACTATGATGGGAGCGGCACTCCGGATGGGCTGACCGGGGAGGCCATCCCCGTGGGGGCCCGCATCCTGGCGGTAGCGCACCGCTTCTGTGCGCTCATTCAGCCGCGGTCCTATCGGCGGCCGCTTTCCGTGGTTCATGGCGCTATCCGCAGACTCCAGTCGGAGTCGGGAGTACTTCTCGATCCACATATCACCAGCACGTTTATGAATGCGTTGGGATGCGCGGAACCACAAACGTCCCCCGGAAGTCTCGGAGGGACCACCAAGGGTTAACGACAGATGGCAGATATCTACAGAGTATTGGTGGCTCGCGCCCCGGAAACTGAAGATTTTGAGGTAACGGGAGCACTGCCTGATGGCAGGACCATCGAGCGGGCCGACGTGTCTTATGTGCAGGATCATATCCTGGCAGGTGTTGCTGAGTACCAACCCCACATCCTGGTGCTGGATGCCGACTCACAGGCAGTGGATGCTTTCCAGTGCGCCAAGACCATCTACATCCAACGCCCGGATACCTCCGTCATCATTATTTCCGGGAACGAACAACCCGACTACCTGCGACGCGCCATGCTCTCCGGAGCGGAGGAGTACCTCATCAAGCCGGTTGACTCGCCCACCGTGATGCGCGCCATCGTGGACGTCGCTGAAATCCAGCGACAGAAGCAGGCTGCCCGGATGGGAGTGGTTGTGAAGGAGAATACGTGCGCCGTCGTGGCAGTGACCAGCGGCAAAGGCGGCGTTGGAAAAACAACCATCGCCGTCAATCTCGGCATCGCACTGGCAGAAACCGGCAAGAAGGTCATCATCATCGGGCTTGAATCCGGAGACGCGGCGGTGCTGATGAACCTCGCCCCCCGGTGTGGCATCCTCGATCTGATCACCGCAAACGAGGAGATCGACGCCCAGATGCTGGAAAGCTGCATGGTCACTCACAAGAGCGGGGTCGCCTTTCTCACTGCATCCCTTCAGTTCTCGGGGCACTCTCTGGAGATGCTCAAGTCCGAATATATCAATCGCGTGGTTCAGATTCTGCGTGAGTCCTATGACTACATTATCGTGGATCTGCCCCTGCTTCTGCACCCGGAAGACATCAACACGCTCAATGTCGCCGACCAGATTCTCGTGCTTACGTCTTCCTGGGACCTGCTGGTCTTGCGAAACACACGAACGTTCCTCGACAGCATCCCTGAGGGGATACGCACCCGTGTCAAGGTGATCCTCAACCGGGCAGACCGGAAGGACATGATCCAGGAAGATGACGTGCGAAAGAGTCTCCAGGCACAGATCGCCGCAATCATCGCGAACGACAGCAAACTGGCGCCGAATTCCATCAATGTCGGAGTGCCCTTTATCCTCAGCAACCCAACAGCGGAAATCTCGACCGATGTCCACCAGTTGGCCCGTCTCCTGACCGGCGAGGAAGTGGCGGAAGTCAAGGAAGAAAAAAGGAAGAAATTTCGGTTCTTCGCTTGACTTTGAGGTCTCGTTCGTTATACTTACGGTTACTGATTGTCACCGTGTGTCATGGTTAAGCACCGCTATCTCTTGCGCGCGAGACGGGGCGTTGGTAGCAACTGAACAAGGACTGCGTCGAGTCCAATTGGCTCCAATACCGACAATGCACGCAGTACACAACATTGAAAAGATCGCAGCAACCATAGGAGGTGTGGAGGTTGATGAACTTCAAGCATGGATGGAGGGCGCTGTTGGGTGCCTCTTGCGTCGTTCTTTCCTCTACTGCATTCGCGGATTCGGTTCCGCTATCACTATCGCGAGCAACGCCTGAAACGCTCTTTGCCGAGACTCTTCGCGCAGCGACTGCCCGCGTTCTCACCGCGGCGGCCAATGACGCCACGCGCATACCCTCAACGACCCGCGTGGTTCCGGAACGTCCTCTGCCCATGCGGGTGGATTTGATCGAAGGGAAGCTGTCTCTCCCCACAAGTTCGACGGGGCAAAAGGGACACGAGCCCAGGCCATCCGCAACTCCGACGACAACGGCAACCGCCTCGCACCGCTCGTCTTTGATGCCCTCCGACACCTCGCATATCCGGCACCAGTCGACGGAGCGTTTCTACGCCAACGTGAAATCACAAACTCCAGATAGAATTGTATCGGTTTGCTTTGGCTCGTATCCGCAAATGACGGCGGTGCTGCGGCCATTTCCCGAGCTGATGACCGGTGACCTCGCTGCACACCTGTTTGAGACCACCGCCGCAGACAAGTGGCAGAATTGTTCAGCACGCGCACGCGAGTCGCTCGCACACCCGCGGACTACTCCCATGCAGGCAGACAAGAGTCACCTGATTGTGGTCTCAAGCGAAGACATCGCGCGCCGGGGACAGACGATTACGCGGACGGATGCCGACATCTCATACGAGCCGTACAGCAAACAGCAGACCATCAAGGCCTTACAGGAGGCCAGCCGGCTGGCCGCGGTTCCCTATCAGACCAGTAATGCCTCTGCGTCCCAGGCAAGCGCCTCCAAAATGTACCCGCGTCGCATCACCGTGCAGATAGGGATGTTCGCCACGCTGCTGACCAAGGGCGTTAAGAGCGTAGCCATTGCGGATCCCACGGTGGCGGATGTTGTTGTTCTCTCCACTCGTTCCGTTCTGGTGAACGGAAAGAGTCAGGGCACAACGAACCTCGTGTTGTTGGACGCTGGCGGCATCCGCACCTACGAGGTCCAGGTGGTAGATCGTCTGGGCACTTCTTCCGAAGAAATCGAGAGGGCCATCGGGCTTCCCAAAGTCAGGGTGCGGTTGATTGGGGACGCGGTCATTCTCGACGGAGAAGCCGATTCAAATGACGAAGCTGCTCAGGCGAAAGCCATCGCCGGCCTGTACGGGCAGAAGATTGTCGACCTTTTGACTGTCAGGGAGCCCGTTGTGAAAGATGAGCGCCCCGATATTTCCAAGCAGGTTCGAGAGGCCATCGACGTTCCCGGAGTTCAGGTTCGAGCGGTGGGTGACTCGATCCTCCTTCAGGGAACCGTGAAATCAGACACAGCGAAACAGCAGGCAGAAAGGATCGCCAGTCTCTATACGGCCCAGGTGGTTAACCTGATTGAGGTTGAGCTGGCGCCACCTCCAGTGCCTCCTTCGCTGGCTGAAATACTGGAAATGATCAGCGTATCAACGATTCGTGCGAAGGAAGTGCGCGACCGGATTATCCTCGAGGGGGAAGCCCCCAACGCTGCGGCAAAAGACAGAGCGGCCACCATCGCGGCACAGTCCGGGAAGACGATCGACAACCTGATTGTTACCCCTGAAGAGAAGTTGGCTTCCGCCGCGGCCAAAGCAAAGCAGATTGAGGCAGCCATCGGGATCGATGGCGTCAGGGTACAGGCCTCCGAAGAGTTGCTGATTCTCACGGGAACCGTTCCGACGGCGCAAGATGCGGAGCGCGCTCTTCAACTTGCCAAGTCCTTCGCTGAGAACGTGGAATCCCAACTGGAGGTTCCCAAGCTGCATCAGGTGCGGGTTGAGCTGATGATCGTGGAGATGCAGGTCAACCGGCTGCGTGAGCTTGGATTTGCGCCGGGATTGGGGACCAGCTATCTCACCCTCGATGCCAGTACAACTTTCGGGGAGGGCATTCCCGGGTTTGACAGCACAAATCTCGGCAACCTTGCGGTTACCCTCCGAGCCTTGCAGACCAATAATCAGGCTAAAATTCTATCTGCTCCCAGTGCCACGGTAGTGAGTGGTAAGGAGGTAGACTTCAAGGTTGGCGGAGAAGTGCCCCTGCCTTCAACAAGCTACGGCACCTCCGGAACGGCAGGAGGCGCACTCACTGAATCCGTCGAATTCAAGGAATTCGGCATCCTGATGAACGTCAAGCCAACCGTGCTCAATACCGACAACGTGAACCTGGTGATCCGGACCGAAGTCAGTCAGCCCAACTATGCAAACGCTGTGTTGATCGGGACCAGCCTTGTTCCCGGTTTTGATACCCGCAACTCGCAGACGGAAGTCATCGTCAAGCACGCCGAGACATTGGTAATTGCGGGACTGATTAAGAACGAGTCGATCAAAAACAAGCAGGCGCTGCCCGTCCTGAGCAAGATCCCGATCCTCGGCGAGTTGTTCCAGAGCACAAGCTATCAGAGGAACGAGACTGAACTCGTGATCTTCGTTACGCCGCGAGTCACCGAAATCAAGTAGGGACACTCACTCATTTTCCAGACACCCGCCTCAGGCGGAGACCGGTTGCCGTCTCCGCCTTTTTGTTGCCCGTTTTGTTTGCGTGTGCTAAAATGCCGATGTCGTTGGGGAGTGGCCAAATTGGCAAGGCTCCTGACTCTGGATCAGGTAATTGAAGGTTCGAATCCTTCCTCCCCAGCCAACTCTCTTCCTGTTGCTCCTCCCATCCCACTTTGTGTCCGGTTCGTTTGAATGTGCGAAATGACTTGCGCCCGTCAGATGAAAGTGCAATAATGCCCCCGCCACGAGTGAACGGACCTTTGGCGTGGACACAAGAGCGATCTCAACCTATTTTATTTTCAGCAAGGAGGCCCTTTGATGGCAAGACCAAAAGCAATCCCACAAACTGAGTTTGAGCAACGATGGCGAACGCTCCAAGCGAAGATGAAGGAGCGCAAGCTCGACGTTCTCATCACCCACGGGGACGAGGCGGATCCCGCCAACGTCCGCTACCTGTCCGACTACTGGCCGCTGTTCGAGACAGGCGGTGTGGCGTTGGCCCAGAAAGGCGACCCCATCCTGCTGATCGGGCCGGAGAGCTTGACTTTCGCGCAGACGCGGAGCAAGATCCCGACGATCCACCAAGTTCTGCAATATCGCGAATCAGCGGAACCGGACTACCCCGGCGTCCCGTTGTCCTCATTCGAGCAGGTCTTCGCCGCGCTGGTCGGTAGAGCAAGGATCAAACGCATCGGCATTGCGGGAATGGCCGTCATGCCCGCGACGGTGTACCTGGCCCTCAAGGAGGCAGCGAGGGCGGCGGAAGTCGTGCGCGCCGACGATCTTCTCGTCAGCATGCGGGCCATCAAGAGCAAA
The DNA here is from genome assembly GCA_001872605.1 of Armatimonadetes bacterium CG2_30_59_28. Lineage (GTDB taxonomy): Bacteria > Armatimonadota > Abditibacteriia > CG2-30-59-28 > CG2-30-59-28 > CG2-30-59-28. The sequence goes on along the minus strand of MNXM01000323.1, from coordinate 11,291 downwards.
AACGAACTGACTCTGATGCGGGAAGCGTTTCGCATCAGCGAGATTGCGACCGAGAAAGTGCTCCAAGAGATGAAGCCTGGCATGACTGAGCAGCAGGTTGTCGGTATCGCACAGGGAGCCATGTATGCCAACGGCGCGGAGTATGAGGGACATCCGACCTACGTGCTTTCCGGCATCCACACGACGCACGCCATCGGTCGCCCTGCACCGAAGGTGCTGAAGAAAGGCGAGATGATCCAGCTCAACATCGGCGCGCTGGTGGGCGGCTACTCTTCGAGCGTCGGTCGTCCGGTGTGCTTCGGGAAGATGCCGAAGAAGATGCGAGAGCTGGTGGAGGTGGGTCTCGAGGCGCACTACGTCACGATGGACCTGATGAAAGCTGGTGTGCCAGCCAAGGAAGTCGTGCTCAAGTTCGAGGAGTTCGTGAAGGGGAAGGGCTACGGGGACTACTTGCTCTACGGCCCGTGCCACGCCATCGGCCTCATGGAAGTCGAGCCGCCCTGGATGGAGTCTACATCCGAGTTCCCGCTGGAGGAGAACATGACGTATCAGGTGGACACGTTCCTTTATGGGGGCCAATACGGCCTTCGGTGGGAAGACGGCGTGCGCGTGACGAAGAGCGGTATAGAGATGCTGTCGAAGGCGCGGCTTGAGGTGCTGGAGTTGTGAATATGTGCTACTGGCACGCAGATAGGGGGTAAGCGACGATGAGCGCACAATACGCTGAAGTCGCTTCAGATGGTCATTTGGCGCTTCCTGAGGAAACATATCGCAAGTTGCACTTGGGACCAGGAATGAAGTTCGAGTTGTTGACGGATCACGATTCGGTGCTGGTGCTGAAGCTGATGTCCTTCCCAACAGGGTGTTCCAGCGCGACCGACGCGGATCTCCGAATGCAGCAAGCCGCGTTGAACAAGATATGGGGTGACCCTGTCGAGGACATCTACAACGATGACGTATAGGCGTGGGCAAGTGGTGTTGGTAGATTCCCCATTCGTGACCGCGTCCGGGCTACACAAAAAGAAAGTCCGGCCGGCAGTCGTCATGTCCGACCACGCAGTACCTCGGCGGTTTCCCGATGATCTGATACTCGTCGCCATCACATCGCAACATGTTGCGCAGACCATGCCCAACGAGCTCAAGATCGAGTCCTGCGATCCTGATTTCGCCATGACAGGTCTCAAGGTGACGTCCATCGTGCGTGGCGAGTTTGTGATGACCGTTCCTTCTTCGATGGTGCAAAAGGTGATCGGGGAATTGTCCGGGAACCTCCTGCACCGGGTGGAGGACTGCCTGAGCCGCAGCATGGGGCTGATGCCCAAGATCACCCAACGCGATGCGAGTCCTGCCGCAGGAGCTTTTGACTGGGGCGCGAAACACGTAACAAGGGGGGATATGACCAATGACCGAGATTACCGTTGTCTATGGTTTCGACATGGAGACCGACTGTGGCAGTTGGTCTCCCTATTACGAAGGGTTGAAGAACGGAACGCCGAAGCTGCTGAAGCTGCTGAGGCAGAAGAAGGCAACGGCGACGTTCTTCTTCACCGGCGAGGCGGCGAAGCTGCACCCAAAGGTGGTGCAGTCCATCGCGAAAGCCGGACACGAAGTCGGGTGTCATTCGCTCTACCATGAGACGGTAGGCGATCCCGTCTTCGAGATCCCGGGAGTGAAGCCGCTGTTGCCACAGGAAGTGCCCGCGCGGCTCAAGCTGGCGACGGATTGGGTGACCGCGAGTCTTGGCGAACAACCCGTCTCCTTCCGCTGCCCGCGTCTCTGGGGGAGCACGGCAGTCGTGAACGCGTTGGAGAAGTTGGGGTACGTCTCGGACGCATCCTATCCACTCTACTGCTACCAGGAGCGACTGGTTCCCTATCACCCGTCCCGCAAGGACTGGACCCAGGTGGGCAATTCCAGAGTTGTGGAGATCCCCAACTTCGCGGACATGACGATTAACAGCGCCGACCCTTATGGGCGCGACCGCGACCAGTGGCCGCTCTTCCGCACCGCCAGCGCGAAGAAGCTGATGAAACATATCGACAACTTCATCGAACTCGTTCACGGCAAAGCGCTCCCCGCCGTGCTCTGTTTTTACTTCCACCCCTGGGAGTTTATTGACATGCCGAAGAGTTACACCTACGGCGAAGGAAAGGTTGTGCCCTTCTACTTTCTGGTGAAGAACTGCGGCGACTACGCGCTGGAGCAACTCGCGATTCTGACCGACGAACTGAAGGCGCGCGGCGCGAGCTTTACGACGGCGAGCGACCTGGCGGAGACGTGGAAGTAGCGGAAATGGACAAGCGAGAATAGAGAATGGAGGATTGAGGATGGATCGTGGTGATGGCAAGAGAGTTTGGATCTTCCCGGATGGGGATTTACCGCCGGCAGGAGAACCCGGTCTTCCGCTGGAGGGGCACGAATCACTGATCGTGTTGAACACCGGCGACGCGGAAGCGGAGATTGAGATTGACGTTTTCTTCTCCGACCGTGAACCGGAGACCGGTCTGAGGGTGAGTGTGCCCGCGCGGCGCGTTCAGTGCTTCCGTCTGGATAAACCCATCGGAGACCGCAGCTTCCAGATACCCTTCGAACAGTACGCTCTTCGACTACGGTCGAGTGTCCCGGTGATCGCACAGATCGGCCGCGCGGATGTGCGCCAGCCGAATCTTGCATATTACACCATATTGGGTTATGGTTCGGATTAGGGCAATGGTCGGGAGGAAGAAAGCATGGACCAGGCAATGACTACCGCGGAGATGGTGAACCAGTTCCTGTCCGAATGGGTTTTGATTGGTGATCCCGATATTAGCGAGTCGCTGGAAGTGCGAGGCGGCAGGGTTCTGTGCCACAGCAAGGACCGAGATGAAGTCTACCGCACCGCGGTTGCGCTGCGGCCTCGAAGATTTGCGACGCTTTACACCGGCACAATTCCAGAGGACACGGCGATTGTGCTATGAGCTTCCGTTTTAACCCGCACCAGGGACTCGTGATTGTCCCGGCCGAACTGACCGGCCCGGCGGGCAGCGCGGTCCTGCGATTGGCTCTCGACACGGGAGCGACCGCCACGGTGATTGGCGTAGCGATGCTGGTTGCCGTCGGATATGATCCTGCAATTGTCCCCGATCGCTCTCAGATAACCACCGGCAGCGGAGTCGAGTTCGCAGCTCGCATAGAAACAATGGCGCTCAAGGCGTTGGGGCAGGAATGGAGACCATTCCCGGTGCTCGCCCACACTCTACCCCCAAGCGCAGGTGTTGATGGACTCCTCGGTCTTGACTTCCTTCGCGGGAAGATAATAACGGTTGATTTCCGCAAGGGATTGATCTCGTTGAGCTGAGAGCATGCCTGGCCCCTGCGATTCTGTTTTCAGAAAGGAACCCAAGTGCACAACCCCAAATGGTGTCTGTTCTACGATGTTCACACAATGCCGGCCTGCCCTGATGTTGGGCACGGCTTCGACGCCGATGCTTTCACCGACAGGATGAAGGACTGTGGGGTCGACTATGTCGTCTTCCATGCGCGGTGCAACCTCGGCGTGGCCTATTACGACACGAAGGTGGGCATTCGCCATCCTTCCATGAAAGGCGACATGTTCGGGGACCTGGCGGCAGCGTGTCAGCGGAAAGGGATCGCCCTGACCGCGTATATCAACGTCGGTCTCAGCCATGAAGAAGCTCTGCGACATCGGGAGTGGACGGTGCTGACTACAGAGGGCTACACCTACAAGCCGGATCGCCTGAATCACTTCTTCCGCTCGATGTGCTACAACACGGGGTATGGCGACCATGTCGTCGAGATGGTGAAGGAGCTGGTTTCCGGGTATCCCATCGCCGGTCTTTTTCTCGACTGCATGCACCAGCCTCCGTGCATCGGGATCGAGTGCATGAAGGAGATGAAGGAGCGCGACGTGGATTGGGAGGATCAATATCAACTGGCTGAATTTGCCAACCTCTCCCGCGTGCGGATGGCGCAACGGATTGCTGACGCGGCGCGCGCGATCAACCCGCAAGCACTGCTCTACTTTAATGGCGTGTGCCACGAGTACCAGCAGGACATCGGGACCTACCTCGAGTATGAGTGTCTGCCAACCGGCGGATGGGGTTATGACTCGCTGCCAACGTGGGGCCGGTATATCCGCACGCTCGGCAAGCCGGTCCTGAACATGACCGGACGCTTTCACAAGTCATGGGGAGATTTCGGCGGGATTCGTACCGAAGCCAGCCTGGAGAATGACTGCCTGCACGGAATCGCTCTTGGGATGCGGACAACCATCGGCGACCACTTCCATCCCCGCGGCGACATCAACCACGCGGTGTTCGACCTCATCGAGCGCATCTATTCGCGGCTTCAGAAGCTGGAGCCGTGGATTGACGGGGCCAAGCCTGTTACCGATATTGGTGTGGTTGCGCCTGAGCCTGGGTTCGATTACGTTCACCCGGAGGAGTATTGCCGAGGCGAGGTAATCGTTAAAGGCGCGACGCGGATGCTGTGTGAGTTGAAGTGCCAGTTCGATGTCCTTTCCCCCAAACGTTCGTGGGATGATTACAAACTGTTGGTGCTCCCGGATGAGATTCTGCTGGATGCCGAGAAAGCCGCCAAGGTGCGCAGGCATCTCCGGAATGGCGGCGCGATTGTTTCCAGCGCTTGGTCCGGCGCAGATCCGGAGAAGAACGGTTTTGTGCTGGATGAATGGGGTGTGAAACTCGAAGGCGAATCCCCGCACGATCCCGCGTACATCCTCTTCGGCCCGGAAGTGGCGGAGGGGAACCCCGACATGCCGGTGACTCTCTACGAACGAGGCATACAGATGGCAGCCCGCGAAGGAACGCGGACCCTCGCCGAGATTGTTGCGCCCTATTACAACCGTCATTGGGATGGAGAGCACGGCTTCGTCTACAATCCCCCTGACAAGGGAACCGGCAAACCTGCTGTGACCCTTTCAGGACACGTTGCTCACATCAGTCACCCGGTATTCACTTCCTATTTCAACGACGCACCGGTGCCGATGCGGCAACTGGTTGCTAATCTCATCGACAAGATGATGCCCGACCCGCTGGTCAAAGCGGACTCGCTGCCCTCGTTCGCTCGTGCCATGGTGACCGAACAGCCGGGGCGCAGAATGGTGCATATCCTCGCCTACGTGCCCGAACGTCGCGGCGCCAGAGCGGAGATGATCGAGGAGCCCATCGAGCTGCGGGACGTTCCCCTCTCGCTGCGAGTGGATGGAAAGACACCCCAACGTGTCTACCTCGCGCCCACGGAGGATGAGTTGCCGTTCGAGACGGTGAATGGCTACACCCAGACCACCGTTCCGGTGATCAACGGGTACGCGATGGTTGTGTTCGAGGAATAGTCGCGGTGACTGATCGCTCTCGCCCCACAATACAGTCTACCCCATCCCCTGGAGGCCAACACAGTGAAGCTGGCTGATGCATTCCCATTCTACCCGTCTCTGGCAGGCCCGGTTCACAACCGCGACCTGAGAGACCCAAGTGCGAAGCTGAATGGTGGCGAAGTAGCCATCGACGATTCCTGGCGCATTGTTGCGGCGTCGGCGGACCCGTTTGTGTTGTTCGCGTTGGAGGACCTGCGGGATTTCTTGAGCGCCGGCATGGGTGTACCGGTTGGCGCAGCGGGCAGTGGCCCGGCTATCCGACTGGAAGTTGATCCTGCGACAGGCGAAGGGAACCCCGAAACGCACCGTGTTGCCGTCACCTCAACCGGGATCACCGTAACCGGCGCGTCACCTGTTGGCGTGTTGCGCGGAATCATCTTCATCGAAGACGTCATACGCACGCGCCGCGCCCCGTTCCTGCCGGTGGGCGAAGTGGAACGGTCGCCGCTGTTTGAGCGACGCATCCATCGCTCCTGCATGTCCCCGTTCCTCGTGGAGGAGTTGACGGGACTCAGGGAAGTACCGTTGGCCGACGACGATCGCACGCGGCCGACAGACTACCGCGGCTGGCAGCACGACGACGCCGGTCCCGATGGCTTCTACCCGGATAGCATTCTGCGCAGACTGGTGCATCACGGCTTCAACGCTATCTGGATACGAGGCGCGTTATGCCAGTTCTCTCGCTGCGACGCTTTCCCGGAGTTCGGTCGGACCTCCGGCCAAATTCTCAGCGCTCTTCGTGGATTGACGGAACGCGCCGCCAGGCACGGACTCGCGGTTTACCTCTACTTCAACGAGCCGCTCGGACTCCCCGGTAGCAGCGATTTCTGGGAACGATACCCACAGTGCAAGGGATCGCACGTGGCGTGGGGAGACCGCTACTGCCTCTGCACATCCACTCCCGAGGTTAAGTCCTTCCTGCACGACGGCATGGCCTATCTGTTCCGGCAGGCGCCCGACCTGGGAGGGGTGATACTGATTACGGCCTCGGAGTTCCCCAGCCATTGTTACTGTCACATCCCAACCCACGGGAGCACTTCGCTCAACGAATACATCGCGGAAGGAAGGCTCTGCCCTCGATGCGCTGAACGGTCTGCGCAGGAAGTGGTGGGCGAAGTGGTTACGCTGATTCGCGACGGGATTCGCACACAAAGTGACTCGGCAGAAGTGATTGCATGGAACTGGAGCTGGTCGCTCTACGAACCCGATCCTCAGGAGGGCATTCTCCAGCGGCTGCCGGAAGATGTCATCATCATGGGCGACTTCGAGCGCGGGATCATGACCCGCTCTGCCGGCTTCGACTATCTCAACGACGAATACAGCCTCAAGATCATCGGGCCGTCGGATCGCTTTAAGGGGTTAGCGGAATTTGCGCATCGACGGGGCCGAAAAGTTTTCGCCAAGATCCAGATTGGCGCAACTCACGAAGACGCCACTGTTCCCTACCTTCCGGTCCTCGCCAACGTTGTCCGCAAGTTCCAGTCCCTCAAGGACAACGGCGTTCGAGGGTTGATGAACTGCTGGAACTTCGGCAACATGCCCTCGCTGACCACGGAACTGGCGGGCATCATGGGTTGGGACGATGCGCCTCAGAGCGTGGACGAGGCGCTCACGCAATTGGCCACACGGCATTTTGGCCGCGCCGCAGCGCCGCGCGTGGCCGCAGGATGGAAGTTGCTGTCCGACGCCATGCAGGACTTCCCGGGAAGCATTCCGGTGCAATACTACGGTCCGGTGAACCGCGGTCCCGTGCTGCCCCTGTTCTTGGAGCAGAAGGGAAAGGAGTTCCCTCGCTCCTGGCTGCCGGATGTTGATATCGAGGGGGATGACCTCTCGCGGTGGACGCCGCCCTTCGGACCGGAACAGGTCATCAAGTCGTTCCGCGCGCTGTATGATGGTTGGGTCAAAGGTCTTGATGCGCTGCGAACTGCCATTGAGTTGGCACAGGGTGAAGATCGGACGGAGTTGGTCAAAGAAGTCGGCGTGGCCGAGATGTGTGCTCTCCAGTTCCGCTGCGCCGCCAACATCACGGAGTTCATCGTGACGCGAGACCAATGGCACGCCGCTATCGACACGGCCAAGCGCGAGCCGCTAAGACAACGAATGCTTGAACTTTTGGAAGACGAACGAGAAACCTGCGAGAAGGTTCTCCCTCTCCTCGCTGCCGACCCGCGGCTGGGATTCCACGGAGAGGCGTATGGATATCTCGTAACTGATGAATTGGTCCGGAGCCAGCTCGATGGGATTGAGCAGACAATGAGTGAACTCGGGAAAGGATGACGGCTGCCCCCACTCATCGCCCCGGCACTTGCGGCTGTTGACCGGCAACCTGTAGCCAGATAGAATTGGGCAGGCAGTAACCGCGGGCCGTGGCCGCGTTGACAGCAGCGAGAAGGAGGCGCAACCTATACCCGTCGTCGCAAGGTTTTACGGGATCGTCATCAAGATGTACTTCAGCCAGAGGGAACACGGCGTCCCGCACTTCCACGCAGTCTATGGCGAATTCAACGGCGTGTTCTCCATCGCGACCGCCGAAATGCTGGAGGGTGATCTCCCGACAAGAGCCCAGAGACTGATCAAGGAATGGGCATCTCAATTCCATAGCGAATTACAGGAGATGTGGAACCGGCAGGAATTCCATCAACTTCCGGGATTGGAGTGAATGGTCCGTGGAACATATCCCCAGAGTTACTTCTGTCGCAGTCCGTGAACCCACTGAGCTGTTGGTTGTCTTTGAGAATGGGATGGAGAAGCTGTATGACTGTGCCCCACTCCTTATCCGTCCGCAGTTTCAGTTGTTGAAGACGCTCGCATTCTTCCGCGCAGTCCAGGTGGATTCGGGCGGCTACGGCGTTTCCTGGAACGACGACCTTGACCTGAGCGAGTACGAGCTGTGGATGAACGGAAGGTCCGTTACTCCCAATCATCGCCCACAACATGGAATCAGTCCGTGACGCGTCCAGCAACAGCGAACGGCTCCCGGCCTTTGCCGTTGCGACTGGTCGTCTGCAACCACGGCCGCACCACAACGCGACTTCCTGAACCAGCGAATGCTGGAACTTCTGGCAGACGAACGAGAAACCTGCCAGAAGGTTCTCCCCGTCCTCGCTGCAGACCCACGGCTGGGATTCCACGGAGAGACGTATGGATATCTCGTGACAGAGGAATCGGTTAATGGAAGAATTCATCGGGCTTAACGAGTCGTCGATCAAAATCAGAAGGAAGGGGTGGTACTCCGCTATGAAAGACCTCACAGTCTACGTGCTTGTGTTCACTCTCGCCCTGTCCTGCTCTTCGCGCCATCTCAGTGCCGAACCCGCCCGCCATTCCCTCGACGAGTATGGTGACATCTCGAAGCCGGACACGGCTGCGGTGGCGTTGCAGAAGGGGATCGAGGAGCTGGTGAAAGCGGGCGGGGGGATTCTTGAAATTCCCCCGAACGCTTCGGCAGCGTTGAAGGTGGAGAACGTCGTCCAGAAGAAGATTGATGAACCGACGGTAACGATCATTGATTACCGCGGCGGTTACACCAAAACGCTGCTGCCCTCCATCGGCAAGCACCAGACCGGCGTGTGGGCTGGCAATCGCCTGGAGCGAAAGCTGAATTTGGGACAGACGAGTCTGCCGCATTGCGGCGTCTACTCAAACCAGGCGATTCAGAACTACATGATCAGTGGCGCATCGAGCTACATGTTGACGCTCACCGATCCGGTGAAGGCCGGGACGGATGTGAAGTGCTACGCGGACAGCATCCGGGGGATTTGGGTGGGGCAATACCTGACGGTCACCGGGAAGCCCATGCACTACACGGAGCCTTATGACCGGATCGTCGTGAAGTCCATTGCGTGGGATAAGGAGCGGCGGTGCAACTACCTCACCGCCGACTTCAAGCACGACCACCCTGCGGGTTGCATCATCTACAACAAACACGTCGTCAACGGGATGCAGATCGAGGGCTACTCCAACTGCGACAACCAGTCCATGGAGCTACAAGTCACCCGGCACCACTACGCGGTTGGAGATAGTTTTGTCATCAGTGGACAGTTGAAGTACATGAGCGATGTGTTCTGCGGGTTCGGGGATGAGGGAGGCGTGGTGCTGAACGCAGAGACCATTGGGGAGATCAACGGCTTTCACTCGACGGTGGAAGCGGTGGACTGGGAAAAGGACGAAATCACCTACGCCCCGGGAATCACGAATCCTCACACGCTCAGCGATTCCCGTCCGCTCATCAACATGAATCCGAAGAAGTGGATCACCGACGGCACTGTGACGATCGTTGCTCCCGGAGGAACCTACAAGGGGCGCAGCAACCCCGGACGCATCGGCGGAGTGGCCAACGTCTTCAACTATCAGGGCGGGTTGATTCTCGGCTCGCCTGACTGCGGTTGGACGCCGGACGTGGTGGGGAGGTACTTCGCCATCACCGATCCCACCGAGATCATCCAGGCCAGCGACCCGTCCAGCGTCGGCGGCTATGCCCAGTTGGCTGGGCGTCCCATCTACCGCTGGTATCAGATCATGGATTTCAAGGAAGACCCGGACGGCGTGAAGATCATCAAGATCCTCCGGGTCCGCTGGTCGGCAGTGGCAGCGGGCGCGCCGAAGCTGTTCGTCGATGACAACTACACCTCCGACGGTCACGAGCGCCCGTTGCCGTATGCCATTGCGCCGGGCGCGTGGGTTTACGATATCAGCCAGGGGTGGGCGGACACGATCCCCACCGGCGGATGGGTCGGCAAAGACGCTCCACGAAAGATCAAGGTCACTCCCGGCGGCGACCGGGGAACGAAGCTCGATTTTGAGGCAGGCGATGCCATTGAGCAGCCACCCGGGCCCGATCCGTGGCAACCTCGTCCGATCCGCATCCGTCAGTTCGACCAGATGCCATCCACAATGGACAACGCCACCATCGAGGTTCAGCAACTCGGTCGCGTCCAGGTGCCCACGGCGATCAGCCTCGACGGCATTATCCAGTCGGTTGACCAGTTGAAGACACGCAAAGACAGGAAGCCACCATGGAGCACCGCCATCAATATCGGATCTCTGTGCGACCGAGGCATCACCTTCAATGGTGACGTCACCAACTCGGCAATTCTCTTTAACCAGCCAAATGGTCGCGCCCAGCCGATTCATTGGGCGAAGGGGCCCGGCAACCTTAACAGCCTGCAGGTTCCTCCCTCAACCGGCGACTTCCTCTTCACCGGCGGAGACATCAACCTGACCGACAAGGGGTTGAAGCGAACCACGGGGATTTCCGCAACAGGCACGAAAGCCAACAACCTGCGCGGGATCAATGTGCCCGTTGCCGCCGGACTTACCGCGGTGACCGTCGTCTTCTCGCAACCGGAAGCCGACGCCAACTACGCGGTGTCCGTCACACCATCGTGGATGACGAACTGTTGTGTCTCTGCCAAGTCGGATAAAGGGTTTACCGTGCAAATGGGAACGGCTGCCCCGGAAGGCGCGAGACTGGACTGGGTCATCGTGCGATAGACAAGGCGCGCGGCCTTACGTAGTGCAGCTTTTCGGTCCAAAGAACTGGAGCAATATAGCGTGAGGGCAACGCCCCAAGGCAGCTCCCGGGCGTGAAATGTAGCTTCTCCTGTGCAACTGTCTCCGTGCCTGTGTTGTTTCGGAAAGATCTCGCAATGAATACCGAAGGGAGAACCTAGGCCTAAAATAAGCGCGTTTGGCTGTAGACTGGATAGTTAACCTCATTTTCTGTCTTTCGCGTGGGTCCATCGTGGGTGACATGCTCGCGTTGTCAAATTTGCGCAGTTTGGGGACCGCGTCCGTTGCTGAAGTGCCTCTCGGGTGCGTTTTCAGACACACTCCGCCCCGGGAAGCGCATGGAACGTCTTTTTCGGTCTCTTTAGCAGCGCATCAGGAAGGC
>MNXM01000308.1:4652-61110 GCA_001872605.1 Armatimonadetes bacterium CG2_30_59_28 | reverse complement strand
TCCCACAGGAACAGCGCTCCCACAGTGCGGATGTATTCATCGATGCTCGCGGGAGCCATGTTGAAGCGATAGGCCAGGTTCATCCACGCGTTGTCCGGCATGGCATGATGCAGCCAGCAGATGCCATCCTGCCCCGTGAGGGTCCCGAAGTTGGAGTTCCCCACCGGCAGCAGTTGTGGCGCGACGCCGATGGCGCCAGGAAGCGTGAGGTAGGTCAGCCAGATCGGCAGCTTGCTCAGCCGTGGGTGCTTCGACCATTCTTTGCAGACTTCAAAAAGGCCGCTAACTTGCGTGCCGACGCAACATCGCAGGCAATCCGCTCAATGTGCAGCTCCAAGTGCGAGGCTCCCCCCGCTACGGACTCCTCGACCCATCGCCTCACATTTTCTTCAGAGAAGTCCCTGAGTTGCATCGGGTTCAGCAGCCAGGAGAAACGCGACCTGCAGCCGTCGCGCACCAACGATGGTGTCAGCCGCGGCGACACGGACGGATCGAAGCTGTAGATGTCCATCGTGTCGAGATACGGAAGGTGGGACGGCGCGAGGTTCTCGATGTGGGCGTGCCGCTTGCCCGTCGTGGGCCCCGTATGGGTGGTCAGCCCGCGGAAGTACTGCTCCTCAAACGGGATGACCCATTCCGGCCACAGCTCGGGGCGGAACATTGCGGCGATGTCATCCACCAGCCCGACGCCCCACTCCGACACCTCCGGCGCGCCGTTGACTCGGCGAATGAATCGCTGGAACTGGATGATGCTGTCCGTCACTGCGGCGAGGTACTCCCTTGCGAGCGGAGGATCATCGTACACGTCCGTGAAGAAGTCGTGCCCACGGAGTATCCACGCCGTGGTCATGGGGCCCTCTGCTTTCAGACCACCGAACGAGAGTTGCTCTTCCGGAAAGGCGCGTTGCAGCTTCTTCCACAAGTCGAGGTAGTATGGGATGCGCCCACTCGCCGAGAAGTCGATGTCCTGTCGTAGCGCGTCGATTCCTTTCTCCAGACTGCCGTAGATGGGACGCGTCGCTACCTCGCTGTCTTCAGGGAAAACCAACTCGCACCCAAGGGCGTTGGCGTGACCATAGCTGATGCCTTCCCAGAAAGGCGGCGGAATGGTGATGTCATGCCCGAAAATCTCAAGGGCGCGCGGCTTACCAACGGTGTACGCCTCGATGATGGCGTCGAGGTCGTAGAACAGACGGTGGTGGGGGACGCCAGCCAACTTTCCGAGAGCGGGCATGCCACAATGAACCGACCAACCGAATCGGGGTTCATCCATTCGGTATTCTGGCACGTTCCTCACCAACTCTCAGAGAGATCGGAAAATACGGGTTACAGTGATCGTCGGGGATATGTATCCCCGACGCGGCTTTCTCAGGGGATTCCCCCCCATTCAGGACGGATGTCCATCGAAAGGTTCCGGTGGGGATACATATCCCGAGCGAACCAGGCGCCGCTGCCCACCACTCCATTCTTCCCGCACCAGCCGGCTTGCGGCGTGGATTGTTGTGGATCACACGCCCGGTTCCGGCGACTTTAGCAGCAAGAGAATGGCAACCAGACAACCGGCGAATAGCAAACCGCTGGCATAGTAGGGCGCGGTGGGGCCGCCGCGCACCCATGCTTCTCCGCCGACAATGGGCCCGAGGCAGAAGCCCACGCCTCTCGCAGCGTTCATCATGCCCATCGTCAGGCCCTGTCGGTCCGCGGGGACCATCACGCTGGTGAGTCCCAGCCACGATGGAATCCCCCATGCGTACGCCACCGCGAGGATCCCGATGCATGCCATGACGGGGAACAGGCTGCGGAACTGTGGAACCAGGAGCATTCCCACCGTGCAGATGGTCAGTGAAAGCTTGATTGCCCGAAGTTTTCCGTACTGGTCGGCAAGGCGGGCCAATGGAAGCGAGATCACGGCGACGGTTACTGCCGGAATCAGGAAGGCCAAACTCATTTCCCTCTCGGAGAAGCCGAGAAACTCTTTCGCGTACACGGGGATGATGGGCGCTGGAAGCGTCACCCCAAACTGGAGCGCCACATACGTTACCAGCATAACACCCAACGCCGGAGTCTGCCGCAGTGTCACCGCCGCCTCACGAGCCCAGGCGAGAAGCCCCCCCGTTTCCATTCGCTTGCTGCGCGACGCGTCGGGGTCCGTCGGGCCTCTCTTGCTCTGCCGGGGGAGTAGCAGCGCGCACACAATGAGAACCACGCAAAAGAGGAAGAAGGATACTGCGAACGGGCTGCGATTGCTCCCAGTCAGATGAGCAACGCAGAGCCCGGTGGAGGGGCCGAGGGCCAGCCCCAGCATTCGACTGGTGTTCACCACGCTCATCGAAGTGGCGCGGTCTCGAGACTCGGTCAGGTCACTGGCCAGCGCGATGATGGACGACCAGAGTCCCGCGGAACCAATCCCGTCCATCACACGAACAATAACGAAGAGCAGCGGCGCTTGCGCGAAGTACATGGTGCAGGGCGCACACGAGGACAGAACGATCCCAAGCATCGCCACTGATCGACGACCGACGCGATCACTCAGGTGCCCCATCGGGGCCTGCAACGCCATCTCGGTGACCGCAAAAACCGCGACGCTGTACGTGATCAGGCGCACAGTGGCAATGCGCAGTGAGGCGACCATTGTCTGGTCGCCAAAGGCGGCCACCAGATGGAGCGGTAGCATCACCAGGACGATGCCGAAAGCAAACTCTCCGAGAAACGAGACCAGCCCGACGAGCGCTATCGCGGGGTACTTCCGGAAGAAATCGAGATAGGCGCGGTCGAGGGAATGGATGAAGCTCAATGCGGGACGCCTTTCACCGATTCCTGGAACGCGGCATCAAAGGCATCCATTACGGAGACAAGAACCCAGAAAAGGACTCCCATCTCCGCCTCCGACAAGTGCAACTCCTCCTCCGCGTTCATGGCGGTCTCCATCAGATTCACGATCACGTGGCGCGCGACGAATTCTTGCGGCATCTCAGTAGTAATCTGCAGCCAGCGCGTCATCTCGTCCTCGTCCACCCCGATGAAGCTTTCCAGCCAGGTCTCACGGTTCTCATAGGCTTCCATGAGCGTCTCCGGCGACACTTGTGGCATCCCGGACGGGCACACCGCGTCGAAGACACACCAGATGTGCATTCCCATTAACAGGGCAAGCCCCACGGCAGCCTGTGAGAGGTCTTCGTCCCCCATCGCCATGATGAAGACCCCCGCCGGTCCCTGTTCACGCATGAATCGCTGGTTCAATGATCTGAATTCTTCGTCGGACGGATCCTCCAATTTAGCGATGGCTGACTCGATACTTTCAGCGGAAATGGTGACCATGAGTGTTCTCCGTTTTGCACGCAATCCTCACGTTACACGCGCACTGTTCTGCCGGAGAGCGCCGCGTTCTGTTCCTTCAGACACACGCGCAACGCTTCCCTTCCTTGAGCGCCGGAGATGATGTCCGACTGCATTCCCATTCCCAAGCAGTTTACCGCGTGCTGCATCTCGGTGAGAAAGGCATCCTTTCCCGTCGGGAGGACTTCCTTCCTTGCTCCGTCTTCCGTATACGTCCACACCCGGTCCCCAGTGAAGAGGTTGTTGTACTGAAGTGTGGCGCGTTGCAGGTAGATATCGTATCCGTGCTCAAACCGGAGGCCCGACATGGCGATGGCGCCGCTTTGGCAGGAGATGCATGCAGTCGCTTTCTCGTAGAAATACTGGGACTGCTGATAGACAATCATGCCGTTCTTGCCGCGGATTGCCGATACATGGACTCGTTCGGGTGTACCCGTCAGGTAGAGGATGAAGTCCACGTCGTGGATGTGGAGGTCGATGGACGGTCCTCCCGACCTGGCGGGATCGGTGAAGTGTCCCTCGTCTCCCCATGCCGGCATCGAGATGACGCGGCGGAAATGCGCCCCCAGCAAATCCCCGTGCTTTCCGCTCAGGACGACGTTGCGAGCGTGCGCGAACGGGGGGGAGAACCGCACCACCTGCCCCACCATCAGCAACCGCTGGTTTCTCTCCGCGGCGGCGAGCATTGCGTCGGCGTCCCGCAAGGTGAGCGCGATGGGCTTTTCCACCAGCACGTGCTTCCCCGCTGCGAGCGCTCGAATTGTTACGTTCCTGTGCATGTAGGTCGGGAGGCAGATATCGACGAGATCGATCCTCTTATCATTGATAAGGTCATCCAGCTCGGCATATCGCGCAACCCGCGACAAATCCTGCACACCACCATCCCCGCCGAAGTTGCCCCGAATGCCGCGCCAGTCGCCCGCCAGTTTCTCCGGGTTGCGAGTGCAGATGGCGGTAACCTTGCCGCCTCTCACTTTTTCCATCGCCTTGTAGTGGGTCATGCCCATGAAACCGATACCAATGATGCCAACGTTAACCATGCGTTTGAGTGCCTCCGTGCCTGTACTGTCCTGCCGCCTGTAGTGTAAGTGTAGCCCCTTGTGGGCGTCAGCCATGCCTCGGTTGTCATGGACGCCCACAAGGGGCTACACTACCGCTCAACTCCGCTTCGCCAGCGCCTCTTTCTCATACTTCTACACGTCGTTCAGCCATGCGGCCCCGAGGGTGCACGTCACCCCGGTCATCGTGTTGCTGGCTGGAGCAATCATCACCCGGCAGGCGGTTCGAGTTGTTCGAGCAGCACTGCCACACGCTCGACGAAATGCGTGGCGCGATCTGTCAGTTCCGCGGCGACCTCGATGGTGGTCGGCATTCGGTCCCGGTAGTCTCCCACTTGCCGGGCATCAAAGAGATCGTGGAGGGTTTTGCTGAGGTCTCGTGGCAGGATGTTCGGCTTCACGAACTCTCTATCGAACAGGGAGATAATGGTGGAGTGTTTGGCCGCGTCCAGTCCTCGTGTCGCGAGGATTGACCGAGCGGCGTAAAACGCCGCATCGTAGGCCCTGTTGACCGAACCGCGCACCATCCCGGACTCAAGCAAGAGTCTTCCTTCAGCCAGCGTGGCATGGGCGTTTTCCATCCTCAAGCCAGACAGCACCCGCTGTTCCTCAGTCACAGCTCAATCCCCTGTTCTGAAACGTTCCGGTAGAACTGAGTGGCCTTGTTCACCGGTGACCTCCATTCATCAACGGACTCCACCAAGAGGGTCGTGACTGTGCCGTGCTCGATGTCCAATTCGGTGCGAAACGATGTCACCTCCCTGAGTTCATCATGCGCCGGACGGTCCTTGAAGAGTAGTAGCAGGTCCGTGTCTGATTCAACGGTGCTATCGCCACGGGCCTTCGATCCGTAAAGAACGACCTGGACAAGGCGTTCACCGAACCGACTCCGCACATGCGAGGCTAACCGAGTGGCCGTTCTCTCGTCTTGTTGATTTAGCCCTGTACGCTTCACCGTCATGCTCCTCTCCGCCACCGACGGACATCATACGCGCGTGGCAACCCGCCGTCAACCAGAAGCACGAGATGTGTCCCGTTGGACGCCGACCGGCGTGCTTACCCGCGATTCCGCATGGGCAAGCACCAACCTTATGGCCGATGCTGCGGACGACAGTCATGTTCTCTTCGACAGTACCTCTTCCTCATACTTCCGCACGTCGTTCAGCCACGCCGCGCCGGCGGGGACGCCGTGTGTGTCGCAGAAGAAGTCCCAGACAGCGGCGAGGGGCATGGACTTGAAGTCCTCCATGATCGCCAGTCGGGCCGTGCGGTCGTCGGCTGCCTCCAGTTCTTTCAACATGCCCGTCGGCTGGAGTAGCGCGAGGAGCAGCGCTTTCTGCATGGCGCGAGCGCCGATGACCCAGGCAGCGATGCGGTTGATGCTGGCGTCGAAGAAGTCGAGACCGATGAAGACGCGATCTGTGGCATCCCCCCGAATAATCTCCTCAGCCAGCGCCCGCACCTCGTCACCGAGAATGACGACATGATCGCTGTCCCACCGGATGCCGCGGCTGACGTGCAGCAGCACATCGTCGAGGAACGTGAGTACCGCAGAGAGCTTGTCCGCAATCTGTTCGGTGGGATGGAAGTGACCGGTGTCGAGGCACAGCATCTTCTTGTTCTCAATAGCGTAGGCGAGGTAGAAATCGTACGAACCAACCACGTAGGCTTCCGATCCGATGCCGAAGAGCTTCGGCTCGACGGCGTCCTTCACGTGAGCGGGGTCCAGATTCACAGCGAAGATCCGATCCAGCGATTCTCTCAGCAATTCTCGCGGGGTCCACCGGTCGGCGGGGAGGTCCTTTTCGCCGTCGGGGATCCAGACGTTGTGAGTGCACATCGTCCCCAGCGCTATCCCCATTGCTGCGGCAATCTCCCGGCACGCGAGACCATGCTGCACCCAGAAATCCCGCGTTCCTTTGTCGCGGCTTGCCAATGTCCACCCGTCGTCCGCGCGCGGATGGGAGAAGTAGCTGGGGTTGAAGTCGAGACCAATGCCCTCTTCCTTCGCCCAGGCGATCCACTGGGCGAAGTGCTGTGGAGTGATAGCGTCGCGGTCTACGACCTCACCGTCGAAGTCGGCGTAGATGGCGTGAAGATTAAGGCGGTGTTTGCCTGCCAGCAGGCTGTAGACTTTCGACAGGTCGCCGCGGAGTTCGTCGGCGGTGCGGGCCTTGCCGGGATAGTTGCCCGTGGCGGCGATTCCGCCGGTCAACTCTCCTCCCAGGTTCTCGAACCCGCCCACGTCGTCCCCCTGCCAGCAGTTGATGGAGATGGGGATACCGGCAAGCCGATCGAGCGCCGCGTCCGCGTCCACTGCAAAGGCGGCGTAAGACTCCTTGGCGTGCGTGTAGTTATGCTCGATGGCTTTGCTGTCCAGAGATGGAATCATAGTCGAGACCTCCTGAAAAATTCGCGGTTGCCCATACGCCCAGCGGCGAGTGATGAATGTCCCGAGGCGCCTTGACCTTGTGGCACTTCGCCATTATATCCCATTGTCATGAGTTGTCACGGTAGACGGCTTCACAAATGCGATCCTGTACGGCGCGAACTTGCTGGGCAGACGACACATGGTTGTTAATCAGCAGCGAAAAGATGACGCGCCTTCCGTCCGCGCGGTGGACGTATCCCGAGAGGGCGCACACGCCGGACATGGCGCCTGTCTTGGCGGACACGTTCCCTTTGGCCTCCGAGTTCTTCATTCGGTTCCGGAGAGTCCCGTCGACCCCTGCGATAGGCAGGGAGTCCACGAACGTCTTGTCATCCCTCATTTGCCTCAATACCTCGACCAGGGCTTGCGGACTGAGCAGATTGTGGCGGGAGAGTCCGGAGCCATCCGCCAATCGGTAATCAGAGTCCCGGACCGCGCACCCTCGCAGGAAACCTGCAACGGCGCTTAGCCCCGCGTCCGCTGTGCCCTGCCCGTGAACGTGACGCCCCATGAGGGACAATAATTGCTCCGCGGCATGGTTGTCACTGCGCTTGTTCATGTAAACAATCATGTCACTGAGTGGGACGGAGATGCGTGTAGCGATGGTCTGCAAACCGGTTCCGGGTGACGCGCCGGTGGCGGGCGAGTGGCGCACCGACACGCCGTGTTTGCGCAAACGTTCGGTCAACTCAACCGCTGCGAACAGCGCGGGGCGAGGCACACTCATCCCCTGGGTGATTGTTGGCGACGCCACCGGGATGCGGCCTGCTACCCGAATCGTTCGAGAGTCGAACTGACGGATAAACTGAATGGTCGCTGCCGCGGAACTTGCCGCGCGCACCGTTTGCGTGTCATTCTTCAGCCGGATGTACGGAGTTTCAGGCTCCGCTCTTATGTGTGCAGGTGAACCCGGCAGACCTGGCTTCACGATGACATCGACTTGGTTGCGGTTCAGCGAGAGACCGCTAACTTCTGGGGCGAAGTACCATTGCAGATAATCCCAGTTCCATCCCTCGCGCCAGCGGTTTCCGGAGAACAGGGACGCGTCGCCAATCACCCGTCCCTCGACGGATCGGATGTCTCGCTGTGCAACCTGTCTCGCGAGATCGTCAATGTGCTCCATCCGCAGCATGGGGTCCCCTGAACCGATCAGGTACAGGTTTCCTCTGACAACGCCCGCCGCAACAGTCCCGGTGGAGGCCGTGATCCTGGTGGTGCACCGGTATGCGCCCCCGAGCGTCTTCAGCGCCGCTGCCGCGGTAATCAGCTTCACGTTGGAGGCGGGAACGAAACGGGTGGCCGTGTTCAACTCATAAAGCGCAGCGCCACTCTCCGCATCCCGGATGAGGAGACCGACGATGGCGCCGTGAAGCGAAGAGGTTTGCGCACACGCGTCGATCCCGTCGCGCAGCGATGAGGCATCAACCTTCGCGAAGCCCGCAATCAAGAACGCAACCGCAACGATTGCATGGCGCCGCCGTCGACGGTGGGGACGCTGTCGGATGTCTGTCATGTGGCGTCTCCGGACGCTTGGGCGTCTCCGGGCGCGGGGGCTGCCCCGAAGATGTGGCGCTCGGCGTCCTGAACCAGTTTGCCCCACCGTGAGCGTAAGCGCTCAAGTTCGGTTGGGCTTACTTCGGCCGGTGTGTAGGATGCGAGGACGTAGAGCTTTGTCAGCAGAGCAACTTCCTCCCGAATCGCGTCAAACCCCTCCGGAAGGTTGCGCAGAAACTCGATGGGAGTCCACTGCTCTTGGCGAGGGAAGCCGCGAGCGTCCGCGTATTCGAGAAAACATCCGTAAGCCTGCTGCACGGCCGCGGCGGGAGCTTCCGTCTCCAGAAAGCCGGCGTACCGAAAGGGGTTGGTCGCTTGTTTACGTCTTGCCGTTTGCGAAGCGGGCGTGCCGCGTCCTCGATGCAAGTTGGAGAACATACGGGACAGGCGGTCTCCCATTACGCGCCATCGCTCTGCGAGCAGTGCGATGAGTGGGAAGCGGGGCCTGAAATCGCGTAAAAATTGCCGGACTTCGGGTATCTGACGCGCCACGGCGACCAGAGCGATCAATACCGCTGCGATCGCTGCAAGAAGGGCGAGGAGGCGGGAGAGCTTCTCCAACAGGGGATTGGGTTCTTCGCGTTGATGCTCGCGACGATTCCCGTCTGCATCCTCCCTGGCATCCCGTGAATCACGATTCTGCGTCTCTCCAGTTGCGCTTTCGTCCTGACGCGCGTCTCCTTGTGACTGCTCACCCTCGGTGCCCTGCTGTTGTGGACGGTTTTCCTGCGCACTGGCGTCCTGGTCATTCGACGGGCTGTCGCCCTTTCCTTGTCCGGTCTTTTCGTCGCCGGTTCCCTGGCCGCCTTTCGTGCCCGACTCGGTTCCGGCGGCCTGTCGGTTCACCTCGTCGCCTTCACCAGGCTCTGGCGCTCCCTTGCCTCCGGACTTGCCCTGGTCGATGGCGGAGGCTCCTTTGCTCCCCGGCGACTCGCCTTCGGTCGCGCCCATCTCCCCCCGCGGCGCGCGAAATCCCTCTACGGGGGATGACAATGGCCGCTCCTGCACTGACGGACTCCCAATGCCGGGAAGATTCCGGGCAATCCATTCGCGTCCGGTTGCCGCGAGTCGAGGCATCACGGCTGCCATCAGTAGAAGACCGACGATGACCATCGTCGCGGCGCTCATCCATTTCGCCGGAAGGGAGGGTTCCATCTTGAGGCTACGCGTTCGCAGATACAGACGGAGACCGGAAAGACTGGTCAGCGCAAGCAGGAACAGGGAAAAGAAGATGTAGGCCACCATCCATCGGAACGCCCGTGACGCTGCCTCGTGTCCACCCGCCGCAAGTGCCTTCTGGCAGACGCCAAATGCCAGCAACGCGCCGAGAGCGAAGTAGATGACCAGTCTTCCGGGATGGCGACGGCGACAGGAAAAATCTCGCGAGAGTTCCTTCTCACCCAGGCGCGTATCACCAGCCGATGTGTGCTCAGAGGATTTGCTCAATCCGGAGAGCAATCCTTGTTCGGACTCGTCCGCTGAGTCTTCTTCGGAGGTGCATTCGTCGGTCAATCGCGATATTCCCCACCACGCTATGGCTATGATGAAGCAGTTGACGAGTAGCAATGACGACTGCCCGCCCATACGAGTCGTAGTACCTGCAATCCCTCCCACGTCTCCGGAGAATCGGAACATGAAGAGCAGCATCGCTCCTGCGAGGGCCACCTGGTAAGGTGCGGCAACAGCGGCACCCCCATGCTTCGTCCGCAAGCGTGCAATGAGGACCACCGCCATCAGGAACCAGAAACACGCATAGCGCAGTGCGTCGACGCCGGACGATGACCATACTACCCGGACCTCGATCAGGAAATAGGCGAAGCATGTCGCCATGCCCAGGATGCACGCTGGGATGAAGACATCGGTGATGGCGTCGAAAGGCTTCGCCCCCCCTAACGGGCTGATGCCCACCTTTTCCCAGGGTAGTTTGAGAGAGCGCTCGGAGTTCGACGCGATGGCGGAGCCGGTTTCTTTTGCTTCTTCTGACATCGGCATTGTCCTGCTAAATTGTCCTCATGGCCAGATCGCTTAAGTCTCCATCATTCCTCAGATGATAGCACTGCATCCCCAGCATCGAGAGGCGCGCGGCCGCGCGTTGGTACTCGGCGTCGTCGTCGATGATAAACACTGCAACGACGAACCCGGATCGTTTGGCTTCGCCGAGAACGTCTGCCAGCATCGCGTCAACTTTCCCTGTAATCACAATCAACGCCGCGTCCCGTGGGAGTCGATTATACTCCGCGAACAGCATCTCGCCCAGGCGCAGGCCATCCGTGATTTCCAGCCGCGCCAGCGTGACCATCAGTTGCTCGAACTGCTCTTCGCCGCGGCGGTTTGGGATTTCGACCGGACGCAGGCGGTCGGAGGTCGGCTCCTCGGACGCAAGTTCGCGCGCGGCGGCGCGACTTCGGACCCATGAGTCCGCGGCGAACTCGCTCTCTTCCTTCTCCTCCCGGATCCGGTCGAGAGCGTCCCGTCCGTTGCTCAGCAGACCCACTTGCTGTTTCTGTTCGAGGATGAAGGCCGTCAGCGATATGGCCGCTGTGACAGCCAGCTCGGATCTTTCAAAGTTTCTCTCTCCCGCATAGGCATCGGCGTGGAAGTCGAGAATGATGTTCGCCCCAATCATCGTGGTTGGGTCGTACACACGGCTGTGGAGCGTTCCCGTGCGCGCTGTCGCCCGCCAGTGAATGCGACTCAAGCTGTCTCCGCGCACATACCGGCGGACGCCCGCCAGTCGGCTGGGGTCCTCGTACATCTGTAGCTCGGTCCGAATTTCCCCGATGGGGCGGTGGGCGTGAATGTCGTAGGAGGTGAGGGGTACTACCTTTGGGAGTACCGTCACGTAGTCCGAAGACCTCCCGGTGCGGAACTTGCGCGACAGCCCGAAGAGATCGCCTGACTCCAGTATCAACGGCCCCACGCGGTGGTAACCCCGGTACTTGCAGTCCACCTCATATCTCAGAACGGTGACCTGACCGGCGCGCAGGCTCAGCAGTTTGACGCGTTCACCCTCGACAGGGAGTCGCTGCGAGATCCAGTCTTCGGCAAGTACCCACAGTACCGGCAAAGTTTTGTTGTTCACCAGTTCCAGCGACACATTTACGGACTCGCCGACATTGCACCTTTTCCGACTGAGCGTTCTTGTATGCGCGATCTGGTCGAGCGCTCGGCGTGACATGATCCAGGAACTCAGCACCACACCAATCGCCGTGTAGAGAGAATAGGCCAGGAAGCCCAGTCCATAGAGATAGATGAGGACAAGGAGGAAGGCGAGTAGTAGTAGGCGTTGGTAGAAAGGCATGCCGGGGGTGGTGGGTGGTTGGCGGTTAGTGGTTAGTGGTTGGGGGTTGTTACTGTCCCCTTTCACTCGCATAAGTCTTCCCAACCTTTCGTTTAGGCCTGCCCGGCCCCAGGGGGCTGATTACCACCACGCATCACAAATCTGACTTGCACCCCCTACGGATTTGATGATTGACAAAACTGGAGCTTTATCCTACGGATTTGAGCGCGAGCGCCCCGTAATTCCGGGATGCATTCCTCCGTGCGGTACTGGGCATAGAAGCCTTCGGTCATGTTCGCCGGAACGGACTCGGAACATCTGAGCAACTGCACCCGGAGCCAACGGAAGTCTGGTCCGAATCGTCGGGTGTGTTTTTCGACGCATACAGCGAGGTCCGGGAACACATTGAAGACGTCGAAATCCTCAACCCTCGTGACCTTCTTCTCCAAAGCCACTCCCTCCTTGCTTCTCCCTTGTCACGTTCATCCCACTTAACCACTCACCAACCCCCAACCCCCAACTACTCCTTCTTCTCCACCGGTGCTGGGATGGACTCGACGACCTCTCGGACAACCTGAGAGGTCGTCTTGCGGCGAAGACGCGTTTCCGGGTTCAGAATGACGCGGTGTTCGAGCACGGGCCCGCACAGGGACTTGATGTCATCCGGGAGCACGAAGTTGCGGTTGCTGATGCCGGCAAGTGCTTGAGAAGTGCGCAGTAAGGCCTGGGATGCTCGGGGACTTGCTCCAAGCAACAACTCGCCCGACCGGCGCGTCGCATGGACGATCTGGAGGAGGTATTTTCGGACCGCGTCGTGAACAAATACTTCTTTCACCTGCTCCTGAGCAAGGAGCAGTTCGTCCACGGATGCAATCGGCCTAAGTGTCTCAATCGGGTGCCCTGCTTGTAGTCGCTGGAGCATATCGTCCTCGTCATCAAGGGACGGATACCCTATCGATAGACGCAGGAGAAAGCGATCCAATTGCGCCTCGGGCAGAGGGAATGTTCCCTCGTGTTCCACCGGGTTCTGCGTCGCGATCACCATGAACGGGCGCGACAACTTGTGGGTGTTCCCGTCAACGGTCACCTGCCGCTCTCCCATGCATTCCAGCAGCGCGGATTGGGTTCGCGGTGTCGTCCGATTGACTTCGTCGGCGAGGAGAATCTGGTGGAACACCGGCCCGGGGCGGAACTCGAAGTCGGAGGTCTTCTGATTGAAGATAGATGTTCCCGTCACGTCGGTCGGGAGTAGATCAGGTGTACACTGGACTCTCGCGAACGTTACCCCGATCGACTTCGCCAACGCGCGGGCGAGCATGGTCTTGGCCACCCCGGGAACGTCCTCCAGGAGAACGTGTCCCTCGGACAGCAGGGCAACAATAGCAAGCCGAACCGGCTGGCGCTTTCCAACGATGACTTTCTCAATATTGTCAGTTACTTTCCGGCTGAAATCGGCAAGTGAGGGCAAACAGCATCCTCCGATCTCCCCGCGGCACTGCAGCGGCGGGGCAGAAGGTCAATAACAGGCGGATTGTAGCACAGGGTGCATTGTGCGAACAATGCCAGAGCGACTAATATCAGCAGTGGCTCTGCACGATCCCAGTTCGTAGGTTGCCGTTGTCGTCGTTCTGACCGGGGAAGCAGGCTGTGTTTTGCTTTCTCAAATGGGACGAAATCCTCTATAATCACTGCGTCTACGAGTAAGTGAGGCACAGCGTTGACAAAGCCGCTTAAAGATTACCCTTCAACTGACTTGAGGCAGGACCTCCACCAGCGCTCAACCATTCGCCGTTTCTTGGCCTACGGGACGGTATTGGATCGGTATCTGTTCAGGGAACTCATCCTTCCGTTCATCGTTGGTGTTGCGGCGTTCCTCGTCATCATTCTCGGGCACACGTTGTACCAGATTGTAGATATTGTTATCAATCGTGGCGTGTCGGCGGTCGACGTCACCAAGATGCTGATCTATCGCATCCCCGGTTTCTCCATCCTCGCGATACCGGTGGCAACTTTGCTGGCTATTGCGCTCGTGGTGAATCGCCTTGAGCGGGAAACGGAGTTTACCGCGATGCGGGGTGGAGGCGTCAGCCTCCCCCGGTTGGCTGTTCCGTGTCTGCTCTTTGGGGGGCTGATGACGGTACTGTCCTACGTGTTGAGTGAGGAGGTGGCTCCCTGGGCCAACCATCGCTCCGAGAACATCGTCCGGAAGATTATGCTAACCAAGTCCATCCCGATGGTCGAGGAGAACAGGTACTTCTCGTCGGGCGACTTTTACTTCTACGTGCATGAAGTTGACGTGGCGTTGAGCGAACTCAGAGATGTCATGATCTATGAGAGGCAATCTCCCCGGGCGGTGTATCCGCGGGTCATCACTGCCAAGCGGGCCTTCACGAGAGAAGGCGCATGGTTGCTCAAAGATTGCCTCGTGCACGAGTTCGATGAGAAGGGGCGTCTCGTTACAGAGGCTTCTGTTGACGAAGTTCGGTTCAAGCTCGATCTGACCGTTGAAGACCTGTTCGGCGAACAGCGCGGCCCGGCGGAAATGCCATCGGCTGAACTCAAACGGCAGATCGACCTCTTCGACCGAGGGGGAATCAACGTCCGCAAAATGAAGGTGGACTACTTCACAAAATTTTCCGTGCCTCTGGCGCCGTGTATCCTGGGGCTTCTTGCTTTCCCTATCAGTCGCCGCTGGGCGAGGGCAGGGAGTTTCATGGGAATTCTGGTCACCGTGCTCCTCGTGTTCTTCTATAATGGGTTCATGAGTTGGAGCAGCGCGCTGGGCAATGGAGGCATTTTGTCCCCTGTTTTGGCCGCCTGGTTCCCCAACGTGTTCTTTGGGTTGCTTGGCATCGGGTTTATGTGGCGGGAAAGATGAGAAAGTTCCCCTCCAACAACAGAATCGCAATCACTTGCGTCTCCTGGGCGCTCGTCGTCGTGGGGGCGATGTGGCCGTGTGCCGGCACCCTTGCGGCGCAGACGCCGGACGCGGCGCAGACGCCGGACGCGGCGCAGACGCCGGACGCGGCGCAGACGCCGGACGCGGCAGGAGAGACAACCACCATCCACATCACCGCTGACAGACTGTTGCAGGACGAGAAGAACCGTACTGCCACTGCAACCGGCAATGTGGCTATCCTGTATCGCGATCTCGAAATCCATTCCGACAGGCTTGAGATGGACGAAGACCGTGAGGAGGCCCGGATGACTGGCAATGTCCGGATCGTCGCGAAGAACCAAGTTTTCACTGGCGAAGAGATCACGGTCAACCTCAAGGATAGCCGCTGGGAGTTCCATAAGGGACGGGGCGAAATCTCACCCCGCTATTTCGAGCCAGGCACTGTGCTGGAACCGATCTACGTGCGAGGCGAGAAGGTGGCAGGCAGCGAGAATCGCGTTGAGGCGTCGAGTGGTCTGGTGACAACATGCGATCTGGCTGATCCCCACTACTCCATACGCGCCCGGAAGATCACCGTGATTCCCGACGACAAGATCATCGTCAGGAACGCCGGCTTCTACCTCGGCGAAAAGCGAGTCTTCAGTGTCCACACGTTTTCCGTTTCGCTGAAGCCCTTTGCCCGACGACGCATCCCCATCCTGCCATACTGGGGCGTGAACGACGCGGAGGGATACTTCCTGAAGACGACGTACCAGTACATGGCTACGGAGAAACAACTTGGAACGCTGTACATGGATTTCATGCAGAAACGCGGGATTGGGACAGGTGTGCAGCAGGATTACACGCTGGACTCCGGCGGGGGTTCGGCGTATGTTTACCACCTCCAGGACCGCGACACAGGCAATACGGAGCTGGACGCGCGTCTACAACATCGTCAGGAACTGCCCTTCGACGTTCTCGCGGATTTCTCGCTGAACGCATCCCGCAACGACCTGTATTCCCAGAACTCCAATATGCTCAATACGGACCTCAGTCTCAGACGCAACGTGGATGGAACCAACGTCCAGCTTGGCCTGCACGAACGCCGCTCAAACAGTGACTACAGTGACAGCGCTTCACGCAACGTCAACTTCCGCGTGACCCATCAGGCGACTCCCGACACCACCGTGACGCTCAGCGAGGACTATCGTTACTTCGACTTCATCTCTGGCTCTGCCGCGGACCAGGAGCTTGATTCCAGACTCGAGGTAAAGAACAGGGGCAAGTGGCTGGACTGGACGTTCCGCATGGAGCAACGCGAAGACCTCGATGGGGCGGACTATTCGGGCGATGACCTGAGCTACTATCTCAATCGCGTTCCGGAAGTGGAACTGCAGACCGATTCTCTTCGCACAAAGCATGAAGTGTTCGGCATGTTTCCTGCCGGCCTCAAACTTGGGTTTGGGCAGTTCAAGGAGTTCCCGGAGCATACCAGTCTCTATCGGGCCAATCTCGACTTGAAACTCGACAACTACATGAAGACCTACGGGGACGACACCAGCCTGACGCTCTCAGGCGCCTTTCAGCAGTCGTTCTACAGCGACAACTCTGCGCAATATGTGGTTAATTACCGCAGCGAGCTGAAGCGTCAACTCGACCGTCACTGGTCGGGGACGGTGACCTACTCGCGCCAGGCCCCGTCGGGGTTTACGCCGTTCCGCTTTGACTACTCCCGCGCCTTCGACTCCGTGGATTCCGTGCTTCAGTATAACCTGGGGGACCGGATG
Organism: Armatimonadetes bacterium CG2_30_59_28; assembly: GCA_001872605.1. GTDB lineage: Bacteria > Armatimonadota > Abditibacteriia > CG2-30-59-28 > CG2-30-59-28 > CG2-30-59-28. Next base: position 44,786 of record MNXM01000308.1, on the reverse strand, counting down.
AGGATCAATTTCAGCGCCGGGCTCGACCTCTCACAGGACATCTATCGGGATGCCATTCTGCGTTATCAGTTCATACCCAATGAGACTTACTATTTCAGTCTGTCCACGGGATACGATATCAACAATTCGGAGTTCCGCGACGTGTTGACTCGGTTCAAGCTGTTCCACAAGGACAGACTCAATTTCAATGTCACCACGCGCTACAACCCCGTCACGGACGACCTTAGCCGCGTCAACGCCTACCTCGACTGGCGAGTCGGGGAGCGGTGGGGCATCCAGGCCCTGAGCGGTTACAACGGCTTCACCCGCGACTTCGACTATAACCAGGTGAAGGTTCGCCGAACCTTCCACGACTGGCACGCATTCCTGACGTATGACGATCAGAGAAGAGAAATGCGTTTCGATCTGGCGCTGAAGGCTTTTCCGTTCTTTGATACCCGCTTCGGGGTCGGTGAATCCGGAGAATTGCTGGATACCAGCGGCGGAGAGATCTACTGACGAATTGTCTTCACCGAAACATGAAACGCAACTTCCCCAAGAGCCTCGTCTACGCTTGTCTGTGGATCACCTGGATGCTCCTGCAACCCGGGCAGGTGACAACGGCGGCGCTGGGTGACAGTGACACAGGAGGCATTGACCAACTCCTGCACTCATACGCCTCCGCCGTGGCCGGCGAGTCGATGGCCGGGATTATGGAACTGGTGTCTGGCAGTTCTCAGGGACCACTGAGAGACTACTGGACCAGGGTTTTCTCTCGCTATCGGGACCTCCGGCTCAACCAGGTGCCCGCAATTGTGGGAACGTCCGGCGACTCCGCACTGGTCCGCACGGAATTTGTATTGACCGGCCGGACCTCGGAGCTGAACGCGCCTCGGCAGCCACAAACCATCGACCGCGGGATCATCGACTTCCTTCTGCGTCGCGATGGCACCCACTGGCGTTTCACTGCACAACAGTGGAATGGGGTGGACATTGGAGCTGAGGTCCGGCAGGCGGTGGAACAGGAAGACCGACCTCAGTATCCTCGCGTGCTGCATTTCGTCGTGGCCCACGCGGGTGGACAATGGTTTCCCCTGCGGCAGATGCGGTGGGAAGGACGTGTGGCGTCGCCTGCCGTTCCTCCATCCGGTCGGTTTAGTGCAGACATAACGGACGCGCTGGAGCAGGTAGTAGGGGAGGGAGCGGAATGCAATCGGCCAATGAACGCTCACCTCTTTGTCCAGTGGAATGGAGAAGCCTGGCTCGTTGCCGCGACCGAGTGGGATTCGTTGCGCCTTTCCAGGTCAGTGTCGCATACGGCAGAGGATACCGCTGAGATGCAGGCGCGTCGTCTGCGCGAGGCGGTGGAAGGCAGCTTTGGCGATGCCGGTCTTCACCGGGATTACGCAACAACGCTCGCACAACTTGGATTATACGCCAAGTCACTGGAGGAGTTGCAGAAGGCGAAGGGTCTCCAGCCGAGCATGATTGCAGATTCCGAGTTGTGCGAGGCAGAGCATCTCGTGGAGCGTGATCCGCTTCGGATGGCGAGTGATCGCATCCAATTTGAGGGAGCTGTTGGGGTTTCGCCCCTCCACCCGCGATTGCTTCTCCACGAAAGTCTAAGCAGGTATGGCGAGGCTTCATCCGACCCCGCCGAATGCCTACAACGCTCTCTCTGGTGTTTGCGCCTGGGCGATGACAAACGCGCTGAGTCTGAGTGGTCGCGTGCCCAGGTCTTGATGAGGTCGATCCGGTCAGCCGCGGTGAAGGACGCCCTGCGGGCTTCCAGCGCGAACGTTCAGCGTTGCATCGCTAACTCCCGGCGCAAGCCCCCTGCGCTGCTTCGGTCGGACCTCTTCACGGTGCGCGCACGGCACGACAATCCCAGTCTCCCTCAACTGCTCGCCGCTCTGGAATATGCCCAGCACAACACGTACTCGGATTTCGGGATTCCCATGAAGCAGACCGAGGTCGTGCTGTTCCCGACTCAGGGAGAATTCCAGAAGTTTGCCAGCATCGCGGCGGAGTCGCCGATATCGGAGTTTGCGGCAGCCTATACCGACGGTGAGGAGATTGTGACCTACGTCCAGTCGGACAAGGATACCTTCTCCGTGGTGGCGCACGAATATGGCCACGTCGCCATCAAGACAATCACCGATGGCGCCCTGATCCCCGACTGGCTGAACGAAGGGATTGCCTGTGTCGTGCAGGGAGGATACTGGGACTATCAGAAGCGCGTGTCCGAAGCCTGGCAGAGAAATCAACTCAACAGCATTCCGCAACTCCTTGCCTGGAATTTCGAGGGGGAGGACAGCTTTCTCGCGTACAGCCAGGCGAACTCGATGGTTGAGTTCCTGCTCAAACAGGCTGGCAAGCAGGCTCTGCTGAGCATCCTCCGCGACCTCGGGCGAGGCATGACCGCTGACCACGCTTTCATCAAGGGTCTCAAGGTGAACCAGCAGCAGTTTCTCACCGCGTGGCTCCGCAGCCTTGCCGGAGGTGATCGGTGACTGGTCATTCGCCCCCCGCTGCATGCTTGACGGATGACGAACCGGGAGCAGCGCTGGGACGAGCGACGTGCAGACGCGCGAGTGTTGGGGGCTTGATGCAGGTTGTGTGCCTTGCCATAATGAGGTTGTCGCGAGTAGAATTCCTGTCAGCGAAATATATTGGGAGGTATGGGATGAATTTGGGGAGATGTATGTTTGCATGGATTGGTGTTGTGACGGTTTGCTTTCTGGTTGGGTGTGGGAAGAAGGCGGAAATTCCCTCGGTGGACCCAAATTCTGTGCCGGAGCCGCCCAAGGGGGGGCCCGCTTTGCCGGAGGGAAAGACCCATAAAGCGCCGACCGACGCAACCCATGCGGAAATCCAGCAAGCGATGCTTGACGGGATGACTGAGATGACGGCGATTCTGTCCGCAGTGAAGGACAAGAAGACCGCCGACGCGGCGAAGCCCGATCTCAAGACACAGGTTGAGAAAATGAATGCCCTTCAGAAACAGGCGCAGGAGATGCCCGAACCTCCCAAGATAATGGAGAAGGAACTGAAGGAGAAGTTCGAGTCGAAGATGACTACCACCGCGAAGAAGCTGGGCGCGGAAATTGACCGAGTTGCTGCCATTGACGGAGCCAAAGACCTCCTCAGTGTCTTCCCGCAGGCCCCACCGGCGAAGAAAGGATGATGGAAGGTTGGAAATCCCTCGGCGACTCCTTGAGCAAGCCGCTGAATTGATGACGCAGTCACGCGGGTTGGAGGCGTTGCAGATTCTCCAGAACTACAATGTTACCTCCTTCGGGCAGTTGGAGCGGCTTTGCAGAGGCTGTGGTATCGAGACTTGGAAGCAGGAGGATTACGACCTCCACAAGAACGCGCCGGACTATTTTCGATGAGGTAGTCGGGTCAGTAGCGGCGGGCATTCCTGTCCGCCCTCTCATGTTTGGCGGTAGGAATGCCCGCCCTCCCAAAATGACATCACGAGAACGAATTCGGGAAACACTGAACCATCGAGTGCCTGACCGCGTGCCGATGGTGGATATCTGCTTCTGGCCGGAGACGGTCGAGCGGTGGCGTGCCGAGGGGTTGCCAGCCGGTATATCGCCCACCGAATATTTCGGTTTGGATGAGATAGGTGTTCTGGGCTTTCAGGCGAACCTACAACTGCCGGAGGAGACGCTGGACGAGACGGACGACTATGTTGTCCGCCGCGACGCGGATGGGGCAGTGGTCAGGTCGTGGAAGAACAATTACGCGACCCCATCCCGGCTGGATGCGACCATCAAAACGTGGGACGACTGGAATGCCCATAAGGAGAACTTCGGCGGAAACGTTTCAGTGGAGTCGATCGGAGAGACGTACCGCCAACTCCGCGAGCGGGATTGCTTCATTACGATTCGTCCTTGTGAACCCATGTGGTACTTTCTCGAGCACCTCATGGGGTTCGAGATGGCTCTCGAGACACTGGCGGAGCAGCCCGACTTCGTTGCTGATGTTATCCGTACGCATACCGAGTTCAACCACCGTCTCATGCAGCAGTTGATCGACGCGGGGATGGAATTCGACGGGCTGTGGTTTTTCTCCGACCTCTGCTACAAAAACGGGATGCTGTACTCGCCGAAGGTACACCGTGAGCTTGTCCTTCCAAGCCACCAGGCAACGCGTGCGTTCTGTGACAGGCACGATCTCCCGATGATCTTCCACTGCGACGGCTACATGGGAGAGATGATTCCGCTCCTGATCGCAGCCGGATTCGACGCCATGCAGCCGATTGAGGCGCGCTGCGGCAACGACATTCGGAAGTACAAGAAGCAGTATGGGGCCGATATTGTGTTTTTCGGGAACATCAGCACCGATGTGATGTGTCGGACGAAGGATGAGATTTTCGAGGAAGTTTCCACCAAGGTCACTGCGGCAAAGGAAGGTGGTGGGTACATGTACCACTGCGATCACTCCATCCCGCCCACGGTAAGTTTCGAGAACTACTCATTCGTCATCGACCTCGTTCGCCAATATGGCGGGTACGAGTCCTGACGGGAAGGAGGCACAGAGATGACCAGTCGTGAACGTGTTCTCGCGGCCATCGAGCACCGAGAACCCGATCGGGTGCCTGTGGACCTGGGAGGAATGCGCTCGACGGGGATCATGGCGATTGCCTACAATCGCTTGCGTGAGTATCTCGGGTGGGAAGCCGGAAACACGAAGGTCTATGACGTGATCCAGCAGCTGGCTCAGCCGGATGATGACGCCCTTGATTTCTGGCAGGCAGACGTGGTCGACATGGGACGTGCCTTTCTGACCGCTGACACCGAGTGGAAGGATTGGACGCTGCCGGACGGCTCGCCGGGGCAGTTGCCCGCCTATATCAATCTAAAGCCCAGGGATGGAGGGTGGGTGTGTGAACATGCCGACGGCACGATCATCGGGCGCATGCCGAAAGGGGTGCAGTACGTTAGCCAGTGCCATTGGCCGATGGCAGACCTGGAGGAACCGTGGGACCTGAAAAGGGTGCCGGAGTGGATGGGCAAGGTTACCTGGGCCGCGATGCCGACCGCGCCCTACCACAAGCCACTGACGCCGGAGCACTTGAATGACATCCGGCAGACGGCGCGGCAGTTGTGTGAGACCACCGACAAGGCCATCATGATCGCCTTTGGCGGCAACTTCCTCGAATGGGGTCAATTCCTGCGGCGTATCGACAATTTTCTGATGGACGTGGCGGCCAGTCCGGGACAAGTGGCGGCCCTGCTGGATCGTTTGCTGGAACTCCACATCAGCAACGCTGAGAAGATTCTTCCCGCCATCAACGGCTCTGTCCAGATCATCCAACTGGGCGACGATCTGGGAAGCCAGTCGGGCGCGCAGATATCGCCGGACACCTTTCGGAAGCTGTTCAAGCCGAGACTCAAGGCATTAATTGCCCATGTCAAGACGCTGGCCGATATTAAAATTTTCCTGCACTCCTGCGGATCGGTGGAAGAGCTGCTCCCCGACCTGATCGATGCAGGTGTGGAAATACTGAACCCGGTGCAGACGAATTGCTCGCGCATGGCTGCCGCTCACCTGAAGAAGGAATACGGGAAAGATATTTGCTTCTGGGGTGGCGGGTGTGAAACTCAGGGTGTGCTGCAGCACGACACACCGGCTGAGGTCAGGGAGCAGGTGCGGGAGCGACTTGCCATCTTCCGCCCGGGGGGCGGATTCGTTTTCACGCAGATTCACAACATCCTGGCAAGCGTTCCTCCGCAGAATGTCGTTGCGATGGTCGAGGCTGTGAACGAGTACCGGTAGTGGGATGCTTTCCTTCGGGGGAACTCAGTGGCGTATCGTGACCTCCATGATTTCGTTCAGGCGCTCCGGGCGAAAGGCGAACTCCGCGAAATCGACGTGGAGGTGGATCCTCTCCTCGAAGTCTCCGAGGTCTACAATCGCGTTGTCAAGCGAGACGGGCCCGCTTTGCTCTTCAACGAGGTGAAAGGGCACGACATTCCGGTTCTCATCAACGCTTTCGGGACGCGGCGCCGCATGGAGCTGGCGCTGGAAACAGAGAGCCTCGATGCCATCGGGGAGGAGATCGCGCTGCTGCTGAAGCCGGAGATTCCGACGTCGCTCATCGAGAAGCTGAAGGCGCTGCCGAAACTGAAACGGCTGTCGGAACTGCCGCCACGCGTTGTCTCCTCAGGAGTCTGTCAGGAAGTTGTGGAAATCTCCGGCGCCAGCGTGGCTCCGCTGCCGTTGATTCAATGTTGGCCGGGGGATGGAGGCGGGGTTGGGAAGGGGCGGTACATTACACTTTCTCTGACGTTCACAAAACACCCGGAGCATGGCGCCCGGAACGCGGGCTTGTATCGGATTCAGAAGTTTGATGACCAGACGCTTGGGATGCACTGGCAGCAGCACAAGGGGGGCGCGCAGCATTACCGCGTCGCCGAGGAGCGTGGCGAGCGACTGGAAGTCGCGGTCGCCATCGGCTGCGACCCGGCGACAATTTACGCCGCGTCCGCGCCACTGCCGGACGAGGTGGATGAGATGCTCCTCGCCGGCTTTCTCCGGGGGGAGCCGGTAGAACTGGTGAAGTGCCGAACGGTGAGCCTCGAAGTTCCAGCGAACGCGGAGATCGTCCTTGAGGGTTATTGCGAGCCGGGTGAGCGGCGGCTGGAGGGCCCGTTCGGCGACCATCAGGGGTACTACTCGCACGCCGAGGAGTTTCCCGTCTTCCACCTTACGGCCGTGACGCGGCGAAAGAACCCCATCTACATCACCACCGTGGTCGGTCCCCCGCCTCAGGAGGACGCGTGGCTCGGGAAGGCCACGGAGCGGATGTTCCTGCCATTGATCAAGACCACCGTTCCTGAGATCGTTGATATCAACCTACCGATCGAAGGCATCTTCCACAACTTTGCTATCGTTTCCATTGACAAGCGTTATCCCGGACACGCGCGGAAGGTGATGCACGCGGTGTGGGGGTTGGGTCAACTGATGTTTACCAAGGTTGTGGTGATCGTCGATAAAGGCGTCAACGTGCAGGACCTGTCCGAGGTAATGTGGAAGGTGGGAACCCACTTCGACCCCAAGCACGATGTCGTCCTGAGCGAAGGGGTCTGCGACGACCTCGACTTCGCCGCCTACACTCCCGGATTGAGTGGGAAACTGGGGATCGACGCGACGCGCAAGCTTCCCGAAGAAGGCTTCCATCGGCGATGGCCGGATGAGTGCCTGATGTCACCGGAAATAAAAGCGCGCGTGGACGCCATCTGGGAAGAGCTCGGGCTGTAGAATACTCCGCTTGTGGCAAGGTCGCCCGTCATGCTTACAGAAACGATCTCGGCTTCAGGACTCGAAGATATTCTTCAGAAAGTGGTTGAGGGCGAACGCCTCGATTTCTCGGACGGCGTTCGTCTCTATCAGGCTGAGGATTTGAACGTCGTCGGTTACCTCGCCAACATTGTGCGCGAACAGAAGAACGGCAGCATCGCCTACTACATCCGCAACCAGCACATCAATTACACGAACATCTGTAACAAGCTCTGCAAGTTCTGCTCGTTTTATGTCACTCCCAGGGACGAACGCGGCTACGTCCTCGAACCCGAAGTTATTCGCGCACGCGTCCGTGAGTTCAGAGACTACCCCATTCGAGAAATCCACATGGTCGGCGGAATCAATCCCAAGCTGCCCTATGAGTACTACCTGGATATCGTGCGAGCGGTGCGGGACGAACGCCCGCAGGCGCATGTCAAAGCCTTCACCATGATCGAGTTGGCGCAACTGGAACGCGTGGCGAAGAAGCCGTTAGAGGAAGTGTTGACGGACTTGAAGACCGCGGGGCTCGACTGCTGTCCGGGCGGAGGAGCGGAGGTCTTCAGCAACCGGGTCCACGAGGAACTGTTCCGCGCCAAACTCGACAACGAAGGTTGGTTTGATGTCGCTCGCGTTGTCCACCGCTCCGGTCTCCGATCTAACGCCACGATGCTTTACGGACACATTGAGACGGTCGAGGAGAAGGTGAAGCACCTGATCCATATCCGCGAGTTGCAGGATGAGACCGGCGGCTTTCTATGCTTCGTTCCACTCGCATTCGACCCGCAGAATACCGAGTTGTCTCATCTCCCGCCGCCTACCGGTCAGCAAAACCTCCGGGAGATCGCGCTGGCGCGTCTGATGCTCGACAACTTTGACCACGTGAAGGCTTTCTGGATCATGGTGACTCCGCCGGTGGCGCAGGTGGCGATGTGGTACGGGGCAGACGACATCGATGGAACGGTGGCGCACTACGAGATCACGCACGCTCTCGGTGCGACGTCGCACCGGCAGGCGCTCAGCGAGGCAGACCTGCTGCATCTCATCGCCGAAGCGCGTCGCGATGCCGTGGAACGAGACGCGTTCTACAATCCGGTTGTTTCGAGCGAAGGCCTTCCTCATTCTGACGCTGCGCGCGACACCAACGATGTCGAGGCGACGGCGTGCTGAAACAGATTGAAAAGAAGGTGGTCGCGGGTGAGCGGTTGACGGTAGCGGACGCTACCGCGGTCTACTTTCATTCCAACCTTCTTGAGCTTGCGGGCATGGCCGACTTTGTCCGGCGGCGGAAGCACACCGGCACAACTGTTACCTACAACGTTGGCCGCAATATCAACTACACGAACATTTGCTGGGTGAAATGTAAGTTCTGCAACTTCTACGCTGCTCCAGGCTCCCCGGACGGATACACGCTTCCCCACGACGAGATCTTCGCGAAGATCGACGAGCTGATCGCCGTGGGAGGCGATGTTCCGCACGGGTGCGAGCTGCTGATGCAGGGGGGATTGAACCCGAAGCTCCGCGTTGAGTACTTTGAGGAGCTCTTTGTCGAGATCACTCGAAGGTATCCGCAAGTCTATCTCCATGCTCTGTCCGCTACCGAGATTATCTACATTGCTCATATCTCGAAGCTGACTATCGAGGAAACATTGCGACGCCTGCGCCAAGCGGGGTTGCAGTCCCTGCCTGGCGCAGGCGCGGAGATTTTGAGCGACGCGGTCCGCGACCAGATTGCCTTTCGCAAGGACACCACCGATGAATGGCTTGAGGTGCACCGCGCCGCCCATCACATCGGGATGAACACGACGGCAACCATGATGTACGGATCGCTGGAGGCGGCTGAACAGCGCATCGAGCACCTCGAGTTGATTCGGCAGACGCAGGATATTGCTCTTCGAGAGATTGGGTCGGGCAGAGGAGGGGGGAAGTTCACAGCTTTTATCGCCTGGGACTTCCAGCCGGAAGGCACTGAGTTGCAGTCCAACTGGGATCGACGAAAATCCACCGGGGCGGAGTATCTCCGCATGGTGGCGCTGAGTCGGATCTTCCTCGACAACATCGATAACCTGCAAGCCTCCTACGTAACACAAGGCTCGAAGATTGCCCAGATTGCGCTGAGGTATGGCCTGAACGATTTCGGCAGCAGCATGATGGAAGAGAACGTGGTCAGCGCGGCGGGAACGTTTCACCTGATGCCCATCTCGGAGTTTTGCCGTGTCATCGCCGAAGCAGGTTACGAGCCGCGCCGCAGGAATACGCGGTATGAGTTCATTGAGTGAACCCGAAAAGATAAGGAGAGACGCAGCCTTGAACCAAAAAGACAAGATCGTTTTGCGTGAACTCGGGAAGCGGAAGGCCGAGATTGCCGCCCTGCCGATTCAGGACGGGAACAGGCAACGCTGGGTTCGGCTGAACATGCTCCAGCCGGAGAAACCAATGATTTGGATCTTCGAGATTCCCTGGCACGAGATGGATGTCAACGGGGAGCTTCAGCTTCAGTGCGAGGATCCGCGCTGTCACGGATTGGAGAGGTCCCTGCGGCAAGAGCTGTACCAATGGGATCACATGCCGGCCGACAGCGTCGTGGAATCGGTGATCCCGGTTCCGCCCGTGCTGCATGACACCGGTCTGGGATTGGACGAGAAGGTCGACATTGCGAAGACCGATGAGACAAGCTCCGTTGTGTCCCGGCATTATCACATCCAGATCCAGAATGAGAGCGACATTGCAAAGATACAAATGCCGCAGGTTGCACTGGATGAGGAGGCATGGGACAGGAACTTCGGGATGCTGAGCGATCTCTTTGATGGCATTCTCCCTGTTGTGAAGGTGGGGATGAAGGGGATGAGCGTCGCCCCGTGGGATTTGCTGGTCCGCCTCACGGGTGTGCAGGAGATTCTGATGGACATGTACACCCGTCCCGAATATGTCCACAGATTGGTCGACAGAGTCTTCGACGCCTATCTGCACCGACTTAACCAATATGAGCAATTGAACATCCTCGACACCAATAACGAAACCTGGTCGGGCGGAGGGCCGCAGTATACGGAAGAGCTTCCTCCCCCCGACTTTGATGCCCGTCGCGTCCGCACGCAGGATATGTGGGGGCGCACGATGTCGCAGATATTCTCTGAGGTTTCCCCCGCCATGCACGAGGAGTTTGCGCTCCAGTATGAGTGTCGGTGGCTGAATCGTTTTGGGCTGACCTACTACGGCTGCTGCGAGCCACTGGACAAAAAAGTCGGCATCCTGCGTAAGAACGTCCCGAATCTGCGGAAGATTTCGATGAGTCCATGGATCGACGTGGACACGGCCGCCGAAGCCGTCGGAAGGGACTACGTTTTCTCACTGAAACCGAATCCCGCCATCTACACCAACGACGCGTGGGATCCCGATCACGTTCGCCGTGAACTGCGAGTGACGTTGGAGCGTTTGCGGGGCATGCACGTTGAGGTGATTATGAAGGACATCAGTACGGTGTGCTACAAACCTCAACGGTTGTGGGAATGGTCGGAGATCGTTTCTGAGGTGACCCGCGAGTTCGTCTGACAGGCGTCCGGCCGTTGTGCTTTTCAGCGCGGCGTCCTCTTGCTGTGAGACCGGTTGTGGACCACGCTGATTGTTGCGCGAGTGGCGCCGCTTATTACTTGCCGACGTGTCTAAGAACTCGTCCAACAATAATTCCGCGTCAAGTTCAGCCGAACACCTCGGAGCGACGGCGATGCCTGCTACTAAAACGCGGAGTTATGGTTGGACGAGTTCTAAGCTGCCAATCCCGCGTCGAGGCTGCATCCGATCCATGTGGGAAGTCGTGAGGTGACAATAGTCTAATGAGTGACATCTTTCTCGGGGCCGATCTCGGGGGGTCCCATATTGCTGTTGCGGCTGTGAACCGACAGGGCGACATTGTTGATAAGGTCGAGGATCCACTCACCCGTGCGGAAGACCAGGATGAAATCATCCGACGCATCATCCATTGTTTCCAGAAGATGCGACGGAAGCGGCAATTGCGCGGCAAGCTGAATCCGCAGGTTGGCATCGGAGTTAATGGTGTCACCGACATGGAACGCGGGATCGTGGTGTTCTCGCCGAATTTGAAGGGGCAGTGGCGCAATGTTCCGCTGAAGAAGAATCTGGAAGCTGCTCTGCGCATACCCGTTGCCGTTGCGAACGACGTTCGCGCGTTTACACTTGCCGAGTCTCGTTTTGGGGCCGGCAGGGGAGCCACGAACATGGTGGGCATTGCCATCGGCACAGGGATCGGCGGGGGGCTTATCATTGATGGAAAACTGCACACAGGATTAGACACCCGCGGGGCCGAGCTGGGTCACGTCATCATCGACTATAATGGGCCACGCTGCGGTTGCGGCAGCTACGGTTGCGTCGAGGCAATGGCCGCGGCGCCGGCGATCACCGGCATGGCCATCGGGCGCATCCGTCAGTCCGCCGGGTCAACGCTCATGTACGAATTCGCCGAGGGCGACCTCAACCGGGTCTCCCCGGAAGTTGTCGCCCGCGCAGCGGCGGCAGGCGACCTTGCTGCCCTCGAGATTATGAATAAGGTTGGCATGTACATCGGGGTGGCGATTGCCAGTTTGTTGGCTGCGCTGTGTCCTGAGAGGGTCGTCATCGGCGGAGGGGTGGCTCGGGCGGGAGAGGTTCTGTTTGATCCTATCCGCAGGACTCTGAAGAAGTGGGTGCACACCGCGCCACTGCGGAAGATAGACGTGGTTCCGGCGGAGCTGGGCACCGACGCGGGAGTCATTGGCGCAGCCGTTTGGGCGATGGATCACGCGGAGAGGTGAGAGGTCTGTGGTTCGTGGTTGTTCGGGAGGTTCGCACGAATCCGATAGGCGCCGGATGAAGGCAGGATCGGTAACGATAAGGCAGAAGAGAGGTGGGTGTGGTATGGGGCACAACCGAATGTGGGGGGTGTTGCTTGTTCCGCTGGTGGCAGCGCTTTTGACGGCCTGTGGTGGCCCGGTGAAGATGATCACTAAGACCGCCTGGTTTACCGTCACCACTGCGGGAAAAATTGCCGTGAAGACGGTTGCGGTGGGCGCGCACGTCGCCAGTACCGGAGTGTCCGTTGGCGCCGATCTGCTCACGGGGAAGGAGCGTCGTTCATACGCGTCACAGGTGTCTTCACAGATTGTGGGTGGCTTCTGGCACAGCCTTAGCAAGGAAAACTACCGGCAGGCCTACCGTATGTTCTCACCCGGTCTCAAATCCATGGTCTCCGAGAAGGACTTTCAGCAGCAGTCTGAAGTATTCGCTCCCGACATCAATAAGTTCCGGATGAAGAACTCCAAAGTGAAAAGGCGGTTTGTCGAAGTGCCCACCGACCTCCTCGTCAACGTGCAAGGTCAGAAGGTCAAGGTCCGGGCAACGGCCACCGTCATCAAAGTGGGGAACCAGTGGTACATCGACGGCTGGAAAATCCAGGACGGCGAGAAGCTGTTCACACCCGAAGAACTCGACCAGACCCCCGACTCTCAACCCTCTGCCGATACCCCCAACGGTTCGCCGCGCGGTGACTTGCCTCCTGCCTGAGCGACCGGTATAGTGCAGTACTGTTGTGTGGGCGTGGACGTGTTTTGTTGAGATGAAAGACGCGCAGCGGAACGGCAGGTAAGTGCCGCGACTCAAGGTATTTTGGCCGGGGGTGTAAGTAAGATTTGTGATGGCGCATCATTCGGACTCTGTGAGTCCGCCGTAATAGTCAGCCCTGTAGCCCCTGCTACAGGGGTAATGTGACGGTTCCACCTGTTCCCTGCGAGCCCCCCCGCTCGCTCAGCTTACCGACAGCAGGGGCTGTCTGGGTAAGGGGAGGCCCCCACCGTCTCTCCTGTAGCAGGGAGGGGCTACAGGACTGACTATTACAAATCTTGCTTTCACCCTTTGGCCGGAGACTGGGCGACAACACAGCCGAGTTGTGTTAGACTGACATGCCAACAATGGCTCTCTACAATCCGGCTCCGTTCTTTGTCCGTGAGCCAAACACGAAAGGAGGTGCTGTCCATGATCAAGCGTTTCGTTCGTGAGGAGGAGGGACAGACTCTGGTTGAGTATGGTCTCCTGGTAGCGTTGATTGCGCTCGTCGTGATCGCCATTCTTACGCTGCTCGGAACCAAGGTGCGTAACCTGTTTGTTACCGTCAACCAGACAATCACGTCTACCACGTAAGCTCCATCGCAGCGGACTCCCAGAGTCCGAGCGGACTCACAGAGTCCGAGTAGACAAGTTTGCCCGGCCCCGATTCTTTCGGGGCGGGGCGCTTTTCTCAGAGGGTACGATGAGTTAAATCTTCGCGGACTCACAGAGTCCGAGCGGACTCACAGAGTCCGACTTGAACAACCATACCGGTTCAGGTTGAGAAACCACCCGCCGCAACTTTCGCAGGGAGACTGCCCTGACGAAGCACCTACGAGGGTGGGTGCGTTTTCAACCCTACCGAGCGCAAGCTCGCCATTCTCTCGGTTCTCCCTAACTTCACCGTTCGCCGCTCCTCGCATGATCCATACTCGCCGTTGATGTCGTGAAGATGGCGGATGGCTGACTGGCAAGCCGGCCATCTTTTCGGACTCTGTGAGTCCGCTCACATCCGCTACATCGTCATCCGGTCATGCGACTATTTCGTCCCGCGAATCTGTGGGATCATTCCGCGCAGCTTGTAGGTCTGCTCCTCCTATAGCCCCGCGCTCGTGAGAATCCAAGGGGGCATGAGGGAGATGAGTAGTCGGTAGAAGAGGAAACAGTCCACGACGAGCCAGATCGAGATGCTGGCGATGTAGGGCAGGACCTGCGACCCAGCTTTCCTCGGCGCGGCGCAGAAGGAGAGTACGGCATGGAACAGCAGCGCCGCGCTGGTGATCCAAAAGCACGTGGTAAGCATGAGGACTGAGATTGCCGGAAGTCCGTTGCGAATGGTGGGTGGATGGGAGCTGCCGCCCATCGCAGCTATCCATACGGCGCAGGCGGCAATCGCGACCAGGGCAATACTACTTGCGTAGCTGTGCCACTTCGGCCCGGCCCGCGCCGAGCCGAGCAGCGAGAAGCCAATCAAGGAGAGAACAACCAACCAGATGGTGTCGGTGGAAACCAGAGCGAAGGCAAAGCACAGGTGCGTCACCACGCGTCGAAGTGCCATTCGCCTTGCAGTCTCACCGTTGGCGCTGTCCCGTTGCCGCAGATCGATGGCACTGAGTGCGCAGAATCCCGTCGCCGTCAGCGTCAGGTAAATCGCGGTGACTCGACCAGCGCTCATGCCCAGGGAGCAGGACAAGCGAGCGAAGCTGAGGTGACGCCAGTAGAGGCTGTGCTCGTGGTGGTAGATCACCAGTTCCCAGAGAGGGACGAGCATCACGAGATACAGAATCTGCGTGAGAAAACCAACGTAGCGATAGGAAAGGGCTTCCTCTGCCGGGTTTGGTCGCGGCAGTTGTTTCAGCGCCCAAGGCCAGCAGACCAGCACGAGATACGACGTGAGCAGAAACGTAGTCGGGAAGAGCAGAATCCAGTTCCGGTAATCCACCTTCTCCTCCATCTATCAGTTTTCCGTGGTCACTACTCACGTACTCGGACAGGATGTACAGGATTGACAATATGGAACGGCCGACTTCGTGGAGTATGTGGTCGTGGAACGATTGACGCCGTGGCGGTTGCGCTCGGACTCTATGAGTCCGCGTTGATGTTGGCGCGGCGTTTACCAAGCCGACTCAGAGGAACCGTCGTGCGCGTATGGTGCATGTCGAACTGCGGCAAGGCCATTGATCGGTCCGCTTCATCCTGTGCATCCTGGCGGGCTCGCAGCGAGTCCGATGAATCCTGTCAAAAGGTTGTACCCGAGTTGTTACTTTCCGCATTGCGCCTGACTGAGTCACGAAGCCATCTTCTCCCAGAGCGCCCGGTAGTACTTCATCACAGTGTCCGGATCATCGCTGCCGGGAATCTCGGCCATCATGTACCCGTCGTAGTTCATTGCCTTTAGGAGATCAAACACCGTTTGCCAGGGGTATTCCCGGGTAAAGAGGTTGTTGATATGAACGTGTCTGATCCAGGGACTCAGCATCTCGAAATGCTTCTCTACCGTCCCGTCCCTATCGAGGTCAGCCATGTTGCAGTTCCAGCAGGCGCTGACGCGGGGGTGATTGGCGACTTCGAGGATTCGGTGGATATACGGCGGATGGCACGTTCCGCGGCCGTGGACTTCGAGCCATAGGTCGATGCCATGTTCCTCCGCGAAGGTTCCACATTCGGTAAGGGCTTTGCCAATTTGGACGAGGGTATCCTCGATGGAGATGCCCTCGTCCTCGTGCAACTTGTTGGGACGTACTTTTACACCGCGTGCGCCTATGTCACGGGCTAACCGGATGAACTCTTTTGTCGCATCGACGTTGCGGCGAAGCTCCGCTTCGTCGGGCGAATCATATTCGCACACCGATCCAAGCCCCACGAGCTCGACACTGGTTCCCTCAAACGTCTCCCTGACCTGTCGCCGTTCATCTGCGGTAAGCGTTGGTTCCACGCCGTGTGCGTGAGTGGTTCGCAGCTCCACTCCAGTGAACTCAGCCGCCTCGCACCTGCTGATGAGAGTGGGCAGGTCCCATTCTGGCGCCATGTTATACGTGACAATACCCAATTTCATTTTGTCCTCCTGTGGGAACGGTTGATGTTGGAGCGAAGCGGAACCCCCGATCCCTCGGAAGCTGATAGTCGTGCGCCTTTGTATCGGCTGATCCCCGTTATCTGTTACAAGGACACGGTTCTCCCTGTTCCCGCTGATTCCATGGCCGCCAGGGTGACGGCCAGGGTTTTCGCGCCGTCCTCGTATGTGCAGCGAATCTTGGACGGATTGTGGGACTTCACGGCAGACACAAAAATTTTGTCTTCCGTGAGGTTGGCGTTGCCGCCGGGAGTAATGGTTTCCGACTTCCCCGGTTTTGTGACGGTGAGTTGGTTACCGCCTATATGCACCATCAGGTCCTTGGCAAACAGTCTCAGTCCCACCTCAAATCCCTGTCGCAGGATACAGCTTGTCGAGATGGTTCCGATGGCTCCGCTCCGGAACTCCATTGAGGCAGTACCAACGTCCGGAACATTGAGGTCGGGGACATCCTGCAACGCCCTCAGGGCGGTGAACGCGGAGACGGTCTTCACGTCGCCGACAAGGTAACGCGCCAGGTCGAATATGTGCGTGCACTGCTCCACAAACTGACCGCCGGACTGTTCAATACGCCTCCACCACGCCACTCCCGGCATCCCACCCATCCAGTAGCCGATGACCATGCCAACGGTGTTGTCCCTCAGGATCCTCGCTGCCTGATCGGTGGCCTCCATGTATCTCCAGTGGTATCCGACCGAGTTGATGACACCCGACTTGTCGATCTCTTTCAGAACCTTGCGCGCCTGTTCGTTGGAGATATTCACCGGCTTCTCGACGAAAATCGCTTTCCCGGCGCGCACGGCGTCGATCTCAAGCGTTCCGTGAGCGTGCGGGGGCACCGCCACATAGACGGCGTCCAAGTCGGCTTGCTTCAGCATAAGGCGGTGGTCCGTGAACGGGCTGCCGCCGTACTCCGCCGCGCAGGCGCGCGCCCGGTCCGGATCGATGTCGCAGAATCCAACCATCTGCGCGTCTTTGATCTGACTCAAGCTCTTCATGTGCCCCCGGTTCATTCCACCGCAACCAATAAACCCAATCTTCACTGCCATTTTCGTTTCACTCCCCCCAGTTCGGCGAGAACGAGTCTGCGCCGTGAATACCAGCATTCATTTTACAAGCAATTGACCAACCAGGAACAGTGCCCGGACGAAACTACTGCATCGCTTCGCAAGTTCCCCCACAAAAGGACACCGGATCGCTTCAGCGTCCGGTAGCTCACACAGGCAGCTACACGATGGAGGCTACCCTCCTTTTCTCCCCTTTCAACTGCATCGCTTCGCAAGTTTGCCAACAAAAGGATGCACTACCGCCCCTCTCTTTTTAGTACCAGGATGGTCAAGTCGTCCCCGCGAACGCCGTGCTCAAACTCGTCCACACTCTTGAGCAGCGTCTCGCTGAGTCGAGATGCTGCTGCCTGGCGGTTTTGCGTGAAGATCGCGGCGAGGCGGTCCTCACTGAATTCCTCTCCATCGCTGTTTCGCGCGTGATTCACACCGTCGGTGTAAAACAGCAGCGCGTCTCCCGGGGTAAAGCGAACCGAAACCTCCTCATATCGGGGAGACACATCGACGCCCAGCGGCAGTCCTCCGGTTGGGAGCAATTCGTATGGGTTCTCACCTGCCGGGAATCGCAGGGGGGGACTGTGTCCGGCAATGCACAGTCGGGCGGTGTTATTGTCCACGTCAACGAGGGCATAGCAGATGGCGATGAACATTTCCGGTTGGAGGTCCTCGTAGACCATCTCATTCAGCCGCCTCACCACAACGACGGGCTCCCGATAGATCGGGGCAACCGCCCGGAAAGCATACTTGAGCAGCGGCAGGCGGATTTGCGCCCGAATGCTCTTCCCGGCAACGTCGGCGATACAGAGACCGAACTGATGATCGTCAAAGCGCGCCAAGTCGTAGTAGTCGCCCCCTCCAACCACGCGCGCGACGCGTGTCATCGCTGACAAATCGACGCCGGGCAGTTTCGGGAGACGCCCGGGCAGCATCAGCTTCTGAATATCTCTGGACATGCTCATTTCCCGTTCGTAGTCGGAGACGAGAAGCTGTGTCTCAATTCTGCGAGACCGTTCCCATTCTTGCGCCTCGGCCAGGTAGCCGCTGAGAAGGGCAACGAGATACAGGAAGGGAATGTGGAGTGTCAGGCTCTGCTGGAAGGCAGCAAGAGGATCCAGGGAACTGGTCACATAGATGAGAATGTACGAGAAACTGGCAAAACTGGCAACCACCACCGCGCCGAGGACCTTGAACCAGATGGCGGCGATGATGGTGACCAGCTGGTACAGAGGGAAGAGGTCTCGTTTTTCGCCAGGGCTGACGCTGATCCACAGAGTGACGAGGCACATGTCGGTGATGACCATCGCATGCCGACGGAACGGCAGGTCAATCTGCCTGAGAAAAGTGATCGTTGTGAGTAGATTGTAGACCGCGGCAAAGATGATGAGGACGTACGCGTCCGGGCTGACGGCTTGAACGACAGGGGCAAACCGTGGAGTGACGACCAGCAGAATCAGAACGAGTGTTCGGAAAATGGAGACGACGATTTCCGACTCATTCTGCTCAAAGTATTCGGTTCGGTTGGAGAAAGGCGTGAGCATTGGTTAGTTGTCTGACACTATTCTTCCCCATTTTGCCATGAAGCGCAAGTAACGTTGTGGAGCCTGGCGCGCACAAGCAGCAATTCGGGCGTGTGGTGTACGTTGTCTCGCTGTTCCGCGATGTGGTATGATACCCACGTTCCATGATGAGGGATTCTTGATGCGCAAATCGAAAATCGGGAGCCTGGTCGCTTTGCTGTCGCTCCTTGCGTTATCACTTTTGCTGTTTATTGTTGTGCCTGTCCTGCTGGGGATTCAGACCCACAAGTACCTGTATCACGTCCTTCCCCATGCGGACCCTCTGCGATTTTTCAAAGGGATTGCCGGCATATTGGTGGTGGTGGTTGCCACCGTTGTTCTTTTGTCCATCACCTGCGGACGTTGCCTACAGGAGGCACTGAGGCGAGCGCGGAGCACTACCGACGACGATATCGGCGTAGGAGCTCTTTCGCCGAATGGACCCGCGTTGCGCGCTGTTCCTGCACCGACGAATCCGGAGACTCACCGCTCAGTATTTGATGAAAAGCAGACGCGGGTGCTGGAAGAAATTCTGGAGAGTGAAGATGACCCGACTATCCGGCAAACGGTGCAGGACGCTCTCGACAGACGGCGCAATTCTGCGAGGAGTGAGGTTTGTGATCCCGAGCCACCCGCAGATTGAAGTCTCACACGGTCTCCCAAGAGTGCAACGATGTCACGGAGCGTCGTGATCCCTGCACAAATAATTCCTCAGTAGTTGCTTTGCGTCTCCACGGAGTGTAAAATACCTGCACCGATGTCAGACCGACGTTCTGACATCGGTGACACTCGCCGACAGGATTCCCGATCAGAGATCAATGAGGTCAGTCGATGCAGTTTCCATCACAGCAGTCTATCTCTCCCGCCGGCCGTATCGGTGAATCCGTCACACCTCCGAGTGGGGGTGTACGAGCGCTGCCTTCTCTCCAAGAGGTTGAATCGGTCCACTTCATAGGCATTGGCGGGATTGGGATGAGCGGAATCGCCAAGGTCCTGCTGCAGCTTGGATATGAGGTTTCCGGTTCCGATCTGAAGCAGTCCTCCATCACGGAGAAGCTAACTGCGCTTGGAGGGAGGATCCACGTGGGTCACGATGCCCTCCACGTCAATGGGGCCGACGTGGTGGTCTGCTCCAGCGCGGTGCCTGAAGGTAACGTCGAGTTGCAGCAGGCCCGTTCGAACGGCATTCCGGTTGCTCATCGTTCCGAGATGCTTGCAGCGATCATGGATCGTCAACGTGGCATTGCCATCGCCGGGACGCACGGGAAGAGCACAACAACTTCCATGATTGCGTTTGTGCTGGAACGTGCCAGACTCGATCCCACGGTTCTGGTTGGGGGCGAACTGAATGACATCGGTGGCAATGCCAAGTTTGGCAGGGGTGAGTTTTGTGTTGTTGAGGCTGACGAATCGGATGGTTCCCTGCTGAATCTGCGCCCAGAACGCGCCGTAGTGACCAATGTTGAGCTCGACCATCCGGACTACTTTGAGACGGAAGAAAAATTGTATGAGACCTTCCGCTCCTTTGTATCGAGAATCCCAGCGACTGGCGCGCTGGTGGCGTGCTACCAATGCGGCAACGTCGCCAAAGTGGTTGACGGCTCCGCCGTTGAGTGTCCCGTTGTAACATACGGATTGGGGCCGAACTCTGACTATTCTGCATCCCACTGGCAACCCACGTTGACGGGAGTTGCCTTCCAGTTGCAGAAGAGGGCGGGAGTTACGCAGGAGATGGAGTTGAGCGTCCCGGGAAGGCACAACGTCCTTAACGCATTGGGCACGATAGCGATGTGTGAGTCGGTCGGTGTGGATATGGGGCTGATCGCGGAGGTTCTGCCGCAGTTTCGCGGAATCAACCGCCGCTGGCAGACGATCCTGAAGACGAGCGACATCTGGATCGTTGACGACTACGCCCACCACCCCTCCGAGGTTGCCGCAACTCTGGCCGCAGCAAAAGGGTTTGAGCCCGGGCGCGTGATAGCGGTGTTCCAACCCCATCGTTACTCCCGAACGAAGGCGCTCTGTGAAGATTTCGGTCGGGCTTTTGCGGACGCGGATTACGTCATCATTAACGAAATCTACGGGGTCCATGAGGATCCCATTCCGGGGGTCACCGGTGAGGCCGTTGCGGCTGCCATTCGACGGAACACTGACGGTAGACCGGTCGAGTACATCGCCGACAGGAACGCAATCTGCGAACGTCTGATGAGTATCGCCGCCCCGGGGGACCTCATTCTCACCATGGGAGCCGGTGACATTTACACGGTGGCCAAAGCAGTTGCTGAACGTATCGGCGGATGATTTGGCGTTCTCGATGCCATGCCCGAACCGGACATGGCGTGGTCTTGTCAAATACATCCCCATAGGTCAATTTGTTACGTGACTCATCGGTTCCGCTGCCGATGGGCTGAAGTGACGGATCGAATAGGAGGAGTGGTCTGCAATGGCGTACATTATTTGTGAACCGTGCATCGACACCAAGGACAAGGCCTGTGTGGATGTATGCCCGGTTGAGTGCATCTACGAGGACGAGAAGATGCTCTATATCCATCCGGAGGAATGTATCGACTGCGGGGCCTGTGAGCCGGAGTGCCCGGTGGAAGCCATCTTCGAGGAGGGCGACGTCCCCGCGGAGTGGGAAGAATATATCCAGATCAACGCACAGTACTTCGAAGACAACCCGGATGTAACCCCGGCTACCGGCAAGGGCACGTGATCCTTGCCTGCCCCAACCTCCTACTATGCTCCCAGGGCACCACGGACGACGCGAAGAAACGTGATGGCGTGATTGTCAGCAAGCATGTATTCGGGCCGGTAGACACGAATGGCTTCATCGTGGGCGATGTAGAGTCTGGGCGGTGTCTCATCATCGACCCGGGCATCGACAGCGACGAAATGCTCGATACTGTCAGGCAGCGTGAGTGGAACGTCGATTGGATTCTGAATACACACGGGCACTGGGACCACATATATTCGAACGCGCAGTTCATTCGAGAGACCGGCGGCGTGCTGGCAATCCATGCAGGAGATATAGACCTGTTAGAGGCCTTGACCGACCAGTGTTTCTGGATGGGCGTCGATATTGGTGAGCCTTCTCCAGCGCCGGACCGCGTGCTGCAGGACGGGGACGCGCTGACGGTTGGGGCGATGGAGTTCTCAGTTCTGCACATCCCCGGCCATTCTCCGGGTGGCGCGGCTTTCTACTGCGAAGGTGAGGGGACGGTGTTTGTGGGTGACGCGCTGTTTGCCGGATCGGTGGGCAGAAGCGATTTGCCCGGAGGGAACCATGCTCAGTTGATCGCGTCGATCCGGACGAAACTGCTCACCTTGCCCGGGGACACCACGGCGTACTGCGGACATGGGCCGGAAACGACCGTCGAGCGGGAGAAGTCCTCCAATCCGTTTCTGAAATGAGAGCGGAGCGGCATGCGCAGTGAGAAGAAGAAGGCAATACGCCCCGCCAACATCGCCCTTAAAGGCTGTCTGGGGTGTGGCGGTCTGATCGTTTTGTATGTGGCGGTTGGCGCGGTCATCACCTATTTCCAGTACCGGAACTCCGAGGAGCTACACCCTCAGCCCACCCAATCCCTTCGAGCTCCCCCCCCGCCGTCTGCGTCAGCGAAATCGGCACCCGACGCGTCCCCCGAGGCGGTGGAGGGCTGGGGGGAACCCGGTGGAGGTGCGCCAACATCCTCTCGGAAAGCCATTACTCCAGTTGGGGAAACGCTCGTTGATCTCCCATCGTCGCCCCGCCAGTTTGTTGGAGATACGCGCCGAAGAGTCTTCCATCGTCCACTTTGCCCCGACATCCCTGAAGCGAAGGAGATGATTGCTTTTCCGGACAGGGAGCAAGCACTCCAGAACAAGTACGAGCCTTGTCCAGTATGCAGGCCGTAGCGGCTCCCGTAGTGGGTCCCCAGTACGTGAGCGCGGTCTGCCACAAGGAGATTGAATTATGTACGCATCGTTGCACACCCATTCCCGCTGGAGCGACGGAAAGTGTTCCATCCAAGGGATGGTCGCTGCCGCGGAAGCCGCGGGAGCGGCGGAGTACGGCGTGTCGGACCATTTTGTTCTCCGTCCGGACGGCGTGGAGGTCGACTGGTCCATGCCGCTGGCATCGGTTTCGGAGTATCTGGACGATGTCTGCGAGGTGCGTGAGGGTGCCCGGGTGCCGGTTCGGCTCGGCGTGGAAATCGACTTCTTTCCAGAAACGTGTGGACTACTGGAGAAGCGACTGGGGTCTCACATTGGGCGACTCGATTACATCGTTGGGTCTATTCACTACGTGGACGACTTTCCTGTCGACGCGGATGCTTCCTACTGGACGCCGCTGACGCAGGACCAGATAGACGGGGTTCATGAGGCTTACTGGACACGTCTACGGCAGCTTGCTGAGTGGGGGCGGGTTGATTTCCTGGGTCACATTGACCTTCCTAAGAAGTTTGCCTACTACCCCACCATCGACCTGTCGGGCAGGATTACCGATGCGCTGGATGCCATCGCAGCGGCAGACCTCGCCGTCGAGGTGAACACAGCAGGCTGGGACAAGCCCTGCGCAGAAGCCTATCCGTCGGAAACGATTCTCGCACAGTGTATTGAGCGGAACATTCCTGTTCTAATCAACGACGATGCCCACCAGACCAGCCACATCGGGAGGCACTACAATCTTGCTGCCGAACTCCTGCAACGCGTGGGGTACAGCGAGACCGTGCGCTTCAGGGGGAGAGAGCGGACATCGGTACCGCTGTGACACCTGTCCTCCGGACGAGCGCCACCTCAAGAGAATTGTCTATCCCGACTCGTTGGGATCACGCCGAACGAAATATCCAGGGAAGGCGAAACTCCGCGAACTCGGAGAGTTCGAGTCGAGCCGCCCTCACCCGCGCTTCAAGAAAACCGACCAGATTCAGTCTGCTGCCATCGCGCGCGGCGAAGCCTAATGGCAGGGCATGGGAGCGTCTGTTGCGCAACCCGCCTCTAAGAGATAGAATAGTGACCCGGTTGTTTACGAACCCCCGGAATCAGTTCAGATTATACATGGTTTCCCGGCCACCGCATTGGGGAGCTGAGAATTCATGACGTGGCCGCTTGGCGGCAGGGAGCAGTGGACTCCCGACACCGACGATTTGTCTGCGGACGATCGTCAACAATCCGAAGAGGTGAAGAACCGTGAGCATTGCAGTACGCATACCGACACCGTTGCAGAAACTGACGGGAGACCAGGGGGAGATCCAGCTCGATGGTGAAAAGCTCTCTGAGATCATCGACGGACTGGAGAAGGAATATCCCGGAATCAAGGACAGGTTGTGCGAAGAGAGTGGCAAGTTGCGACGCTTCGTGAATATCTACGTCAATGAAGAAGACGTGCGCTTTCTGGACGGATTGGATACCCCGGTCAAGGATGGAGACGAGGTGTCCATTGTGCCAGCCATCGCGGGCGGCGCCGCATAGACGGCACGTTCGGCAAACACCCACAAGCGACCCCGCGCAAGTCGATCGCCCCTCGCTCTACTGAGGCGGGGATTCGGTATGAGGGCGGCAAGATTCCTTGCTGCCACCCCTCGTTAGCGTGACGCAGGAGTATTTGCGCACCCCTGGGCCTCGCACCGGCCAAAAGACTCCGGTTGAGAAAGGGAGTCTCGCGGAGAGACGACCTTCGCAACAACAATTCCCCCACATTCTTACGTCGATTTGTATTGACCCTCTGCATTTGTTATAATCATCGTCACTCAAGTGAAGTGCGATGATGACAGTTGGCGACAACTTCAGGGCAATCGGACAGCGCGTGGAGCTCGCATGTGAACGCGCGGGGCGCGACCCGAAGGAAGTCATTATCGTTGGAGCAGCCAAACAGGTGAAGCCTGAACGCATCTGTCAGGCAGTGGAAGCCGGGCTGAAGCATGTCGGTGAGAACTACGTTCAGGAAGCACTGGAGAAAGTTGGCTTGCTCCCTGCGTCAATCGAGCGGCATTTCATAGGTCATCTGCAAACCAACAAAGTTCGACAGGTTGTGCCGGTGTTCGACTGGGTGCATTCGATGGACCGAGTCGGGTTGGCGGAAGAAATCAGCAAGCGTGCAGTGTTGGTTGGCCGAGTGATTCGCGGTCTGGTGGAAGTGAATCTTGGTTACGAGGAGAGCAAGTCGGGCGTTGCTCCCGAGAGATTGGCGGAGCTGCTGTCCGCCATCAGTGGGTTGCCAGGCATTGCTGTGGTTGGTTTGATGGCAATTCCGCCGGCTCGAGAAAACCCGGAAGAGAGCAGGCGCGATTTCCGGGAAATGAGAACTCTCTCAAATGAAATGGACCATCGAGGCATTTCCAGAGTTAGTATGCAATACCTTTCCATGGGAATGACCAATGATTTTGACGTCGCTATTGAGGAGGGGGCAAATATCATTCGGGTAGGCACTGGCATCTTCGGCCCCCGAAGTTGAGCGGTCCAGGGAAAAATGCCCCAGACTTAATTCTACACGCCACGAAAAAACATCGCACTACGGCAAGACGGCATCCAAGCAGTAGACATCACATCAAGGAGGCAGCAAAGCTATGAGTTTCGTCGCAGCAATGAAGAACCTATTGGGCATGGAGTATCAGAACGCGTACTATGAGGAAGACTATGAGGAAGAAGAGAACGGTAACGGTAACGGTAACGCCGCGCCTACTCGGAAGCGCCAGATCAAGCTGCTGAAGTTCCCATCTCCCCGGGAGAAGTCCATCTACACCCTCCAGCCCGCGTCCTATGATGATGCGGCAGTTGCCGCTGATTACCTCAAGTCCGGAGCGGCGATTTTCGTTAACCTCCAGAATGTTGATTCGAACATGGGACGCCGCATGGTCGACGTGCTGTCCGGTGTTTGCTGCGGCGTGGACGGCCACTCCCATAAGGTGGGGGAACGCCTCTTCCTATTCCTGCCTCAGGACTTCTACATCACTTCCGAAGAGAAGAGCCACCTCGAGGACCATGGGCTGTTTCTCAACGGCTTCAGAGAGAGTCTGAGGGCTGCACCGCAAGCCACACAGATCAACGATCGGCAGCAGACCGGGTCCGATTCCTTCGAGCGTGCCAGCTTGTTTTCCTGCAACTCGTAGACCCGGTACTACTTTGCCCTTCATGATGGCGAGAGACAACAGGGGGGAGTTCAGAATGCCTGACAACAGTATCGTCGCCTTTCTCGGCGCCGGGGCCATGGGGCAGGCGCTAATCAGAGGGCTGATTACCGGAGCCGACTACAATCCCCTGCAGATTGTCGCTGCGGATATTGACTCCGCGGCCCTGAGCACGCTTAAGAAGGAGACAGGCGTTCGGACGACTACCAGCAATCGGCGGGCGGTACGGAATGCTTCGGTGGTTGTGCTGTCCGTCAAACCCAACATTGTGCCCGCCGTGTTGAGCGAGGTCGGAGGCGCGCTCGACCCTTCGCAACTGCTTGTCTCGATCGCGGCGGGCGTCTGCATCAGTCGGATCGAGTCACTGGTGAGGGAAGGCGTTCCCGTCATTCGCGTGATGCCAAACACTCCTTGTCTGGTAGGACAGTCGGCGTCGGGATTCGCCGCGGGAACCCACGCCACCGACCGGCACCTCGCGATCACCGCGGCACTTCTGAAGGCGGTGGGGATTGCCGTGGAAGTGGATGAGAAGCTGCTCGACGCGGTGACGGGGCTGAGTGGGAGTGGACCTGCCTACGTTTATCTCTTTATTGAAGCCCTTTCAGACGCGGGCGTCCGCATGGGGCTGCCCCGGTCGGTGGCGGCTCAACTTGCGGCGCAGACCGTCAAGGGCGCGTCGGAGATGGTGCTGACAACTGGAAGACATCCTGGCGCACTGAAGGACATGGTGACTTCCCCGGGGGGGACGACCATTGCCGGGATTTATGAATTGGAGCGCGGTAAGTTCCGCGCCACCGTTATGAACGCCGTGAAAGCCGCCACCGAGCGTTCCGTTGAGCTTGGGCAATACGAATGATCGAGAAAGCATTCCGAATCGAGGTGCATCCCATGCCAGTAACCCCACTGGACATATTACATCGCGAGTTTCGTCGCGGATTCCGGGGATATAACGATCATGAGGTGCAGGATTTTCTGCGTCAGGCCTCGCAGGATTTTGAGAAGGTAGTCACAGAGAATGCGCACCTGCGGGATCAGGTGGAAACTCTGCAACAACGCCTGGGGCAGTTCGAGCGTATCGAGGAAACGATGCAGAACGCCTTGGTGGTCGCTCAGCGAACCGCGGAAGAGACGAAGCGGGGGGCCGAGAAGCGGGCGGAGCTGATCGTGGCTGACGCAGAACACCAGAGCCGTGCGATGACCGACAAGGCCCGCTCCCAGGTCGCCGAACTGGAAGTAAGTATGTCGGACCTCCGACAGCAGAGAGTGTGTTTTGAGTTGGAGTTCAAGGCGCTACTCGAGACCTACCACAAGATGCTGGATCGGCATCAGATTGACCCTCCGGAGGCGGAGATCCCTCCGACCTTCCATGGGAACCTGTCCGCTGAGACCGATCCCGACCAGCAGTTGAGCGCAGCAACGTGTGACACCGACGATAGGTCTGACCACTTCGCTACGCGGGGTGATGGGAATGGGAACTCCGTCGTCGATGGGGACGTGACCACCCCCAGGGCGCGTCTCATCGACTGGGCGATGGTGGGTGCACACGCGGAGACATAGTGGCAGGCGGGAGCATCGTGACCGCTCATTCTCACAGCCTTGAAGTCCATGAGAGCGACGGCAGCATCCGTTGTCGGGTTTCTGTCAAGCCAAAGGCGCGCCGGAACTCGGTGGAGGGAATCCGCGCCGGAGCGTTAATCGTTCACGTCACCGCTGCACCCGACAAGGGCGAAGCCAACCGCGCCGTAGTCGAGACCCTCTCCAACTGGCTGGGGGTCCCCAAGTCACAGATTGAAATTACAGCGGGACACAAGTCGCGGCAGAAGAGCGTTTGCGTGCGCGGCAGAAGTAGCGGAGCGCTTGAGGCGCTGGTCGCGAAGCTTACTTGACAGACACAAACTCCCGCGTGTTCGTCGTCAGGAATCTTCGAACTCTGCGAGTTCGCGCTGTCCGTCTCAGAGACGCCCAAGCCACCGCCCGGGACTCAAGGTGGAGTGGGGGTCCATTTGCTCCTTGATTTTGCGTGTGTATTCAAAGTCGTCTTGAGATCGCGTTTGCTCTCGAGGGAGGCAGGCCCACACGTCGATGGCGTGTTTCGTCTCCGGTGGCAGATATTCGGCAACGCAGTGCCCCTGCCTTTCCTGCGCGTCCGCTGCAATCCGTTGAGCGAAACCTGGCAGCTTGGTGTTGTGGCTCACGTCACAAGCGGCCCTGACGTAAACGGTTCCCGTTCCCAGCCAGCCGACGACTTCTGCTTCCAGCCCTGCCTCCTCTGCCATTTGTTCCGTCTGTTGCATGAATTCGCTCATCTCAGTCAGCGGCAGGGCGCACTTCACAACGGCTCGAACTGTCGCAGGTTCTCCCGGCTGCTGTGGAGAGCATGGTGGAACCGCAAAATCAGCTACCTGCTGCCAGATGCGGGTGCTGTCCGTCGCGATTCCGAGGTTCTGAACGCCGTGGGCGTCCATGAGATCGCGGGTTTCCGTAGTCTGTCGCGTGACGGCCCGCTCAAGCCCCTCGAACGTGACAACAAGCGCTGCTCTGTTTCCCACACCGATGCGAGCTGCCGCGGCGCCGTTCATCCCCACAATGGCCGTCGGCATAAGGTGGCTGTCAAGCAACTGAGACGCGGCGTTCCGCAGGGAAGTCAGGCTGGCGACTGAGCCGCTGATGGTTGCGTTAGTCTCCGACAGCGCCATCGTTTTCAGCGTTACCGCAGTGATGACTCCGAGACTTCCGAAGGAACCCACGAAGAGTTTGGTGACATCGTACCCCGCAACATTCTTCACGACTTTTCCGCCCACTTTGACAACCTCGCCGTTCGCCAACGCAACCTCCATTCCCAGAATGATGTCTCGCGGACTCTTCCAGGCAAATCGACGCGGTCCGCAGGACCTTGCCGCGGTCACTCCACCCACGGTCGCTCTGTCTGTCGAAGGTGGATCGATGGGGACAAACTGGCGCTTTTCTCCGACGATGCGCTGCAACTCAGCGAAGTTCATTCCAGCCTGAACAGTCACCGTGAGGTTCTCCGGGTCGAGGTCAACCAACTGGGTCATGCCTCGGGTTGAGAGAGCCAAGTCATATCGGGTTGGAGGGTTGCCGATGTGGAGCTTCGTTCCGTTCCCGGCCGGGATAACGCCCCTGCCCTTCCCGCCAGCTTCCCTCAATACTTCCGCGGTTTCCTGGGATGAAGTGGGAGCAACGATCTCCCGTGGTCGAGTACCATCCACGACGAGGGCATCGAGAGATTGAGCGATCCCTGACTCATTCATAATCATTTCTCCCATTGATTTTGTGTGGAGCAGTCGATGAGACTGTTCGGACTCTGTGAGTCCGCGCTCACGACTCAAAGGCTTCACCTGCAGCGGCCAGTGCCGTGTCTGCATCAGCCTTGATTCCTCTCTGGTTGAGCAGAACGGACAACGCCGAAAGCAGCAACGTCACATTCCTCCGGTTGGAGCTGTGCCCCATCAGCCCGATGCGCATAACCTTCCCCTTGAGGTCACCCAACCCGCCGCCGATCTCGATGCCGTACTCGGTGAGGAGTTGGGTTCGCAGATCGGCGTCGTCGATTTCCTCCGGGACCTGAACGGTGTTGAGCATCCATAGGCGTTCACTCGCGTCGACGTGCATCGAGAGCCCCATCGCCTCAAGCCCGGCGACCAGAGCTCGGTGGTTTCGCTGGTGTCTCTCGAAGCGTCGCTGCAAGCCTTCCTCGTGCGCCAGCCGCAGCGCTTCGTAGAATCCATACACGGAACTGATCGGGGCGGTGTGATGATAGGCTCGACCCGACCCGTAGTACTTGTCGATCAGGGTCATGTCGAGGTAGAACGATTGCACCGCGGTCTTCCGGCGCCGGATGCAGTCCATGGCCATCTCAGAAAAGGACACGGGAGAAATCCCCGGCGGTGCGCTCAGGCATTTCTGCGACCCGCTGTAAGTGGCATCGATGTTCTGCTTGTCGATTTCCACAGGACATCCCCCCAGTGAGGTGACCGTATCAACCAGCAGCATTGAACCCGCGTCGTGTACCAGTCTGCTGATTTCTTCCAGTGGTTGCAGCACACCGGTGGAGGTCTCAGCGTGAACAATGGAAACGACCTTGAAGGCGTTGTCTTTTAGCGCGTTGGCGATGGCCGATGGCTCGAACGCCTTCCCCCACTCCTGGTCGATGCGAGTGACCTCGGCGCCGCAACGGACCGCTATGTCGCACATCCGTGTGCCGAAGTACCCGTTCACGCACACCAATATACGGTCACCATGTTCGAGCAGGTTTGCGAAGCAACTCTCCATTCCGGCGGTGCCGGTTCCTGAAACGGGGAATGTCATTCGGTTTTCAGTCTCAAAAACCCATCGCAGCAGATCTTTCACCTGATTGACGAGATCCAGGAAGAATGGATCGAGGTGCCCCACCAGGGGTGCACTCTGGGCGCGCAGAACTCTGGGGTGAACTTCGCTGGGACCTGGCCCGAGAAGGACGCGAGCAGGGACACTCAATTCGCCGGGATATGGGGACATCAAAGTGTAACCTCCTGTATGCTGAATTGTGCGTGGTAGCAGGAATTCCGCGGAAGGCTCAGGTTTCCGCGGATGCTGGAAGTGGTTCCGGTGGCACGCTCTCTTCCGCCAGGATCTCCTCGGGCGCGCGGCCTGAACCATTGTCGGGCGGAGTCACGGGCGCCGTGGTTTGTGTCACGACGGCCTTCTCGACAGTCTGCTGATACACACCCAGCTTGCGAAAACGCTGGTACCGCGATTCCTCCAACTCCTCGGGGGAGAGTTGCCCCAACTCATCCAATGTCGCAATGATCTTTGTCTTCAGCGTAAGCGCCATCGTGTCAAAGTTTCTGTGTGCGCCGCCGGGAGGTTCCGGTATAATCTCGTCGGCGATCCCGAATCGCAGCGCGTCCTGGGCAGTCACCTTGAGAGCCGCCGCCGCCTCCGCTGCCCGGCTGGAGTCCCTCCAGATGATGGACGCGCACCCCTCCGGTGGAATCACCGAATAGATGGCGTATTCCAGCATGAAGACCCGGTTGCCAACGGCGATGCCGATCGCGCCTCCGCTGCCGCCCTCTCCGATGACGATGACGATAACCGGCACCCGCAGAGTGAACATCTCCATCTGACTCCGGGCGATGGCCTCGCTGATGCCGCGTTCTTCTGCTTCCGTCAGGCAGGCAGCGGCCGGGGTGTCGACCAGGCAAACGATGGGCTTCCCGAAGGTGTTCGCCAACTGCATCACCCGAACCGCTTTGCGGTAACCTTCCGGCATGGCGGAGCCAAAGTTGCGAAACTGCCTCTCTTTCGTGTCTCGCCCTTTCTGATGCCCGATGATGGCCACAGACCGTTCATCCAGACGCCCGAGTCCGGAGACAATTGCTGGATCATCGCCGTAGCGCCGATCTCCGTGCATCTCAAAGTAGCTGCCGCAGATGGCGTTGATGTAATCGAGGGCGTAGGGTCGTTGCGGGTGCCTCGCCATCAATACCTTGTCCCAGGGGGTCATTTTGGAAAAGATCTCGGGGATCAGCCGATCCCGCTTTTTGCAGAGCTGGCTCAACTTGACGCTGCTGTCGATCTCCTTCGTTTCCTGGAGACGAGTGAGTTCCTCGATCTTTTGCTCAATCTCGACCAGCGGCTTTTCAATAGGTAGCCAACGACTTAACATGGATTCTCCTCGCTTTCCGCTGTATCTCAACCGTTGAAGAATTCCAGAAGCTGGGCCAGCGTTGCGCGGAGGGCGCTCCTGGGAACCACAGCGTCCAACATGCCGTGAGCCAACTGGAACTCGGAGCTCTGGAAGTCGGGGGGCAGCTTGATTTTGAGGGTCTGCTCAATAACACGCGGCCCGGTGAAGCCAATCAGCGCCCCTGGCTCCGCGATGATGACGTCTCCCAGCGATGCAAAACTCGCCTGAACTCCAGCCATCGAAGGATTGGTGAGGAGAACAATATACGGAATCCCGAACTTGCGCAATCGCGCTGCTCCCCCGGAGGTTTTGGCCATTTGCATAAGCGAAAGCAGACCTTCATGCATTCTGGCGCCTCCTCCGGATCCGGAGATGGCGAGAACCGGCAGGCGCTTCTCGATGCCCATCTCCATCGCGCGCGTGATTTTCTCACCCACAACCGAATTCATACTGCCCATCATGAACGTCGAGTCGGTCACTGCCATGACGAGAGGATAGCCCTCGATCTCCGCTTGCACCACCACTGCGGCGTCCTTGAGGAGGGTCGTTGCCTGTGCCTTCCGCACCTTGTCCTTATAGTCCGGGAAGTCCAGCGGATCGGCGGCCTCCAGATTGTCGTGATACTCGATGACGGTTCCTTCGTCCACGGTGATGGCGATTCGTTCCCATGCGTTCAGTCGGAAGTGATACCCACACTTGCGGCAGACACGCAGCTCCTTCTCGAATTCTTTCCGGTAGAGCATGGTTCCGCAGTCGGTGCACTTCACCCACAGGTCGCCGGGGATATCCTGTTCCTTTTGAGTTGCGTCCTTCCAGTAGCGTCGTCTGGGGGGGTACCATTCTTCGTTAACCATGAGTTCACCCGTTTATGGAATTTCCATGACCGTTATGCTATGATGGGTCGCTGGCGTCATGGAGGGTTGTAGATGGATGCAGATACGGACTGGGCTGGAAAAATGTTGAGGGAGCGCAATGCCATCGACGCCGTCGATCATGAGATCGTTGAGCTTCTGAACACGCGCGCCAAGCACGCAAAGGCAATCGGCAACCTCAAGTCGGAAAAGGGTCACGAGTGTTACTCCCCGGCAAGAGAGGTAGCAGTTCTGGACCGCGTTTTTTCTCACAATCAGGGACCTCTGATGCCCAAGCACCTGAAGGACATCTACCGAGAGATCATTGCTGCCTGTCGTTCACTGGAGAGACAACACCGCGTCGCATTCCTCGGCCCGGACGCATCCTTTACCCAGGTGGCCTGCCAGAAACATTTCGGCTCATCGGTTACCATGGAACCGCTCTCAACGATTCCTGACGTGTTCGCGCAAGTTGAGCAGGACAAGGCCGACTTTGGCGTGGTGCCCATCGAGAACTCAACGGAAGGAGCAGTGACCAGTTCCCTCGACAACTTCGTCACGACTCAGCTCAGAATCTGCGCTGAAACCTACCTCCCCATCCATCTCTGCCTGCTGTCAAGGTACCCGCTGGAGTGCATCACGAAGATATACTCCCACCCACATGTCCCCGGACAATGCCAGGTGTGGCTCTCGAAGCATTTGCCTCACGTTCCCGTGCACTCCGTTAGCAGCACCGCCCGCGGGGCCGAACTCGCCAAAACCGAAGAGGGAGCTGCTGCCATCGGTACCGATCTCGCTTCCCAGGTGTACGAGCTTGACATATTGCAGGAACATATTGAGGACAACACCAACAATCGCACGCGGTTCCTGGTGATCGGGAAAATCGTGAACCGTCCAACGGGCAGGGATAAGACATCTATTGTTCTCTCCGTCCCTCACCAACCCGGGGCCCTTCACAGAGCGATTGGGTACCTGGACGCAGAAGACGTCAATATGACTATGATCCAATCCCGACCGACCCGCGTGATGCCGTGGGAATACCTCTTCTTCATCGATTTCCAAGGCCACGAGGAGGACGCGCCGGTGGCGCGCGTCCTCGATGCTTTGCGATCTCAATGCCCGTTTGTCAAAACTCTCGGATCCTATCCCGAGTCCGAGTAAATAGCCGTCGCCGGAAGCCGACCCGTCGGATAGATTCTTACGGAGAACCCACAGAGGCCGACCCTCTCCCCGCTTCACTTTCTCGGTTTCTGGGATTCGACGACCTCTTTCAGCTTCTGCACCAGGTTCTTGTAGTCATCCGACTGCGTAAAGACCACGAACGACTTGAGACGTTCATTTAGTTCCGGCTTGTCGTGGATGGTCGTCCCCATCTTGAAATGAGCGCTAACCTGAAGCGATGTGGCCTGTAGAGGGTCGTGCTGCCTCAGGTAGTCCTCCACCTCGTCGGGGGAGATGTTGACCACCGGGTCGCGCTCGACCTCCATCTTCAATATCGTTGACGCGCATAGACGCGCGTTGCGCGTATAGATGAGCAGGAGTCGATCCAGCGTCTCCTCTGCTTCGTCTTCCCAATTCTGCCAGAGCAGCAAGTGGAGAAACCACACGGGCATGCAGAAGATGCCACGCAGGAAGCGAGGGGTGCTGCCCATGAAGTGAAGCAGGGAGAATGCCCGCACGTGCCCACTCTTGATTTTCCCCAACTCGCGGAGAACGGCACAGGCAAACTCCGCTGGCTTGAGCAACTCAATGATAGGTTTGGTTACAACGATGTATGGGCGACCGGCGCTGAAGGTCTTTATCCATCCAACTTCGTCATCGATGACAAACACCTCGGGTTCCTTGACTCCGAGCATGCGAGCCTGCCGTGAGACCAGGTCGCGGATCTCAGGGTGGTGCGTGGGCATTGCCCGGTTCTTCAGACCAATCCGGCTGCGGTAGCGGCGCGGCAGCAGTATGTAAAAAATCCACCAGGGAACAATGACCCAGACCGTCACCGCGATTGCGGGAATCCAGCTCGGATTCTTGTCCCTGAATCCGAACGATGAAGCAATGCCGATCAGTATGAGTGATACCACCACGAATGACAAGTAAGCCATCTGGCGGGCGCTACGATCCCCCGGCACCGCAAAGTCATCCGGGGTCAAGGTAGGAGTTTTCTTCTTGATTTTGACTTTTACAGCCAATCCGCAATCTCCCTTCCGTTGGAGTGGGCCCGCAACGTGACGAATGTAGGCAGGGGGCGGTCTCCACGACATTCCTTGGTTTGCGAATTCTCTTTTTCCCCGCGCTCCTGTCGCGTCTATACTTGTTACGGGTGAAAACACCCCCTCACCCCGACCCTCTCCCCCGATGGGGAAAGGGCAGGGTGAGGGGGAAAGATGGATTTTCATCCGTAACGAGTATCAGTGCTTGATTCCGTACAAACGTCGTCGCGGGAAATGGACGCGGTCGGGACAGCGCTTACGGCGTTTCTGTTCTCGGTCACCAGCACCCCTGCGGAAACGATGAATTTTAACGCCTCTTCGATACTCATGTCCAGAGGGATCACTGCGTCTAAAGGTACCAGAATGGTGAAGCCGGTAATGGGAGACGGACTAGTGGGAACAAAAACCGTGACCATCCGCGTGCCGACAGCCTCTCCGACTTCCGGAGGCGCCACTCCCGTCTGGAAACCGATAGCGTACTCTCCCCGCACAGGGTAGGGAATGGCGACCGCTTTGCGGAACCGAGGGTCCTTCGGTGACAGGAGAAACTCGATGATCTGCTTGGCGGAGGGGTAGATCGCTCGAGCCACGGGAATTCTGCTGAAGATGCGTTCACCATACCGAAATAGCCGGCTGCCGATAACGGTGGATGTCAGCACACCCACAAGCAATATGGTGAGGACACTTGCCGCCACCCCGATCCCCTGTACGCGAACGCGGAAGAGATGCTGAATGAGGGAATCAACATGCCTCCCGACGGTATGTTGCAGGAATGTGAAGGCGACCATAAAGACGTAGACAGTGACCACCAATGGCACTAGAACCAACACGCCTGCGATAAAGTATCTCTTCAGTTTTCCCAGTTTCAATCTCTGCTCGTTCTCCCTTGCTCATTTTGCGAATCCCGGCGTATCAGTTTGACTCGGAGAATACGGTTGCGTCGCACCTGCTGGACTACGAAACGGGCGTCGTCCGTATCGACCGTTTCCCCGGTGGACGGGACTCGGTCAATCTGGTCGTAGATGAATCCCCCCAGCGTGTCGAAGTCGCCTTCGGGCAGGTCAATACCGAGTTCACTCTCCAAGTCATGGATATCAATGCTTGCGTCCACGATGAATTCGTTCCCGGAAACTTGTCGGACCTTGCTTTCCTCCTGGTCGTGCTCGTCAACAATTTCACCGACGATCTCCTCCACGAGGTCCTCGATCGTCACGAGACCGGCGGTGCCACCGTGTTCATCTACAACGATGGCGAGTTGTGTGCGTTGGCTTCGCATCTCCCGGAACAGGTCGTCGGCCTTCTTTGTTTCCGGAACAAACACAACGGAGTGTGCCAATTCCCGGAGAGATCGTGGACACGCATCGGAAAGGAACTCGACAACAAGGTCTTTGACATAGACGACCCCCGCAATGTTGTCTGAAGTGTCAACAAAGAGGGGAATCCGCGACAGCCCGGTCGTCTCGATCGTCTCCAGTGCATCCTCGAGGGAAGCCGTCGTCGGCAGGCACACGATGTCGGGACGCGGCACCATCACCTCGCGCGCCAGGGTTTCGCGGAAGCCGAAAATGTTCTCCATGAGGCGGGTTTCAGGGCGTTGCAACACACCCTCCTCCTCCCCCTGCACCACGAGGTCCTTCAGTTGCTCTTCTGAGACAGTGTCGTGCAACACGCCCGGCCGAGCTCCGAGAATCTGCAACAGTCCATTCCCCACCGAAATGATGCACCGTGCCATCGGGCGGAACATCCCCAGCGTAAATCGCACGAATCGTCCCAGACGGAGAGTGACGCGTTCCGCGTTGTGGGTTGTGTAGATTCTTGGGGCCAGCTCAAAGAGCGTGACGATAGTCAACACTGCTCCCACAATGCACCACGGGAGAAGGTCTGGTCGGCGGAAGACATGATCGACGAGATGAGTGATCAGCATTGCCGCGAGGAGAATCGGAAGGTTCGTCCCCACGACCACAGCAGCGAGGTATGGTTGTGACTCGCGCGCGAGGTGATGTGCCGTAGCGATCTCATCGGCATCGGCGCACGCGGGTTCCGCCAAACCTCTCAATCGGATCTTGTTCACCGACTCCAGCGCGACCTCACAGACGCTGAAGAAGGCGATGCCCAGCAGACAGACGAAGATGCCAAGCGCGTGCAGCAGGACTGCAATCGTGTTGTTTTGCATCTCTACTTCCCTGACTCCCTCTCGTCCGGATCAGAGTGGTACTCCACCGTTCTCACCAGTCGCGCCCTGGCGATCCTCTGTCCGTCTGTTTCATCGACGACAACGCGCGCGTTTCCCACGGCGATCTCTTGTCCTGCACTGGGCAGGTGCCCTGTGTGCTCCAGTATCAGTCCGGCCAGCGTCTGGTATCCATTCCCGGGCAGATGGATGCCCAATAGCCGGTTGACCTTCCGAAGGCACATGCCAGCATCCACCAGCCATGTATTCTCGTCGATTTGCTCCCATTCCTGCTCCGCCTCGTCGTGTTCGTCGAGGATATCTCCTACAATCTCTTCGAGAAGGTCTTCGACGGTGACCAGACCGGCAGTGCCTCCATCCACTCCCACGACAATGGCCATTAGACGATGTTTCTGCTGCAATTCTTCGAACAGAGCGTCCACCCGTTTCATCTCCGGGATGGAGAACGGCGGACGCGCAACCTGCTCTGCTGCCAATGACATTTGCCTGAGACGGATGTGCTTGAGTATGTCCTTCGCGTAGATGACTCCGCAAATATCGTCGAGGGTCGCGCGGTATACGGGGATGCGTGAATGCTTCTCCTGAGCAATGATCTGCATCACTTCCTGAAGTGTCGCTGTGGCGGGAACCCCCACGATCTCACTTCGCGGGACCATCACCTCTCTTACAGTTTTTTCGGAGAATTCCAGAGCGCCGTGCAGCATCTCCCGTTCCTGCGCCTCGATCAGACCCACTTCTTCTGCCTCATCGATGGCAGTCTTAATTTCATCCTCGGTCATCGTGGATTCGTCCACGTGTGGTCCTCCGCCGACTGATCGCACCAGGCGTCGCGCCGTCCAATCAATACAGGCGGTCACTGGCGCAAGAATGATCCATATGGCGTACAGGAGAGGAGCCGTTTGCAGGGATACCTTTTCCGGTTCCTGTGACGCATAGAGGATGGGGACTACGGTGGCAAAAAGTACAACAACCAGCGGGACAACGATGAGGGGAAAAACGATACCCCAGCGCCAGTGAAGAGTCGCACAGGTGGCCAGAGCTTCTGCAGTAAACAGGAGCGACGTGATGCACAGAAGAACGGTGACGAGGGTTCGAGCGCGATCATTGAGCAAGCGAAGGGCAAGTCTTCCAGCGCGTGATCCGTCATCATCCAGCTCTCGGGCTCGCGCTCTACCCATCGTCAGCAGCCCGATTTGGGTCGCTGCGAGAACTGCTGTCAGGGCCAGCAGGATGGCGATGATCGTCAGAACGTCGGTCTGTAAGTTGGAGTCGGGATCAGAGGGCAATCGAGCATCCCTTCCCGTTCGCCAAGGAACCGGGGCAATACGCAACTCCCCGGAATATCTGGATCGACACACAACGAGACAGCAAAACTGAGTAAACACCACCCTCTGACAATTCATCGGAAATTATAGCACAACTTGGACAACTGCCGTCAAAGCCCGGTCTCGCGCACTTCATAGAAATCTCAGCATCGGCGGCATAAGTAGATCGTCATGAATTCTGTCCCCATTTTCTCACCACAGAGATCACGGAGAACACGAAAATGAAGGCAAATCTTTGCAGGCATTGCGTTTTTTGGGGGGGACAATATATTTGATGATTTACTTAGGACCATCGAGAGCCAGATGCTTGGGTATCCAGTAGGGACTGGATGACTGAATACCGATATCGGTTTCCATAGTTGAGACCTTATGCTGAAACCTGAGTACCCACAATCCAACCTCGCTTGACAACCGCAGAAAGAGACACTATTCTGCCTGTTGTGCCGAGCGTAATGCTCCAGTCACATCAGACGGATCTGTGGCGCTATTTCCCAGACGGGGAGGAAGCAGACATTGGCAAAGAAGAAGTCAAAGCTGGCAATCAATGGGGGCCCGAAGGCGGTACAAACCGACCCCGGTGACATGTTCAGTTGGCCGATCATTACGCCTGAGGACGAAGAAGCCGTTGTGGGAGTCCTTCGTCGAGGCGCGATGTCGGGATGGGACGTCACACTGCAATTTGAGAGGGAATTTGCGGCGTGGCAGGAGGCAGAATACGCGCTGGCCCACAGCACCGGCACTGCCGCTCTGCAGGCGGCCATGTTTGGGCTGAAGGTGGGCGTGGGGGACGAGATCATCTGCCCCAGTGTCACCTACTGGGCCTCCTGCTTGCCTTGTTTTTCTCTCGGCGCAACGGTTGTCTTTGCCGAGGTCGATCCTAACACGCTCTGTATCGATCCGAAGGATATCGAGCGCCGCATTACCGATCACACAAAGGCCATCGTTGTCGTTCACTACGTGGGCTACCCGTGCGACATGGATCGCATCACGAAGATAGCCGACAAACACAATCTGAAGGTGATCGAGGACGTTTCTCATGCTCAGGGAGGACGCTACAAAGGCTGCAAGGTGGGAACTATGGGCCACGTCGCGGCCATGTCGCTGATGTCGGGGAAGTCTCTTGCCGTTGGTGAAGGAGGCATGCTGACCACAAACGATCGAGAAGTCTACGAGCGCGCCATCGCCTGGGGACATTACGGTCGCTTCGGTGATAACATCAACACGAAATACCTTCAGCCTCTCGCCGGGCTTCCACTGGGTGGCCATAAATACCGAATGCACCAGATGAGCTCCGCGGTCGGTCGCGTGCAGCTCAAGCACTATGATGAGCGGATCGCTGAAATCCAGAAGGCGATGAATTACTTCTGGGATCTGCTGGAAGGTGTCCCCGGTCTCAAGGCGCACCGACCTGCGAAGCGCTCGAAGAGCACCATGGGCGGCTGGTATGCTGCGCGCGGGCTGTACCGGCCCGAAGAACTGGGTGGGCTGTCGGTGACGCGCTTTTCCCAGGCGGTCGCTGCCGAAGGAACGCCGTGTGGTCCCGGTGTCAACAAGCCTTTGCACCTGCATCCGCTGTTCAACACCTTCGACGTTTATGGCCACGGGAAGCCGACGAGAATCGCCTTCACGGATCGAGACCTGAGACAACCCCCCGGCAGCCTGCCGGTGAGCGAAGGGATTGCCGCACGAACCTACTCCATCCCCTGGTTCAAGCACTACCGCCCAGCGATCATCGAGGAACACGCCGCAGCGTTCCGCAAGGTCGCCGACAACCACAAGGAGTTGCTCAAGGACGATCCGGGCGACCCGCCCGGCCTTGGTGGCTGGCATTTCTTGCAGCATGGGTGAGCGACATCGGCACGGCGGGGGAACGGAAGTCCATCCCCCGGAAACCTTCCTTGCGCCAATATCCCGATGGAAATATGCGGACTGCGGGAGTTTTTCCCTGATGTCCACTGACAAAGCTGGAGCCCCAGCAGTTTCGCGCACTCGTCGCCACCCCGCCCGTCCCGACACCTCGGGACGGCTGGTCTAATAACTCCATTCCTGCTGCACCGAAACAATACTGCAGCCTCCCTCTGTTTGCGGCGCGCCCCACCACGCCCCCAGCGCGCTGACGCGGCATTGCTCAGCAATCCTCGCACCTCTGTTCTGCCTCACCTACCCCCATCCACCCACTGTTCCCTTCGCAAACCGTGCATC